>JAZTWL010000206.1:0-48903 GCA_045635845.1 Candidatus Scatosoma sp. | reverse complement strand
CCTCTCGCCTTTCAATTTTATCAAAAATATTTCAAAAACCCCTTGACAAATCCCCTTCACCTTGCTATAATAGTAGGGCATTGTAAATATGGCGCCATGGCCAAGTGGTAAGGCACGGGTCTGCAAAACCCTTATCCCCGGTTCAAATCCGGGTGGCGCCTCCAAGAAAAACTCTGCACCAAACGGTGCAGAGTTTTCTTATTCAAATTTCCATATCACCACGCCGCTGTGGTGGAATAGGCAGACGCAAGGGACTTAAAATCCCTCGAACGAGAGTTCGTACCGGTTCAAGTCCGGTCAGCGGCACCAAAAAAGGATAACCCGAAGTTGGGTTATCCTTTTTTGTTTTTTTCGCTTATCCGACCGGACTTGTGGGTGGGAGCCGTTTTGTGGGAGCAAAACGCTTTGCTTTACGGAGCTTGAATAATGGAAAACTTGACGGCAAAGGACGCCATTGATAATGGCGGAGCGGGGCGTCTCCGCTAAAGGAACAAGTCCGGTCAGCGGCACCACAAACCCCCTATCCTTTTTAAGGATAGGGGGTTTGTTTTTCGTCTATTCAACGTTTTACCAATTCAAAAATTTGAAAATTCCTTTGAAGAAGCGCACGATCCACGGTGCGCGTTTTTTCTTTTTGGGCGGCTCTTGGCTCTTTCTTGCCAACGCAAAAGGATCTTCCGCTTTCATAATTCTTTTATAGAATTCCTGCGCGCAAAGCAAATCTTCTTTCGTGCAAATCCCCGCTTCCAACGCGCCGACTTCGTGCGCCAATTTATTGCGCACCCAACGGATATGCTTCAAGCTTTTATAATCTCTCTCCCACGTAGGCACAGCTTTTTGATAAGCAACGGGCGCGCTTTCCATTTGTTTTATATATTCCGTAACACCCGTCTCGCTCGAAAAAATTTCCTTGCATAGCTTATCCAATCTTTTATAGGCTTCTTGAAACTCTATCTCTAACCGCATTTTTCTTGCCCTTATTTCAATTTCAAGCCGTCGGAAAAGGCATTCCCTACCCTTTCGCCGAGCGTATAGTAGCCGTGTCCGTCCGTATCATAGCAAAGGGGCTTGAACTTACTCAAATCAATTTTCCCCTTTTCATCCAAGATAGACTCGTCCACCGAAACGTTCACCACGTCCCCGATACAAATTTCCGTTTCCGTATCGTAGCTTACGAGTTTACATTCCAAAACGAGCGGTAATTCTTCGAAAATAGGCGCATTGACAAACTCACTCTTTACGATATGCCAACCTGTTTTTTCGAGTTTATTTGGCACTTTATTCGCGGAAACCACGCCCACGTAATCGGCAGGCACAACGTTCTTTTTATCGGCAATAGAAAGGGTGAAAGCACCACTTTTCAAAAGGTTTTGGACGGTTTTATGTCCCGCACTCAA
Source organism: Candidatus Scatosoma sp. (assembly GCA_045635845.1). Classification (GTDB taxonomy): domain Bacteria; phylum Bacillota; class Clostridia; order Christensenellales; family Borkfalkiaceae; genus Scatosoma. Next base: position 47,506 of record JAZTWL010000206.1, on the reverse strand, counting down.
GCACACGGAAACCTGCGCCGTATCGCACACCGTACCCCACGCGGCATTCATGGCGTTGGGCACACCGTTTTCGTCGTACGTACCAATAATCAGCACGGGCAACGGATAAATATACGCTTTCGGCTTTAAGTTCTTTCTCATAATTTTAACCCCGCCACAATCCTTAATTCTTATTTAAGCCAAACTTTCTCGTCTGCAAAACTTCTTTCCAATGCGTTTCTCTTTCAATGATATACTCGCTTCCTAAATTCATATTGCAAACTTCCAAAATTGCATACTTAAAATTATATTTATAATCATCCCCATTCAGTCTTAAAAGCTCTTTGAGTTCCGCATTTCCACCGTGCCCGTTTTTTACATATTCAAGCCAACGTTGCCAAAGGCAATTTTCCCCATAAGCACTGCCAACGTATTGCTTACCCGAAAAAGTATCGGCTATCAAATAAACACCTTTTACGTTCGACAAAGCCGTTTTCCAAGATTGTACGTTATCGGATATAATATGTTTTAAGGTTTTGTAATCTATATTCACTTGATCAAAACCCAAAAAATCCGTAAGCCTTGCCCGTTTTTCTAAAATATATGCTAACGGCATTCGCGCAATAGGATCGCCTTTTTTAGGCACCAACTCTAATAAAGGATAGGATGCACGAAACTCCTTCTTAAATCTAAAAAAGGCTCTGCCTATATAATCCTTCGCTTGATCGGTTAATTGCGTTTGATATTTCCACCCCTTCCAACCATCCACTCTTTTTATCGGGGTGGGTGGAATAGGCAAAACTTTGTAAATTCCACCAAACATCCAAACGTCTTTATCATAATAAATTAAAGACAAAATATATTCTCTGCCAAAATTTTTGTTTGTTTGACATTCTTGCCATTCCTTAAATTCATCAATTAAAAAAGCGTTGTAGGGCTTCTTTTTCTCATTTGCATCCGTTGCAAAATGCACCTTATATGCACAAAAGTCTTCTTCTTTAATATGTAATAATTCGTTTAACCTAATCATCTTTCTCACTCAATCTCGTCCTTCTTCTTAAACGCGAGAATCCCGCCGATATCAATGGCGTTCGCGTAGCCCATTTGTTTTAGAATCGTCACCGCTTTTTCACTACGCACCCCGCTTCGACAATATACGTAAATCACCTTGCGCGGATCGGTCACTTTTTCCAAAATCCCTTCGATTTTTTGCAAAGGCACGTTCACACTCCCGCAAATATGCCCATCCAAATATTCTTCTTCCGTCCGCACGTCCAAAAGCACCGAATCGGGATTTTTTCGAAATTCTTCCACCCCGCTGTTAATGTTTTTCATCGTAAAAAAGTGCATCATACTCTTTCTTTCCACTCCATTCCTTCGTAATTTTCTTCCCTTTTATTATACCCCCGAAAATCACCCTTGTCAATCCCCAAATTTTCTTTTTTTGCATGAAAAAACGGCGAAAGCTTCCCGCTTTCGCCGTACTTTTTTTGACCGCTTGCTTTCGATCAATCGAAAATATCACCCATTACGTCGTCCTTTTCGTTGTCGGACAAAGTAAGGATATCTTCCGCCGTAAAAAGAATTACGTTTAATTCTAATTCAATATAAATCTTTTTCATCACACGCTCTCCTTTTTACCGCCGGCAACGAATGCCGCAGCATAATTTTCTTCCATTTGCGCAACGGACGTACGCGCCGCCTTTGCACTCTTGCTATAATCTTCGCTGTTTGCGTAACCTTCCACGATTGCTTTCTTCGCGTCGCTCAATTTTTCGTATGCAGGCGTATCGTTGATTACCGCGTTAGCAACCCACTTCACGGAGCGCACGTTATCCGCCGAGAAAGGCGTGTAAATCGTTCTTACAGCACCGCTTTCGAAGGTGATTTCCATGTACCCACGTCCCGCAAATTCTCTGCCGTAGTTCTTCGTTTTAATTTGGTTCATTGCACCGTAGTACGCCGTGTAGTTCGCTTCGTCTTTATCCGTTTCCGTATAACCGGTGTTTTCGATCTTCAAAATCGTCGAGCCTGCCACGAAATCTACCAAGTTCGGCGCTTGACCTGCCGCGAGATAATCGTTAGGCATAATCAACGTACCGAAGCCTACGCGCACGTCATAGCCGTTAAGCGCATTCAAATCCGCCGTGTTGATCATAGGCGTAAAACGAATACCCGATTCTTCCACCGTATTCGTAAGACGAATTGCCGCGCCGTACTTAAGCTTGAAATCCATTTCAAACGCGGAAATCGCCAAATCGCTTTCTTCCACGATAAGTGTATCGCCTGCCGCGTAAAGCTCGCCATTTACAATCCAACCAACGAACATATCGCTCGTTGCGTCCATAAGCGTCAATTCGCTCCCCTTCGCAAAAACTTGCGTATCCGAACCTTCGTATTGCACGCCTACGTGATCGGGATCTTTGAAAGTGCCAGCCGCAACGTCGCCAAAATACACTCTAAACGCATTCGAACCCAACACGTTGCTTTCAATGATTTGCGAATCGACGATAATGTTGTCCACCTTAATATACATCCAAACGCTCGTGCTATCTTTAAGGTTAATCGTGCCGATTTCCACCAAATAATCGGTGTTGTTCGCAAACTTCACCGCGGGACCCTTGCCACAAAATTCAATACCGCCCCAAATAAGACGTACCGAGAACGTCGTATCCCAAACGTCGTTGGTAGGCGTACGCATACGGAAATTGATTTCACCCGCTTCCGTGTTCGTCGAGTTGTAAATAAAGCGGAATCTAACCGAACCCGTCGTATTTTCTTCACTCTTTTGATAGGTCGCACCCATATAATCGTGCGTACCGTTAAACGCTTGCGTTAAATCCCAACCCAAATCTACGTTGGTGATCGTATCGGCAAATTCAAGCTGATCTTCCGAGAAGGACTTCGCCATCCACTTGCTACCATCCCACGTAACGTTGATTTCTTCAATCGTATATTGTACGTTCAATTCCTTGCAAACGAATACACCCGAAAGGGAAACCGTTGCGCCCACTTGTACGCCTTCAAACGATAACCACAAACCTTCCGGCGCACTCTTCATTTCGTTGATGTTGCGCGCTACGCCGTCCACCTTCAAGCCTTCGCCCCTTTGCATGTAGAATTTATAATCCCACGTTTGCACAGGCAAGCCCGTCGAACCGTTAATCTTTAAGTAAATTTGCGAATTTGCAGCACCCGCACTCGTACTCGGCGACGTAGGCTGCAAGTTTTTAATGGTATGCTTGGTGTAGTTTACGCTTTCCCACTTGCTACCGTCCCATACGAAGGAGCTTTCTTCCACAAGATATCTCACGCCTTGCGATGCGCATACGAATACGCCGCCAACCACAAGCTCGTCACCAGCTTCTACCCCTTCAAAGTGCACGTAGAAACCGTCGCCCGTACTCTTAATCGTATCCATCGATTTTTGTTCGCCGTTGACCGTAAGACCGTCACCCTTTTCCAAAATGAAGAAATAATCCCAGCTCAAAACGGGAAGTGCTTCGCCATCCGCTCTCGTCAAGTACAACGTGTCGTTCAAGTTTTTCCCGCCGCCGATGGTACTATTTACGTGCAAGATAAATTTGCCGATGTCGTAGGTTTGATATTCATCCACCGACCAAGTACCGTTGTTATAAACGAACGCTTGCGCCGTCGTGAACGTAATTTCCGACGTTGCCGCGCCTACTTTGCAAATAAACGTACCTTCTATCGTTAAAACGTCGCCGTTATGAACGTTAAGTGCGTGTACGTCAAAGTATAATTTCGAACCTTGGGGTTTGATCACGACGTTGTTGATCGATTTGCCGTTCAATTTCACGGTCGCGTTCGTGTATTCGTACGCGTCATCCCAACTTACTGCGCCCACGCTCTTGCCACACGCAAAGAAGAAACCGTCTTTCGATAAGCCTTCTTCTTCGATTACGCCGCCGCTAATTTCTTGCTTGAAATACGCTTCGCCCGCTTCCCAAGCAGAACCGTTCCACTTGTAGTATCCTTCTTGGATTACGTATCTCGATTTTTGATTATTGTAGGTAAACGTACCGCCTACGGAAACGATGTCCCCCTCTTGCAAGGAAGGAATTTCCAAGTAAACACGGCTGTTCACACTTTTAAGGGTATAATCTACGACGTCGCCGTTTACTTTCACACCCAAACCGCTTTCATATTCGAAGGCTTCTTCCAAATCGGAAACGGGAATCCAACCCGCGTCCGCTCTCGTCAAGTACAATTCATTCGACGCTGCCGTTTCAACCGCACTGCTCGTGCCGTCCACGATCAATTCATCCAAATCGTACGTGATCCAGAAATTGTAATCGAGGCATTCCCACGTGCTACCGTTAAAGATCAACGCTTGCGTCGGTGCAAAAAGGAATTTCGTGCCGTTCGTGTGCGCGTACAAACCGTTAATCGTCAATATATCGTTCTCTTTTGCCGTTACGCCCAAGCTCACGTACAAGCTGTTCTTCATTAGTTTGATATAACCCTTGATTTCCACGCCGTTCAATTTGAAGCCCGTACCGTTTACAAGCGTAAGCTTCGTATTCCAGTCGTCTTCAGCAATCGCGCGCTTTTCAAGAGGAACGTAGAAGCGGCTCTTGCCGTCCGCGTCAAGCCCTGCGTCCGCCGTCGTAATCTTACTGATAATCGCTTGGTAGCCCGAAAGCGTTCTCCAAAATTCGCCCGTCCACATCAAGTAGGAGTCCGTAATCGAATAATACGTACCTTCGCCGTCTTGGAAAAGACCGCTAATACGAATAACGTCCGCAACTACGTCTTTTATGTTTGCCGCAGTGAAAGTTACGCCGCCGTTTTCCGTCGTAATGCTCTTTACGTAGCTGTTTACGGCTTCTTCATTCATACGAATACCGCTACCCTTCACAAGCGTCAACGTTTTGCCGTTTGCAGTGTCGTTTTCACCCTTTAAGTTGATGAAATCATCGCCGCCTTCTTGTGCCGCCATAGAACCAAGCGAAATCGCCGTGCAGCTTTCCCATGCCGTACCGTTAAATTTCAAACCGCAGTTATCAAACGAAATACTCTTGCCCGTCGTTGCGTTGGAATACGTACCATCGATGATGAACACGTCGCCTTCTTGCGCCACAACACCCAAACCGATAAAAAACGAACCGGGTTGTTTAATATCCGTCGTCGTAAGAATTTGACCGTTCAAAGTCAAGCCCACGCCGCTATCCGCTTCCAAGGAATATTTGTTATCCCAATCGCCCGCGCCCCAAGAGTTGCCGTCGCCGTCTTTGTCTGTGATATACAATGTGGTTGCACTACTATCACTTTCCGCTTTGATTGCGGTTACCGTAAAGGTTTCTGCCGAAGCCACGACGCCCGTCGTTTCCGCCGACGTCGCCAAAGCTACGCCCGCGCCGCCCAAGCAAACCGCCGCAACGATCCCGCAAAGCCACGTGCTCCATTTTTTCATTTTGTTTTTCATTGTCACTTCTCCTAAAAGATAGAAAAAAATTGTGTCTTATTTATATGCTATTTATAGTTTCACTATAACGCATAGTGTCTATTATATACTTTTGCAAATCTTTGTCAACGATTTTTATCCCACTTTTTGAAAGTTTCATTGTTTTTTATTAAACAATTTTTGGCTTTTCCACTTTCTCTATACGAACTGTGTAAAAAATCTCCCTTTCTCTATGAGAAAAAGTCATCATTTCCCATAATTTCCATTTTTCGTCCATACCGATGCCAAATCCCATTTTTTGTAAACGAAAACAACTCGCTTCTCCGTCTCCGCGCACCACAGTCGCACGTCTTTTGCCCCACGCACTCCCCAACAAAAAAAGGAAAGCCGCAAGGCCTTCCTTCTTCTTTTAATCGTCTTTTCTATTGCCGAACATTATAAATACCCAAAGGGCAAAACGCAAGAAATAAATCATCGACGTCAAGAGCGACGCTACGTAGGTATTCGCCGCCGCGTCCAACATTTTGTCCGCATAAGGCAGTTCTTCGTCCGTCAAAATCCCTTCCGCCACAAGCATTTTCTTCGCCCGTCTGCTTGCGTCCAACTCCACGGGCAACGTGACGAGTGCAAACACCGTCGAAAGTCCGTAAAGCGCAACGCCTGCAAGCGCCAAGTACCAACCCATATCCGAGTTTTGCGTGGATGCCACGGCAAAATCCAACACCAAGCCGATCAATACGAGCGGAACCGCCAACGCCGTACCGATATTCGTGATCGGAACGAGCACACGGCGAAGCTTATAAAGGGGATAGCCCTTCTTGTTTTGCATAACGTGCCCGATTTCGTGCGCCGCCACCGCCACGGACGCAATCGACGTATCGCCGTACGTGCTGTCCGAAAGATTCACTTCCTTTTTCGTCGGGTGATAGTGATCGGAAAGTGTCCCGCGCACTTTTCCCACACGAATATCCTTCACACCATTCGCGCGAAGCAATCTCGTCGCCGTGTCGTAGCCCGACATACGCGATTGCGTGGGAATATTCCCGTACTTATTGAATGCGCGGTGCACCTTCATGCTCGCGCTCGCGCCGATTGCCGCACACAGCAGCATTACACCAAAACTAACAATATAATATGCCATAATCTCTCCTTATATCAACTTTAGATAATAGCATAGCTATTATCTACACTTATACCTAAATTACAAATCAATCGCAAACGGATAGAGCTCGGATTTCGTCACGCCGCGGTCTTTCGCCGCCCTTTTAAGCGCTTCTTTTTTATCCAAACCGGCCGCCATATAGTGCTTAATATGTTCCACTTCCGAGAGTGCGTTTAAGGGACTTTCCCCTTCTTTCGCGCCTTCCACGACGAGTACGTATTCCCCGCGTTTTTCCCCGGAAAGACCTTCCTTTAACGTGAAATTCACCGCTTCTTCATGCAGTTTGGTAATTTCACGCACCGCGCATGCGTTGCGGTCGCCAAAAACTTCATACATTGCCTTCACGTCCTTATCCACGTCTTGCGGCGCGCAATGGAAAGCGAGCGTCAAATCGCTATCCTTGTACTTTTCAAGGAGCTCTTTTTTCTCACTGTTTTTATCGGGCAAGAACCCGATAAACGCAAATCTTCCCGCGGGCAAGGCAGACAAAACGAGCGCCGCCACGAAAGCGCAAGCCCCGGGAATCAACGTGTAGGGCTCGTTGTTTTCGCGGAGTATTTTGCAAACGATATTGCCGGGGTCGGAAACGACGGGCGTACCCGCATCCGAAACCACCACCACGTTTTCCCCGCGTTTACTCGCGGCAAGAATCTTTTCCGCCGCTTCCGTCTCGTTGAATTTATGACACGCATACAAAGGCTTTTTAATTTCGTACGCGTTCAAGAGCTTGATTGTATGACGGGTGTCTTCACAGAAAATCACGTCCGCTTCCTTAAGTGTTTCCAAAGCACGAAGGGTAATATCTTTCAAATTACCGATCGGCGTTGCTACAAAACTAACCATATTTCTCTCATTCCTTTTTTATTCTCTTACGTTGACGATCGTTTCCAAAATCGTGCAGCCGGGCTTCCCGCCCTTCACGCCTTCCACCATCACCAAATAGGGCTTCGTCGCATCCCTGCCCCCCACGAATTGAATCTTCTTCACTTCGATATTTTCCGCTTTCAAGTGATAGCAAACTTCCGGCAAACGATCGGCGCGGTGAAGCATACAAATTCTCCCGCCAAACTTCAAAGCAAAATTCGCCGCCTTGGCAATTTCTTGCAACGTGAGCGTCAATTCCTTGCGGCACACCGCCTTGTGGTATTCGTCGTTGTCAAAGCCGCTCCCCGCCCGTTCATACGGCGGATTACAAAGCACGAGCGAAAAGCTTTCTCTATAAGTTTTGCTTATTTCTTGCAGCTTACAATTTTCAATTGTAAAATTCTCAAAGCCGTTCACTAGCGCCGTTTTCTTCGATAACTCGGAAAGCTCCTTTTGCATTTCGAAAAGGGTGAATTCCAAGCCGTCGATTTCCTTGCGGTTGATTGCGTAAAAATGGAAAGCCACAATCCCGCTTCCCGCGCAAAAATCCGCCACCTTATCCCGCTTTTTCGCTTTTGCGAAACGGGACAAAAGCACCGAATCGGACGTGAAACGATAAAGCCGTGTGTCTTGCACGATTTGCAAGCCGTCCACGAGCATATCTTCAAGCACTTCGTATTCGCCAAGCTCTACGCCTTCCATAATTCACTCCTTTTTCCTTTTCTTCCCGTATAGTTTACTATAAAATCACGAAAATGTCAATAGCGCGCACCCCTTTCGTATACTTTTTCCAAAAAACACCCACGCTAGCCTTGTGAACGTTTTCTCTAAAAGCTTACAAAAAAATTTGACGGAACTCAAAAAACTCCTTCCTTCCGAAGACGTTTTAACCTACGACTTCCAAACGGAAGACGGCGTTTCGTGCGCGATCGTCTATGCCGACGGGGTGGTGAATAAAGAAGTACTCGGTGACCTTATTGCCCGCCCCCTTTCCCGACTTTTTGCAAAAAATGACGGGGGCAGGTACGCGTTGAATGAAGAAAACTTGAAAAAATCCCTGCTTTTTCCCGAATTAAAAACGGTGGAAAAAATTGCGGATTCCATTAAGGAAATCTTGGACGGAAATAGTCTTTTACTCGTGGACGAACTCTCCACGGGCTTTATCGTGGGCGCAAAGCTTTTGCCCGTCCGCTCTGTTGCCGAGCCGCCGACAGATATTGCCGTGAAAGGCCCGAGAGAAGGCTTTATCGAAGATATTAAAACGAACATGTCGCTCGTTCGTAAACGACTCAAAACCCCCGAGCTGCGTTTTGAAACCATGCGGGTTGGCCGTCGCTCGGATACCGCCGTTACGCTTTGTTATTTGTCGGGAACGAGCAACGAAGACGTGCTTGACGAGATTAAGGCGCGCATTCAAAAAATCGACGTCGATTATCTCCCCGATTCTTCCTATATTTCCGCGCTAATTTCCGAGCGCAAGCATTCCCTTTTCCATACGCTCGGCACGACGGAAAAGCCGGATATTTTTTGCGCAAAAATCATGGAAGGCAGGGTGGGGATTTTGGTGGACGGTTCGCCGATTGCACTCACCGCCCCCTACCTTTTAACGGAAGGCTTACAAAGCAGCGAAGACTATTTCCATTCCCCCTTCGTTTCCACGACTTTCCGCTTTTTGCGCCTACTTGCCTTATTCGTCGCGATTCTTTTGCCCGCGTTTTACGTCTCGGCACAGCTTTTCAAAATGCAGCTTTTGCCACTCGGATTAATGCTCACAATCGCAAGCAGCGTCCGCGAATTGCCCCTTTCCCCGAATTTGGAAATGTTCGTCGTGCTATTTTTGCTCGAAGTGCTAAAAGAAGCGAGTGTGCGTATGCCGAAATACGTCGGCATGAGTCTTTCCGTCGTCGGCGCGCTCGTACTCGGCGAAACGGCGGTTTCCGCGGGTTTCCTTTCTACCCCCGCTATCATTATCGTCGCCTTCTCGGGTATTTGTTTGTACACCGTTCCTTCCTTCGTGGAAACGGGCGGCGTACTCCGTTGGCTTTTCCTGCTCGTTGCGGGGAGCATCGGCCCGTTCGGCATCGTCCTTTTACTCACTTTTCTATTATATTACCTTATCACAGCAGATAGCTTCGGCGCGCCTTTACTTGCGCCCTTCTCCCCCTTAAAAACACACGATTTGCGAGATACAATCGTAAAATATGACATGTCTGATTTAGATAAACGCCCATCCGTTTTACAATCAAAAAACTACACCCGTTTGAAGGAAAAATAGAAAATACACCCACCATGTACGCGTTGAATTAAAAACTTAAGGAATTTTTATCGTGATTTCATCTAGCAATAAATCTGCCACACAATCGATACACGCAAGACAGATTGCTTTTATTTGCGCCTTTCTTTTGCCCGTATCTAAATTTTTGGAAGTTCCTTCCTTACTCGCAAAATACGCCAAAGGGGATTTACTTATCCCCGCGTTTATGCATCTTCTTTTGCAAGGCTTGCTTCTCCTTGCACTCTTATACGTATGCGCACAATCCAAGCAAACGCTTGCCGAACGGTTGCAGTTTTCGCTTGGAAAATGGGCTATTTTCTTCTATGCAGTCTTTACTGTTTTTTTCCTTTTCGCTGCCCTTTTGCCCATTTTAGATTTGGAAAAATTCGTCTACGCGGCTTTCTTCGACACCGCGCCCACCACCTTTTCTTTCGGCGCATTTTTTATTGTGTGCGCCTACGTTTGTACCAAAAAAATCAACGCAATCGGTAGGAGTGGTGATCTATGTCTTTTTCTCTTTCTATTGCCCTTTCTCGCCTTGCTTTTTATGGCAATTCCAAGCGCGGATTTTTCAAACTTACTCCCTTTTTTCGGCACGAGCTTCCGCCAAAACACCTTGGCATTTTCCTATTCCGCGCCCCATTTTTCCGATACGGTGTTGCTTCTGCCCCTACTTTTTCACTTACGTTATCAAAAAGGGGATAGCAAAAAAATTATGGCGGGCTACGGCGTGGGCGCGGCGTTTACCTTGCTCTTTCTCGCCGTTTTTTACGCCGTTTTTGGTACGCTTGCCCCGAGAGAACACTACGCCTTTTCAAAAATCGCGCAGTATTTCCCCGCACTCAAGGTCGTTGGTAGAATCGATCTAATTTTTATCTACCTTCTCTCCGTTGTGCTCATTTTTTACACTTGCCTACCCGTTCAATACGCCACAAATTTACTATCCGCCACCTTCCACACCGAAAAACGAACGCTTTTATCCGCAATCTTGAATATCTCGCTCTTTCTTTTCGCCCTGTTTTTTAACCGACATTATAACCTTTTTTATAAAATTATTTCACGTGAAACATTTTTTATTTTTTTCTTGGTTGCGGACATGCTCCCCTTGTTTTTAATACTATTGCCGAGTTTAACGAAAAAACCGCCGAAAAATCCAAGAAAAACGAAGGAGCCGGACCATGCATAGAGCGCACGTAAAAAATACAATCCGATATTATATTCTCATCATTGCTTTGCTTGCGTTTTTATTCTTTTCCAACGATTTTGGGCTACTCGACGTGCAAAAGACGGCGATTATCACCGCCGCGGGAATCGATCGTGAAGGGGATGAGTTTATCGTCACGTCACAGCTTGCTATTCCGCAATCGTCCGGGCAAGGCAAGCAAACGGAATCGGTGCAAATTGTTAGCCGCGGCAAGACGATTGCGGACGCATTCGATCAAATCAACGCCAAAACGGGTTGGTATCCCAAGCTCGTCTTTTGCAATTTGATTGTGCTTGGTGCGGAAACAACGAAATATAACGTCTTTGACGCGCTCGATTTCTTCCTTTTGGACGAGTACCTTTCCGACGATTGTCTTCTCGCCACTTGCGACGGACTCGCCACCGATATTTTGAACACCAAAGCACTCGTAGATCCTTCTTCGTCGATTGCAATCGGCAAGGTCCTTTCCGCGCACGCCAAGCGCGTGGGCGCGACGCTCCCTATCACCTTACGCGAGTTCGCGAGTGCCTATTTTTCGGATAGTTCGTCCTCCTATTTGCCCATTCTAAAAACCGAACCGCAACAAGAAAAGATCGGTCAAAACAGCCAAAATATGCAAAATTCCCCGCAAAACCCCGCGCAAGACAGCGCGGGCGGCTCACAAAACCAACCGCCAAGCTCCCAAGAAGAAAAACCCGTCTTTTCCGCGGGGGAAACGGCGCTTTTTGTCAAAGGCAAGCGGGTGGGGCAGCTCACCGCAAGCGAATCATTTGCGTATAGCGCCGTCAAAAGCAAGCTCCGCCTTGCCCCCTATTCTGTGGAAAAAGGGGAAAACACTTGCGCGCTCAATATCAAAAATAACGCCGCCAAGCTCCAACTGCAAACGGGCACGGACGGCCGCGCGCAACTCAAAATTCGCCTTTCTCTCACGGCAGGCTTGCTTGATTATTCGCAAGCCCTACCCCTAAACGACGGCGCGGACATGGGCGACGTACCAAGCGGCGTATTTTCCGCAGCCGAAAAGAAGTTGGCGAGCGAAATTCTCTCCGTATATGAAAAAAGCCGCGCTTGCGGCTGCGATCTCTTCGGCACGAGAGCTTTACTCATAAAACACGGCAAGAAAAAACTCCACCGCTTCGCCGATTCCCTTTTGCAAAACTGCGCAATTTCCGTCTCCGTCCATTTCAAAAACGTGCGCTAATCCCGTTTTCCACAATCCACAGCAAAACTCTTTCCACAAAATAAGAACAAACGTTTAGTTATCCACAATTCCCCCACGTTAGTTTTTGTGGAAAACTATCAAACGCGGTCGAAAATCGGGAAAAAATACGATTATAAATCCTTGCATAAACGCAAAAACCCGCCATTTTTGGTGTTTTTGTGGATAAGTAGGGGTTGTCCACCTACCCCCCACGTTTTTTGTGGATAATTTTTCCTACTTTTCCACATTCTTGTACAAAACTTACCATTTTTATGCCAAAATCTAGGAATTTTCCTTCTTTTTGTGGATAACACCCCCATTTTTACGGTTTTTAATTTTGTTAATATATTTTATTTTCCGTGGATAACTTTTTTCAAAAATGAAAAAAGTGTTAATTTTTCCCTGAAAATCGGTGTTTTTGTGAGAAAATAACGGATTTATCCACAAACATTCGTTCTTTTTTGAAAAACGGCAAAAGTTATCCACAGTTATCCACAAGGTTATTCGCATAGCATATTTGTATATTCGTATTTTTGGGCATGAAAAAACGGCGGAAAACCGCCGTTTTTATTATTTTTCGTCTTATAGGAAAAGCCCCAAAATTGCCACCAACGGGTTGTGATCGAATAAAACCTTCACCAAATAGGTATTCGCGAAATATTCCGTGATCGTATCCGAAGGGAAAAGGGTAAGCACACCGATAATCACACTCAAGATTAAAATGGCTTGTAATAAACCAACCAGCGCACCAAGCAGCGCATTCACGCCGTCCAAAATGGGGATGCTTTCCGCAATTTTCGTAAGCGCCTTGCGAAGAATTTTTATCACAATCTTGATTAAAATGAAAAGCACGAGCGCGCAAAGGAGCAAACAAAGCAATCTTGCCACCGTCGAGCCAAGCAAGATGCCGAGCGTCGTGCCAGGTTCTAACGTCGAAGACGTCGATTTCAAAACGAGTTTTGCAATTACCGCAGGCAAGTCCGCGTTGTTGAGCGCGGCTTCCGTACCCACCGCGGAAATATCTACGTCAAAACCGTCAAATTTCGAAAACCACTTCGTCAAACTCTTCGTCAGCGAAGCTCGCAAACCGAAAAGTCCGTCCGTGGCATTCATGAAGGATTTTGCAATCGTCACCGCCAAGATCAACGCCACAAGCGTGGAAATAAACCCAAAGAAACAGTCGATAAAGCCCCGTTTTGAGCACACGATTGTAAAACCTATTATAAATAAGAGCGCAATCCCGTCCGCAATATAATTTTGCCATTGCGCCGCGCATAGTCCTAAAAACATATTCTTCCCCCTTTTATTGATTATTCCTATTTTTCTTCTTCCTAAACGCCGTTATAGTATAGCACACTTTTCCCCATTTTTCAAGGGGTAAGCCCGAACTTTTAGAAAATTCTTCAAAAAGGTTTGAAAAACGCCCCTTTCGGCAATACTTATCCCACTATGGATTATGCTTTTCACGTCTTTAATAAACTCGCCGCCGACGGCGTTTCTCTATCTCTTGACCGACTCTTAAAACGCGATTTTTACCGCAAAACACAAAAAATGAAGGGGGCATGTACGAGTTCACCGCAAAATCACCCTCTTTTCGACGCTCCACCCGTGATTGTTTGTGTGGGTAGTGATCTCGTGATCGGGGATAGTCTTGGGCCGATCACCGGCTCTATGCTCCGCTATAAAACGCAGGGCTTGAACGTTTTTATCTACGGCACACTCGCATCCCCCGTCACCGCCAAAGAGATTAAGTACGTGCGCGCGCTTTTGCGGGATACCCACACCGAAAGTCAAGTGCTCACCGTGGACGCCGCCGTTGGGGAAGAAGGGGATATCGGCTTGATAAAGCTTTCCGATTCCCCGCTAAAACCGGGCGCAGGTGCGCAAAAAAAACTCGGTGCGCTCGGGGACGTTTCCGCGCTCGGGATCGTGGCGGAAAAATCAGTGGCGAATTACGGACTCTTGAATAGCACCCGTCTAAATTTGGTCTATACCATGGCGGAAATCCTTTCGGACGGAATTGCCGCCCTGCTTTGGGAACGTTGCTCAAAAAAGCGACAGGGCGCGTAAAAGCATTGACAAACCCCGCCGAAAGTGCTATACTATACTCCGTTGGAAGGTTTTCGGAAAACACTTCCCATGCCGAGAAAGTCGGCAAATAAAAAAACCGAGGTACAATTTTATGAAAAACGTCACTACGAAGCGGCTTTGCCGCGCGGGTATTATTGCCGCGCTTTACGTCGCGTTCACCTATGCATTCACGCCCTTTGCCTTCGGCCCTTTTCAAATCCGACCGGCAGAGGCGCTTTGTATTTTGCCTCTACTTTACGTAGAAGCCGTGCCCGCGCTGTACGTGGGGTGTATGCTTTCGAATTTGGCTTCGCCCTATCTTGTGTACGACGTCTTTATCGGCTCGCTTGCAACGCTGTTTGCCGCGCTCGCTACGTACATGGTAGGCAGAAAAATTAAAAACGAGCCGTTAAAAGTGGGGCTTGGCGGATTTTTCCCCGTACTTTTTAACTCGCTTTTTATCCCTTTTATTATCGTCTTTCTTTGTGATGGCGGCGCGGGTTATTCTAGTGTTTGGACGGCGTATTTCGCTTTTGTTGGCTCGCTTGCCTTAACGGAATGCGTTTGGGTGTACGCACTCGGCGTGCCTACGTATTTCTCGTTAAAACGTATTCAGCGCAACGTCCGCTTTTTGCAATAACCGTATATATTGAATAAAACAAAACCCCCGCTTGCGGTGTTCCGCAAGCGGGGGTTACTCTTTTAATTTTATTCTTCGCTGTTATTTCCGCTGTTGCCAAGGAAGATACCGAAGAAATCATTCGACGTCTTCAAGGACGTGCCACCGGTTGCGCCGGTTGCGGGCTTTCTATCACGGTTGTAAGGCTTTTTACCGCCGAAACCACCGCGTTTGCCGTTGCTACCGCGGTTAAAACCGCCCTTGCCGCCACGGCCGTGCGATCTATCGTTTCTACCGCCGCGACGTTCACGATCGTTTCTTGCAGGAATTGCGGGTGCATCGGGATCTTCCAAATTATCGGGAATAATCACGAAATAGCGGTTCGGTTCTTTGCCTTCGCTTTCCGTGGAAATACCTTCTCTTTCGGAAAGAGCCGCGTGAATAATTCTTCTTTCGTAAGGATTCATGGGTTCAAGCATAATCTTCTTGCCCATACGAATTGCTTTTTGCGCCAAGTTTTCCGCAAGCTTGTTCAACGTGTTTTCACGGCTTTCACGATAGTTGTCGCAGTCAACCACTACGCGCTTGTAATCGTCTCTGCCCGTGTTGCCAACAGCGCTTGCAAGCGTTTGAATTGCATCAAGCGTTGCGCCTTTTTTACCGATAACCGACGTCGTATTTGCCGTCGTCACGTTGATTTCAATCTTTTCGCCTTCCGAAACAAGCTCCGTGCAAGCCTTGATATTCAAGAGCTCGAACAAACCTTCCAAGAACGCCACCGTTCTTTCGCCGTCCGTACCGTTGCAGCAAACAGCGGGGCAGCACTTTTCTTCTACGCATTCTTCCTTTGCGCATTCTTCGCATTTTGCAGCGATTTCAACGCGCGCTTTCACCGAACCGAAAAGCTTTTTCTTGCCTTCTTCCAAAACGCGGATATCCGCTTGTTCTTCGGTGATTCCAAGCTCTTTCAAGCCCTTTTCAATGGCTTCCGCCACCGTCTTTCCCGTAAATTCCGTGTAATTCATTATTTTACTCCTACGTCCGCGCCTACGCGTGGCGCAATTCTCTCTTATTTATTCTTATTACGTTTCTTATCCGCAGATGCAATACCTGCTTGTTTTGCCTTTTCTACTCTATCGATCGCCGTGTTTGCAAAACGCTTTTCCGTTGCAAGCGCTTCCTTCTTCGATGCGCTTCTATCTACGAAGAAATTGATTACCAAAGTCGATATCATGGAGAACAAGTTGCTCGTGATCATGTAGATCGAGAATGCCGAGCTGTACATGAACGAGAAGATCGCGAACATACCCGTCATAATGATCATCATCATTTTGCCTTGGCCCTTACCTTGACCGTCCACCGTTTGGTATTTTTGTTGTTCCTTTTGCGAATGTTGCATCACCACTTGTTGAAGCAAAATCGTACCGATCGAAAGGGCGATCATGATAAAATAACCGTTCGGTTGCTTCTTATACGTGGATAATTCTTTCGTGATATCGTTATACGCTTCTTCCTTGTATGCGTCGGTGTAGGTATCGATATTCCCGTAGGAAACCTTGCCTTCACCTTCCACCTTAAACTTTTCTTGCTTTGCTTCGGATTTGAAAGCGGAATAACTTAATACGGGGTGCTTATAGCTTGCGTCAACCGACCAAATATTCTTAATCCAAAGGAACTTCGTATCCTTGGAAACCTTCGTTTGGTACGCTACTTTTACGGCCTTTTGCGCTTGCGCACGGAAATAGTTACGGATTGCATTTTCCATTTTAGCGTCGTTCGTCAAATCCGCATTTGCAAGCTCGTCGTAATGCGCGTTAATTTGCGCGATCATTTCCGAATCCGTGCAGTTTTTGATTTTTTCTACGTCCGCAAAGTACATTTTTCTTGCAAGCTCTACGTACGATTTTTGCGTTTCAAAAGCCGTTTCAGCGTCGCTCATTAAAGCTTCATATTTTGCAACGTCTTCTTTTTCTACCGTGTACGAGCCCGTGTAGTAGATATAGTTATCCGCAACGTCGTCGGAAACCTTGAATTCTACCGTGATTTCTTCTACGACGTTGTCTGCATCATACTTCGTTTCTTGTTTGGTAATTTCGAAAGTATCTTCCGTGAATTCAGGCGTGTATTCGTAGAATTGTTCGTTATACGCGTTCACGAGCGTGTTATAATTTTTTACGTTGGAATACTGTGCGTATGCGTTAAATGCGTTAATCGCAACGATAAAGATAATCAACGAAACGATCATAGGCAAGCACGCGGAGAGCACGGAAAAACCGCCTTCGCGTTGCATTTCCATAACCTTTTGGTTATAGAGCTTTTCGTCGTTCGCGTATTGCTTCTTTAATTTTTCCATTCTGTCTTTGTTTTCTTTCATGCGGTTGTTTTGTTTACGCATGGAAACTCTTTGATAAATATCAAGGGGAAGGGTAATACCCTTCAAAATCAAAGAGAACAGAATAACGCCCACACCAACTACGCCTACTCCGCTAATGAGTATGCGAATTAAGTTGCCTATCCAGTTCAATGAAACGTCAAACGTTTGCCCGTAAAGGGGAAGAAAGACGTCTTGAATATTTAAACTTCCCATTTTTTCAATTGAGCGCACGAGAACTCGCACGCCACTTTCCTAAACTATATTTTTTGCGTTTTTCACGCGGTTATTATCTTTGTCAAATCACAAAAGCCATCTTTTTTTGAAATAGGGCAAAGGCGCGGGATCGTACCCGCCTTTGGATAAAGGATTGCACCGTAAAATGCGCCAAGCGCCAAGCAAAATGCCTAGAATTACCCCTTTATTATTGATACATTCCATCGTGTACTGCGAACAAGAAGGAACGTATTTGCAAGTATTTTTGGAAATATACTTTTGATAAAAGCGGATCATTCGCATACAAATTATTTTCAAGTACGGCTTAAAAATAATCTTGCGAAGATACTTAAAATTCACGCGGCAAAGCCCCGCGAAATATCCGCTTACAGCTTCTCTTTTCGAATCATCCATTGAAGTTGCGATTGAAAGGTTTTGAAAGAGTATTCTTCGCTCACCTTTGGAATGAGCAAGAAGGAATACGCGCCCTTCATTTCTCCTTGTGTCAAACGGAAGGCTTCTCGGATCAATCTTTTGATACGGTTTCTCTGCACGCTTTTGCCATGCTTCTTCCCGATAGAAATTCCCATTCGCATCTTATCGGATGGACGGTAGATTACGGTCAAAGAAGGGGTAAACGCGCGCTTTCCGTTTTTGAAAAGTCTTTGAAAATCCGCTTGTTTTTTTAATCTTAAATACTTCATTTTTTCTCTTTGAGAGCTTTTGTTTCCAAAATCCCTACGGTCATAAAAAAATGGCAAATCCTCTCCTTGATGCCAAGGAAAGGAATTTGTACTTTTTATTTTCAGTTAATTAGTGCGTAAGTCTCTTACGGCCTTTTGCTCTACGTCTCTTAAGCACCTTTCTGCCAGCCGTCGTTGCCATTCTCTTACGGAAACCGTGTACTTTGCTTCTTTGTCTCTTTTTGGGTTGATAGGTTCTTTTCATGATTTTTCTCCTATATGGTTTTTTATCTTTTTTTTCGTTATTTATGCGCCGCCACGCTTTCAGCGCGGACAACTTTCATATTATACCGCATAGCGACGAAGTCCGTCAAGCGTTTTCACGCCGTTTTTCTCGTTTACCACGCGTTTTTATCCCTTTTTTGGCGTTTTTTTTCTTACTCTACCGCTCTCGTTCTCATAGGCAAAATCAAATATTGACAAGCCTTGTCCTCCATGTTTTCAAGCGTGAAGGGGGAAACGGACGTATTGAAGGATGCAATCACTTGTTCTTCTTCGAGCGCTTTCACTGCGTCAAGCAAGAATTTACCGTTCATAGCAATCTTCAATTCCTTACCGTCAAGCTCCGCGGAAATCGTTTCTTCTACCTTGCCCATACCCGAGTTTGCCGTGAGTACGATCTTGCCGGGTTTGATATCAAGCAATACGAGATTATTTTTATCCGTTCTAATCATGACGGAAGCACGTTCCAAACTTTCGATCACGTCCGCTCTATTCAAAATCACTTTCGTCGTGAAGTCGATCGGGAAAATATTTTCCTTCTTTACGAATTCGCCTGCGTACAAACGGGAATTGATTACCGTGTTTTGCACTTCTACGGAAAGCATATTCTTGCTCGCGTAAATTTTAATGTCGTTTTCGCCGTCAAGCATACGGGAAATTTCCGTAAGCGTTCTTGCGGGGCATACGATCTTCATATCCACGCTGCTTTCTTCAATATCGCAGGTCGCGCAAGCCATTCTCACGCCATCCAAAGCAACTACGTTGAGTTTGCCGCTCTTCGTTTCCAAAAGCGCGCCTTTCAAGATGGGACGGGATTCATCCGTCGCACAGCAGAATACGATCTTGGAAATGATATCCTTAAGTACGTTTTCCTTCATCGTGAAGTAGTCCTTGTCCGCATTATCCGAAACGTTGAATTTGGGGTAATCTTCCGCGGAAAGGGTTTGCATATACGTTTCGCTATCCGTATAACGGATAAAGATACCCGCTTCATCCGATGCAATCGTCACTTCGAATGCGGAAATTTTGTTCACGAAATCCGCAAACGTCTTGCCGGCAACGCAAAGTTCGCCTTCTTCCAAAACGTCCGCCAAAATCTTCTTTTCAATGGAAATTTCGCCGTCGTACGCCGTGAGCGTAAGACCGTCGTTTTCCGCTTTCAATTTGATGCATTCCAAAATAGGAGTGGTCGTTCTAACAGCGCAAGCCTTGCTTACCGTCAAAGAAGCATCCGCCAAAATCATACCGTCGCAAATAAATTTCATAGTCTTTTTCTCTCCTTGCTTTTTCAATAAATTGAAAAACCGTTTAGTTTCCTATCCATTGTACCATACGCCGTTTTTTTTTGCAAGCAAAAACGAGCGCAAAACCTTTGAATTAAGGGATTTTTTTATTTTTTTCACAACCTTTTTTATACGAAAACAACACGGTTTAAGGGTTTCTTTTTTTGGAAATACTTTACCGTGTAAGCCGTGCCGCCCGTCTTCTGTTTCAAATACGCCACAAGCACGTCCGCCCGATCCGCCATATAGCGGTTTCTATCCATGTAGCAATTTTTCGTAAATTCTTCGGATAGCAACACCTGCTCGTCCGCTTTTTTCAAAATCTTTGCATAGCGAGCCTTGTCTTTTTCCGAATAGCGCGCTTCTTGTCCGTAGTGGGGAATACAAGCGATCAAACGAATATTTGGAAATTTTTTCTTGCAGGAAAGCACCGTTTCCGCCGCAATCAAATCAAACCCGAGCGCCATACCGCTATAAAAAACGTCCACGCCGTCACTTATGAGTGCAAGCACGTATTTTTTGAGTAATTTCGGGGAAAAATCCTTCTCAAGCGTCCTATGCCCGGTGAACGCGCAGGATTTTATTGCGTTGTGATAGGTGATCGTCAGTTGTTCCATACCCGTCCTCCTTTTTTTTGGCGCTTTCTTATTTATAAGAAATTCCGTACGTCCTATTATAGCACAGCTTTGCGTTTTGTCAAGCGCGGACTGCCATATTTTTTGTCCAAAGTCCAAAAAATTCCTTCACCCACTCCCGATTCCTGTCTTGTTATTTATTAAATTAAAAAAGTAGTATTAGTAGTAGGGCGTGTGGAAAGGTGGATAACCCAATTTTTCGTTCCCGCAAACCCTTTATATTCCTAGTAAAAATAGACTTTACCAAGCTGTGGACAACCCATGTTTACAGTGTGGATAACTTTGTGGAAGATTTGTGGAATTGTGGAAGTTATTCCCAACCCCCTAAAAATAGCAAATACATAAATAAAAACAAAGAGTGTATAATTATACAAAATAAACGGTTATCCACAAAAGTTATCAACCTGTGGACAACTTTATACACCAACTTGTGGAAAAAAGTTGCTTTTCTTTTCGAATCGTGCTATAATAGTGACACTATGAAGATTAGAATTTGTGAAGAAATCTACGAAAACGAAATAGTAAAAAACAAGGAAAAATTAGAAATTTTCCGCGAAATGCTCTTGGAATACAACCAAAAGTATAATTTAACGACGATTTTGGAAGAAAAAGATGTCTATTTCAAGCATTTCTTGGATAGCGCGGCAGGTATGGATTTATTTGAAAAAGGGGCGCGGGTAGCCGAAATCGGTTCGGGTGCAGGCTTCCCTTCCATGGTATTAAAGCTCCTTCGCGACGATCTTTCCTTTGATTTATTTGAAAGCGTTGGAAAAAAATGCGAATTTTTACGCGCGGTTGTGGACAAGTTTGGGCTCAAAAACGTGAATATTTATAATATTCGCGCAGAAGACGGCGCAAGGGATGGTAAATTCCGCGAAAAATATGATATTGTGACGGCGCGTGCGGTGGCGAGAATGAACACCCTTTCCGAGTACTGCTTACCTTTCGTGAAAAAGGGCGGTAAATTCGTTGCTTACAAGAGCGGGGACACGACGGAGATTCACGAAGCGGAAACCGCCTACAAAACGCTTGGCGGGAAACTAACGGACGTGATTGAATATTCCCTTCCCGAAGGGTACGGCGATCGCGTGCTTGCCGTGGTGGAAAAGGTAAAGCCTACTCCCCCGAAATACCCGCGCGGACAAGGCAAGGAACGCAAAAATCCTTTATAAAAAATGGGCGTACCGTGTACGAATTGAATACAAAAAACGGCTTACAAATTTTTTTGTAAGCCGTTTCTTTTTTTACGAAAGTTTCTATTAAAGTACGTCGGAATCGTCGTTTTGATCGTCCTTTTCAGGTTGAGTATTTTTCTTAAAACGAACGTCTTCCAAGCGGTAATCTTTGTAGATCCAACCGCCGTTTTTATCGTCGAATTTCACTTTCACTAAAAGCTTGAGCATATTCACCGACGCAACGATTCCCTTGCCTTCAAGCGTGCTTACTTCCGCGCCCACCTTTGGCATTTTCTTGCTCACGTCTGCGTAGTAATCGTTTTCGTAGCTCAAACAGCACATCAAGCGGCCGCAAAGCCCGCTAATTTTTCCGGGATTCAAGGAAAGACCTTGCGTTTTTGCCATTTTTACGCTCACCTTTTTGAATTCGGGCATATTGCCTGCGCAGCAGCACACTCTGCCGCAAGGAGCAAGACCGCCAAGGTATTTCGTTTCGTCGCGCGTACCCACTTGACGAAGCTCGATACGGTTGTGGAAGGTAGTTGCCAAATCTTTTACGAGTTCTCTAAAATCCACGCGGCTTGCCGACGTGAAGAAGAAAGTGATTTTACTGCCGTCGAAGGCGTATTCGCAATCCACGAGCTTCATTTCCAAGCCGTGCTTGATAATCTTTTCACGGCAAGTTTGCATGGCTTGCGGTCTTTTTGCTTCGCAAGCGTTGTAAAAATCGGTGTCTTTTTGGGTTGCGATACGAATGACGGGTTTCAAGGGTTGCACCACTTCGTCGTCTTCCACGTCCTTTTCGGGGTATGCCACCCACGCGTATTCAAGGCCGCGGGAAGTTTCTACGACGACGGGCATATTTCGTTCGTATTTATCCCCTGCTTTGGGCGAAAAATAATAAAGTTTTCCGCCGTTTTTGAATTTTATTCCTACTACTTTTACCATAATTTATCCTTATGACGTGCTGAAAAATCGGCAAGCCTTATTCTTTATTTTCTCTCAAAATTTTTGCGATACAAAGCTCCAAGCATTGGGGCAGGTTCGCGTTGAACGTCAATTCCATTTCCGCTTTCGAAATACATTCTTGCGCAAAAATCAACGCGCGTTCGGAATACTTTTCCGCTACAGACGAAACGTCGCTTCTCTTTAAGAGTAAGCGGTGTTTGCCTTTCGCGCCTTGCGTTTTCAAAACGAGCGCATCCCGATAAATCAAACGGAGCAAGGAAAAAAGTTCCTTTGCGTGCTTGGTTTCCCCAACCGCTTTTACGGCGATCGGCAAAGTGTGACGAGTGGAAAGCGCGAGCGAAAAAGCGTTTTCTAAAAGGGACTTAAAATACCCCCCTTCGAGAATATTTTGCGCGCCGCCAAGCGAACCGTTGGATGCCGCCGCGCAAAGGGAAAGGGCGTCTTTATCGTACTTATTCGGGTACATTCTTTCCAAACATTCTTCAATGTCCTTCGGGTCAAAGGAAAGAATTTCTAATTTTTTCGTGCGGGAAAGGACGGTGGTGAGAATATTGAACGAATTGATCGCGCCAAGCAAGAACACAACCCCTTCGGGTGGCTCTTCCAAGAGCTTCAAAAGTTTATTTTGCGTGGGCGGGTTTGCCGTTTCAAAACCACTTACCACAATGAGCTTTCTCTTACCTTCTACGGGGCGTAAAAGACATTCTTCCTTAATCGAATCGGCGTCTTCTACGGCAAGTTTTTTGCCCGTTTCGGGGAAGAAAAGACAATCGGAAAAGCTCTCCGAATCAATCAAACGGGAAAAGCGTTTTTCTTCGTCCGTTTCTTCGTTTTGGCAGGAAAAAAGGACTTTCGCAAAATACTTTAACGTCTCTCTCAAATTGCGCGCGTCGTCGAAAAGAAGCAGGTACGCGTGGGAATTTTTATTTTCCCGCGTTTCCCGTTCCAAGAGCTTATACGCGTTTGTTTTTCTTAAAAGCGTTTGCATAAAAAATCCGTCCCTTTTCTCTCACGATATATTATAGCATATTTTCTAAAAAAAGTAAAGGGGCAAACGGAAAGTTTTGAAAAGAATTTTTTGTAAGTATTTTTTCAAAATGAAGGGGGCGTGTACGCGATGAAATAGAAAAAGCCGCCGCAAAAAGCGGTGGCTTTTAGGAAACAACGATAAAAAGATTATAAATAGGATTTCCACGTTTCTTCGAACCCTTCTTCCAAGCGAATCATTTCTTCGCAAAGGGTGCGGATTTCATGGTTTGCATTTTCGGGCATGTCCCGATAAGAAGTCTTTAACGCGGTGATCCCCATCACCGTGCCTTGCACCATCATTTCCGCGATATGGGAACGGGAATTATCCGTGAGCGAGCTCATCTTAATCGAGCCCCACATCATCATTTTTTTGAAGGGGTTGGGTTCTTTTAATTCTATGCCCAAATCCTTGGAAAGCTGTGTGGCTTTGGAAGAAAGTTTTTCATATTCTTCGTGCTGCGATAAAAGCTCTGCGCGCGCCCCTTTATCTTCCACTTGCGGCAAAATATTCGAGATAGACTGCAAGGCAAGCTGTGCGTTGCGGTAGATTTCGGCAAGCACTTCTTCGTCTTTTTTACGGTCGGTTTTTTGCATAATCGTTCACTCCTTTTTTCGTATTTGGAAACAGTTTGCGAAGGTAGTTGCAAAAACATACGCAAAAAGTAAAAAAATACGCAAAATATAGCAAAAATGCTTGACGAAAAAGAAAAAAATGTGGTATAGTGTTAGTCGAGCCGATAGAAACGGGCTTTTTAAGTCAGCAATTTTTTCGGAAAAAGCTGCGCCTTGGATATTCTTCGAGACTGGAAAGAGGAGGTAAAACTTTTTATGTACGCTATCATCGATAACGGCAATAAGCAATATAAAGTTGGGGAAGGCGACGTTGTAAGAGTGGAAAAGCTCGCAGCAGCGGAAGGCGAAACCGTTTCTTTCAAAGTGCTTATGGTAGCCGACGAGAACGGTATCAAAACGGGCGCGGAAGTTGAATCCGCAAAAGTTACCGCTACGGTCGTTAAGCAAGATAAGGCGAAGAAGATCATTGTCTTCAAGTACAAAGCAAAGAAGAACGAACGTAAGAAGCAGGGTCACAGACAACCCTTCACCGCAGTTAAAGTTGAAAAGATCGAACTTTAATCGCACCGCTTGAAAAAGCACAACCAAATTTTGATTTTAAGGAGAAATAAAGATGATTTTTATCAGTTTATTCGCTCATAAAAAAGGTACCGGTTCTTCTCACAACGGTAGAGATAGTGAAGCAAAACGTCTTGGCACGAAGCGTAGCGACGGTCAAGCAGTTCTTGCAGGCAACATTCTCGTCCGCCAAAGAGGTACGAAGATCCATCCCGGTACGAACGTAGGCATCGGTAAAGACGACACCTTGTTCGCACTCGTTGACGGTATCGTTCGGTACGAAAGAATGGGCAAAGACAAAACGAAAGCTAGCGTTTATCCCAACGCGTAAGTCTTAATATAGACTTGACCAAACCCGACTCTTTATGCGTCGGGTTTTATTTTTCTCGGCGACAGATATTTGATAAATCGCATATACTATTATTATGGAAGATCGAAACGTGAAAAAGGATAAAAATATAGAAAAAATTAAAAATGGGGCTACCATGTACGCGTTGAATGAGAAAAACGACGGCGTAAACGGGCACAGCTCGCTCTTTTTTGGCGCCTTTCTTATCGTCCTTTCGGCGTTCTTCTTTTCACTTATGAGCGTATTCGTGCGTTATGCGGGGAAATTACCCACCTTCCAAAAGGCACTTTTTAGAAATTCGGTGGCGGCGCTTGCAGGGTTTATCATGCTTGTCAAGAGTCGCTCTTTCAAAATACAGAAAGGGAGCTTCGTTCCCCTGCTTTTACGCTCGGCGGCAGGTACGGTGGGGATTGTGTGCAATTTCTATGCGATCGATCACATGCCCATTTCGGATGCGTCCATGTTTAATAAGCTTTCCCCCTTCTTCACGGTGATTTTTTCAATCTTTATTATTAAGGAAAGGGCAACACTCGTGGATTGGTTGCTTGTGGGGCTTGCTTTTGTGGGCGTTTTGTTCGTTTCCCGTCCGACGTTGGACTATGCGGAACTTTTGCCGCCCGCAATCGGGCTTTTGGGTGCGCTTGGCGCGGGGCTTGCGTACGCATTTGTGCGACAGCTTCGTAATCAAGGGGAACGCGCGGAAATGATCGTGTTCTTTTTCTCGCTTTTTTCTTGTGTGGCAGTGATTCCGTTTGTGATTGCCGACCACGCGCCTATGAAAATGGCGCAGGTGGGTTGGTTGCTCCTTGCGGGGTGTGCGGCAAGCGGAGCACAATTCTCGTTGACGGCGGCGTACAAATACGCGCCCGCAAAGGAATTGTCGGTATTTGACTATTCACAAGTGCTCTTCGCGGCGGTGTGGGGCATGATTTTATTCTCGGAATACCCTACCGCTTGGAGTGTGCTCGGCTACGCGATTATTCTTACGGCGGCGATATTAAAATGGTGGCTTTATAAGCGCAAAAATAAAAAATAACCCACCCGTGTACGAGATGAATACAAAAAAGCGGACGGCAAAGCCGTCCGCTTTTCTATTGCTCTTTTATTTTATGCCGTTTGTTTATAGATAAGCTTGGGCGTTGCGCCGTCCGTCAAGCATTCCTTCGTCACAACCACTTCTTCTACGTTGTCTTCGGAGGGAATGCGGTACATTACTTCCGTCATCACGTTTTCGATAATCGTACGAAGTCCGCGCGCGCCCGTCTTCAAACGGATTGCCGTTTGCGCGATTTCGCGTACGGCATCGTCTTCTACCGTAAGTTTTACGCCGTCGAAACCAACGAGTTTTTGGTATTGCTTAATGATTGCATTCTTCGGCTCGGTCATAATCTTCACGAGTGCCGTTTCGTCGAGTTGTTCCAAGCTTACAACAATGGGAATACGGCCAACGAATTCGGGAATTAAGCCGAATTTCGTCAAGTCTTGGGGTTTTACGTCGTCCAAAACGGTGTAATCCGCTTCGTGTTCGCCAAGTCTTACCTTACCACCGAAGCCGAGCGTCGTATCGTCCTTTCTCGAAGAAACGATGCGATCCAAGCCCACGAATGCACCGCCGCAAATGAACAAAATGTTGGTCGTATCAATGCGCAAACATTCTTGGTTGGGGTGTTTTCTACCGCCTTGCGGGGGTACGCTTGCCGTCGTGCTTTCGATGATCTTCAAAAGTGCTTGCTGCACACCTTCACCCGAAACGTCGCGGGTGATCGAAACGTTCTCGCTCTTTCTCGCGATCTTATCGATTTCGTCGATATAGATAATGCCGCGTTGTGCGCGTTCGATATCAAAATCGGCGTTTTGAATGAGCTTCAAAAGGATGTTTTCAACGTCTTCGCCAACGTAGCCCGCTTCCGTGAGCGTCGTTGCGTCCGCCGTAGCAAAGGGCACGTTGAGAATTTTTGCAAGCGTTCTTGCAAGCAAGGTTTTGCCGCTACCCGTCGGGCCGAGCAAGAGCACATTGCTCTTTTCAATTTCCACTTCGTCGTCTGCGCGCTTATCCACCGTCGCGTTGATACGCTTATAGTGGTTGTAAACGGCAACGGACAAGACGCGCTTCGCCTTATCTTGACCGACGATATATTTATCTAATTCCGCTTTGATTTCCGCGGGTTTCTTCAAAGGAACTTGCTCTTTAGGCGCTTTTTCCTTTTCCCATTCGTCCACCATGGACTTGCAGATTTCTACGCACTCGTCGCAAATGCAAGCCCCGTCCGGACCGGTGATCAAACGGCGCGTTTCTTCCTTGGGTTTACCGCAGAACGAACAGCTTTGATTTTTATTTGCCATGTGTACTTACACTCCAAATTTTTTCTTCTTCCATTAAGATACGCGCGCGCACAAAAAAGTGTGCAAAGGGGTTTCAACGCGTACCTGCCCCCTTCATTTTGGAAAAATCGGGGATTATCTCTTTACGAAAACGCTATCGATCAAGCCGTAGCTTTTCGCTTCATCGGCGGACATATAATTATCGCGATCGGTATCCCTTTCAATCGTAGCGATATCTCTGCCCGTATTTTCGGCAAGGATACGATTGAGCTTCGCTTTCGTGCGAAGAATATGTTCCGCTTGGATTTTAATGTCGCTCGCTTGACCTTGTGCGCCGCCAAGGGGTTGGTGAATCATGATTTCCGAATTCGGAAGGGCGTAGCGTTTGCCCTTCGCGCCACTCGAAAGCAAGAATGCGCCCATGGATGCCGCCATACCGATACAAATCGTCGAAACGTCGCACTTGATATAGTTCATCGTGTCGTAAATAGCCATACCCGCCGAAACGCTACCGCCGGGGGAATTGATGTACAAGCTAATATCCTTCGTGGAATCCTTGCCTTCCAAATAGATGAGCTGCGCAACGATGGCGTTTGCCATTGCGTCGTTGATTTCACCCGAAAGGAAAATGATTCTATCGTCGAGCATGCGAGAGTACAAATCATAAGTACGTTCGCCCGAGCTCGTGCGTTCTACTACATAGGGAATTAATACGTTCTTTTCCATTTTTAATACCTCTTACAAGTTTTTCTACTTGCTTATAGTATACTATACTTTGAGTACCGTTTTTTGGACATTGAAAGGGTTTTTCCCAAAAATCTTTGTTAAAACGGTTTTGATTAGATAGGGCGACCCCGAAGGATCGCCCCGATTTTTTTCGTTGAGAAAGCTTACGCTTCTACGTACATTTCGTTGTTTGCCTTCAAGAAGTTGAAGAGCTTCGTGATTACGATATCGCTACGGATATAGTCGAATTGACGGGGATCCATGTTCTTCTTGTATTCTTCCGCGGATTTGTTTACGGAAGCAGCTTGTTCAGCAACCTTCGCGTCCACTTCTTCTTCCGTTGCTTCCAACTTTTCGTCCTTGATAAGTTGCGAAATGATGAGTTGGTTCAAAACGTTCTTCTTCGCTTGATCTTCGTAGTTCTTTCTAAAATCAGCAACCGTAACCTTCAAGAAGTCAAGGTAGTCTTGAAGCTTCAAGCCTTGGTACATAAGTTGATATTCGAACTTTTGAACAAGACCGTCGATTTCTCTTTCGATCATTGCTTGGGGAATTTCTACTTCTGCATTTGCCGCGATTGCGTCAAGGATGCTATTTTCCGTTTGATCGTTTGCTCTGCGGTCTGCTTGCGCTTGCAATCTTTCTCTTGCTTTTGCCTTGTATTCTTCAACCGTTTCGCTACCCGTTGCGTCCTTGATGAATTCATCGGTGAGCTCGGGAAGTTCCTTGCCTTGAATGCCGTTAAGCTTCACTGCGAATACAGCTGCTTTACCCTTCAAGTTTTCAGCTTGGTAGTTTTCGGGGAAGGTAACGTTTACGTCCTTCGTTTCGCCGATGTTCATACCAACTACTTGATCTTCAAAGCCGGGGATGAATTGACCGCTGCCGAGCGTAAGGTCGAAACCTTCTGCTTCGCCGCCGTCGAACTTAACGCCGTCAACCGTACCAACGAAATCGATATTTACGATGTCGCCATTTTGCGCTGCTCTATCGGTCACTTCTACCTTGCGAGCGTTTCTATCTTGTACTCTTGCGAGTTCCGCAGCAACGTCTTCGTCCTTAACAGTATACGCGAATTGTTGGATTTTCATACCCGTATAGCTGGAAATTTTTACCTCGGGCTTCACGGGAACGATTGCAACGAGCGTTACGCCTTCGTCTTCGAGCTTTTCAACGGTTACGCTGGGATCGCCAACAACGACAAATTTCTTTTCTTCCTTTGCAAGGATCGTGCCGTAGCTTTGCGAGAACATATCGTTCAATGCTTCGTCAAAGAAAACGCCTTTACCGTATGCGTTTTCGATTACGTGCTTGGGTGCTTTGCCCTTACGGAAACCGTTTACCGCGAACTTGCCGCGAAGCTTAAGGTACGCTTTTTGTTGTGCGTTCTTCCAATCTTCAGCATCATACTTGATGGTGATTTTTACCGTGCTTTTTTCTGCTGCTTTGGTGGTGTACTTCATAGTTTGTATTCTCCTAAAATCGTGTTGATTTTTCTTTTATTTTTTGCACGCCTTATATTTTACCACATTTATTCAAGAAAATAAAGCGTTTTTATTTACATTTTGCATTTTTTCGGGTATAATTAAAGAATAAAAACACCCAAAAAGGAAAGTTTGTATGCCGCAGGACGCGTTTCACATTCGCCGCTTGGCGCAAGAATTGAATAATTTTTTGGTCGGTGGGAAAATAAACCGCATTTCGCAGGTCAATAAAGACGAGCTTACCTTTATTATATACACCGGAAAGACGACTGTTAAACTCATTTTAAGCACAAATGCGTCAAATGCACGCGTTTGTTTGTCGCTTTTTGAAAAAGAGCCCGCGCCCGTTGCGCCGAATTTTTGTATGCTGCTTCGAAAACACCTGCTCGGTGCGGAGATTTTGGAAATTCGGCAGGTGGAATTCGAGCGTATTATCGAAATCGATTTGCATTGTACGACGGACTTCTCGCAAGCAAAGCGCACCTTGCATTGCGAGCTCATGGGGAAATATTCAAACATCGTTTTGACGGAAAAAGGGATTATTTTGGGTGCGTTAAAAACGTCCGCGTTGGAAGACAATTCCCGTCGCGTTTTGCTTTCGGGGGCGAAGTATTTGTACCCCGAGCCGCAGGACAAATTATCCCCTTTCGACGGGGCAGGTATGCGTTCACGCTTGGAAAACTACCTTTCCACACGGGAAAATGCACCCGATTGCGAAGAGCTTTCGCTCTTTCTTTTCGAAAGCGTTGCGGGGCTTGCGTTGCCGACGGCGAGAGAGATTGTTTCGCGCGCGGTGGCAAAGGCGGGCTCGGTGGCGGCGTGCCTCACGTCCGCTTGCCCGATTTGGGAATTTGTGGGCGATTTTTGTTTGAATGAGCCGAACGCGCCTTGCGTGAAATATGCGCAAAACGGCGTGGTGGACTTTTTCGCATTCCCCGTGGACGGGGGTGTGGAAATGCCGTCACTTTGCAAGGCGGAGGACGAGTTTTTCTCGTCGAGAGAGAATAAAAAGGGTTTCGACGATAAAAAGCGCAAACTTGAAAACACGGCGCGCGCGTTGAAGAAGAAACAAACGAAGAAACTGCAAGATACGCTCGAGCGTTTGAAGGACGCGGAAAAAGCGGAAGATTTGAAGGTTAAAGGCGAGCTTTTGACGGCGAATTTATATCGCTTGGAAAAGGGGGCGAGCAGTGTGGAGCTGGAAAACTGGTACGACGAAAACTACGGCACAATCAAGATTTCGCTTGATACCACGCTCACCCCTTCGCAAAACGCGCAACGGTATTTCAAGACGTACAATAAGCACAAGCGCGCGAAGGAAATTTTAGAGCCCATGCTCCAAAAAGAGCAGGCGGAAATCGAGTACACCGACAGCGTGATTTCGTCTATCGTGCGTTCGGAAAATATGGAAGATTTGAAGGAAATCGAAGCGGAATTGATTGCGCTTGGTTTGCTCCGTGCCGCACCCCAAAGAGCGGGCGCAAAGAAGAAAGAAATCATCACCCCCTTCCGTGAATATAGCTACATGGGCGCGACGATTTACGTTGGGCGAAACAACTTGCAAAACGATCGATTGCTCCGTTTGGCGGGTCCCGACGATATATGGTTGCACACACAAAAATACCATTCTTCCCACGTAATTATCGACGTACAAGGGGGGCAGGTATGCGATGAATTGATTTTATACGCCGCCGAGCTTTGCGCGTACTACTCGGATGGACGGGATTCGGATAAGATCCCCGTGGACTACTGCAAGCGCAAATTTGTGAAAAAACCGAACAAGAGCAAGGCAGGTTTTGTGGTGTACACCGATTACAAAACCATACTCGTAAAACCCAACGCGCATAGGGAATAAGAAAAAAGGCTTTCCTTCGGGAAAGCCTTTTGGTTTTTTAGGTTGCGTTTTTATGAAAAAGCCCCGCCCGATTTCGGGCGGGGCTATTCTTTATTCTTCGTCTTCCGTTTCTTCTTCAATTTCCACAATGGGGGCGTTGGCGAGATCGATAATCTCGCGGAGTTTTCTCAAAACGTCGTCTTTGCCGTAGCCCGTTTCCGAGCTCGTGGCAAGCATATTCGCAGGGGCAAGATATAAGTCCGCTGCAATCGCTTTGATATGCTCTTTCAATTTCATTTTGGAAAGCTTGTCCGCTTTCGTGAGCGTAACCGTGAACGGCAAGGTGTGGTAGTGCAAAAATTCAATCATTTGCACGTCGTCCGCCGTGGGATCGTGACGACTATCCACAAGCATGAATACGTGCGCGATACGTGCCTTATCCTTGAAGAAGGAATCGAGCGTTTTCGCCCACTTTTCCTTCTCGCCTTTCGATACTCTTGCAAAGCCGTAGCCGGGTAAGTCGGCAAGAATAAATTCCCCGAAATCGAAATAGTTTACAAGCCGCGTTCTACCCGGCTCGCTACTCGTTTTTGCGAGTTTCTTTTGGTTGGCGAGCATATTGATAAACGAGCTTTTGCCGACGTTCGATTTTCCGCAAACGGCGATCATGGGTTTATCGGGTGTGATAAACTGTTCCTTTTTCGCCGCCGAAGTGATGAACGTGGCGTTTTTAATTTTCAGTGCAGGCGCTTGATTTTCGCGTTTCGTTTCGTACATGGTAGCTCCTAATTAAAAAATTTAGCAACGAACAGCAGGGTTTGCGTCGTCGTGGGGAATGGGTGGCATAGCCTTGGGCATACGCTTCTTTCTCGGCGCTTTGGGTTTTGTTTCGCTAGGAAGGGCGTAGCCTTCGCCCCCTTCCAAAACGATATTGAACACTTCGTCCACGCTCTTGACGGGCACGAAGGAAATTTCGTCCTTCACCACTTGCGGCAAATCGTCGATTTCGCGTTTGTTCCCATCAGGAATAAGCACCGTCTTAATACCCACTCGCCTTGCGGCAAGAGATTTTTCCTTCAAACCGCCGATCGGCAATACCTTGCCGCGTAAGGTGATTTCCCCCGTCATAGCCACGTCGCCGCGCACCTTTTTGCCCGTCAAAACGGACAAAATTGCCGTAGCAATCGTGATACCTGCACTCGGGCCGTCCTTCGGCGTTGCCCCTTCGGGGAAGTGAATGTGCAAGTCGGTTTTTTCGAGTTTTTCCAAATCAACGCCGTATTTTTCCGCGTTGGCTTTGATATAGGAAAGGGCGGCTTGTGCCGATTCCTTCATAACGTCGCCGAGTTGACCTGTCAACGTCAAGTGCCCTTTGCCCTTCATGGACGTAGCTTCCACGATAAGCGTCGTACCGCCGACTGCCGTCCAAGCAAGACCCGTCACCGTGCCGATTTCTTGCTCGAAGCGTTCGTCGTTTTTCTTAAATTTCGGCGTGCCGAGCAATTCTTCCGCTTTCGCTTTATCCACGAACACGGGGGGCATGTCCTTATCCACGGCGTATTTTACCGCAATTTTGCGGCAAATCGAGCCGATCGTGCGTTCGAGTGTACGCACGCCCGCTTCTCTCGTATAACCTTCAATCGCCGCGCGTACCCCTTCTTCCGAGAAGGTGGCGTTGTTGTCCGTAAGACCGTTTGCGCGGAGTTGTTTGGGAACGAGATAACGGCGGGTAATTTCCGTTTTTTCTTCCATGGTATAGCCCGAAAGCTCGATAATTTCCATTCGATCGCGCAACGGGCCGGGGATTGTATCCAAGGTGTTTGCCGTCGTGATAAAGAGCACTTTGCTCAAGTCGTACGGGAATTCCAAGTACCGATCGCGGAAGGTAGTGTTTTGCTCGGGATCAAGCACTTCCAAAAGTGCGCTCGAAGGATCGCCGTGCATATCCGAAGTGATTTTGTCGATTTCGTCGAGCAAGAAAACGGGATTGATCGTTTCCGCGTTCTTCATGCCGTATAAGATACGGCCGG
The DNA here is from genome assembly GCA_045635845.1 of Candidatus Scatosoma sp. Classification (GTDB taxonomy): domain Bacteria; phylum Bacillota; class Clostridia; order Christensenellales; family Borkfalkiaceae; genus Scatosoma. Next base: position 14,185 of record JAZTWL010000206.1, on the reverse strand, counting down.
GCATCGCGCCGATATAGGTGCGGCGGTGACCGCGGATTTCCGCTTCGTCCTTTACCCCGCCAAGGCTCATGCGCACGAACTTTCTACCCAACGCGCGCGCAATCGATTGCGCAATACTCGTTTTCCCCACGCCGGGAGGGCCGACAAAACACAAAATCGGGGCTTTCATCGAGCCTGTAAGTTTCAAGACTGCCAAATATTCCGTAATGCGTTCTTTGATTTTTTCCAAACCGAAATGGTCGGCGTCAAGCACCTTCGCACATTCTTCCAAGCTCTCGGTATCCACCGTTTCTTCCGTCCAAGGAAGGGCGAGCACTTGATCGAGATAGCTTGCAATCACCGTGTATTCCGCGGCAGAAGAAGGCATCTTGGAAAGGCGGTCGATTTCCTTTAAGCACTTGATTTCGAGCTTTTCGGGAAGTCCCTTTTCCAAAATCTTCGCGCGGTACTCGTCTTCTTCTTTTTCATCGTCGCCGAGTTCGGAATGAATGGCCTTGATTTGTTCGCGAAGGAAATATTCCTTTTGGTTTTTATCGATGCTTTGGCGAACCGCTTGCGCGATTTTCTTCTCGATTTTCGAGATTTCAAGCTCGTCGTTCAAGCAGTTTTCCATACGCTTCAACTGCTCGATCAAGCGGGGCTCTTCCAAGATAGACTGCTTGATTTCCAAACGCACGCGCATTGCGCTCAAAGCGACGTTGAGATATTCTTCCGCCGCTTGACAGCGTTCAAGCCGCGCCAAAACGTCCTTGGCGATCTTGCCGTCCACCGCCGCGACGTCCTTCACAAGCGCTTTTGCCGTGCGGAAGTACGCTTCTTCCATCACTTCGTCGCCGTGTACCGTTTCAATGGGATCGCAAACCGCCGAGAAGAACCCGTCTTCAAAGCGGACTACCCGCGCTTTCGCGCGGTAAAGGACTTCGCACAATACGCGAGCTGCACCGCCCGTGAGTTGTGCGATTTGTTTGATCTTTGCAACGCAGCCGACGGAATATAAATCTTCCGCGTCAATCGTTTCTTTTTCCGTGTCCTTTTGCGAGAGAATGAAAAAGGTGCGATCGGTGGCGTTGGATGCGTAGTCGATCGCTTTCAAGGTGATTTCCCTGCCCACTTCAAAGGAAAGGGTGGTGCTCGGGAATGCTACTTTGCCGCGCAAAGGGATTACGGGATAGAGATTTGTGGTTTCTTTTTTCTTAATCGTTTCCATGTCTATTTAATACCCGTTTTTTTCCGCTTTCAAACGGTTTCAACGCGCGAGTGTGCGCGAGAAAGGGAAAATATGATAAGAAGGGCGGAGAAATGCCGCCCTTCCTTGCTGTTCTTGTGGATTATTCTTCCGTTTCTTGGGATTCGTCGTCCGTTTCTTTGGGATCGGTAGAGCCGTAGGAATAGGAATAATAATAGTATTTTTTGCCGTAGCCGTAGCCGCCGTACTTCGCCGTCTTGGGTGCTTTATAGTCGTTTACGATTACGCCGAGTACGTTCGCTTTTGCGAAGTTCAAGGTGTTAAGCGCGCGGGAAATGTCGCTAATATAAGAAACTTGGTGGCGGCAAACAAGAGCCGTGCCGTCCGTGATGGGCGCGAGCGCCAACGCGTCGGAAAGAAGAAGTACGGGTGGCGTATCGATAATGATATAATCGTACGTCTTACGAAGCTCTTCCAAGAGCTTCTTCATTTCTTCGCTTTCCAAAAGTTCGTAGGGCTTCGGCGAGTGCGTACCGCAGGTGATATACGAAAGGTTTTCGTTCACGTGCGAGTGGTGCACAACTTCTTCCAAAGTGTTTTGACCAGAGAGATAGTCGGAAAGACCGGGCGCGGATTTGCGCTTGAAATACTTTGCTACGCGGCCTTTACGAATGTCGGCGTCGATCAAGATAACCTTTGCGTCCGAAAGAGCGAACATTAAAGCAAGATTTGCCGTGACCGTCGTTTTGCCGTCTTCGGGGTATGCAGACGTCATCATAATAGCAACGCCGCCGTCCTTTTTGGGTACGGAAACGGAGATTGCCGCTTTCAAATTACGGAAAGCTTCGGTGACGTCGAAGGGGGTTTTTTCGTCCAACAAATATTCTGCTCTATGCGAGCGGTGCGTTCTATGTGCGTGCTTGTTATCGCGACGTTTACGGAAAAATTTAGAGAAGAATCCCATAATTATTTCACCTCCGTTTTGTTTTTATTCACACCTTTTTTCTTGGCGTGAGATTCTGCCGCGAGTTCATCGATCGTGGGTACGATCCCGAGTACGGGAACGTTGAAGGTTCTCGTGATTACTTCGTGATCACGCAAACGCTTATCCGATTTATCTACGATAATAATGATTACGCATGCCACTACGAAGAAGAACCCTGCGAAAAGAATACCCGTCTTAATCGCTTGATTTTTCGTGTAGTTCGGGTCGGTTTGGTGAATGCCGTCCATACGGGAAATTCTTTGGCAATTCGTACCAACGTAGCCGTCGGGAACGGTCATGTTTTCTTCTACGTATACGGGAACAACCTTCTTAACGCGCGCAAGAACGTCTTCCGCGATCTTAATGCCTTCTTCTACGTCCTTATTCAAAACCGAAATTCTTACGTAAATGAAGGAGCGAGCAAGCTTGCTCGTATCGTCGTCGTCCGTGGGCGCGCTTTCCAAATAGGAATAGGAAACGCAGGACTTATAACGGGAAAGTTGGGAAGCGTAGTAGTTCGAGGTGCGCCAAAGCTCTAAAACTTTTTCCACCGCGCCGAGCGATTCGCCTTCGGTTTGGGGCTTATAAGCTTTGTTTTTCGCCAACTTCCAAGCCTGTTCGGTGTTGCTAACGTTCGTTTGTTCTCTTGCAACGTTCGTTTGTGCTACGTTATAAGCAAGGTATGCTTGTTCCAACGCGTCGGGAATGGTGTGCCCATCTTTTTCGTAAGCGAGATATTCGTCCAATCTAAACGAACTGCTGTTTACGAGACCGCTCAAATAAAGGGGCGTCCATTCAGCGTTCAACGTGCGGAGCTTTTCGTTGGAATCGCTTACCGCTTGCGCCTTTGCTTCCAATGCGGCGTTGTAATCCTTTTCCTTATTCGCTACGTCTACCAAAAGTGGTTCTGCCGCTTCGTAAAGCGCTTTGAATTCCGCGTTCTTCTCTTCGCTCGAGAAATAATTTCCTTTTGCGGGAAGAACGTTGCCGTTCAAAACGAGTTGTTCTGCGAAGCTTTCGGAAGAAAGAAGACGGATCATGTTGTCCATAACGTGTTGCCCGTAAGCGCCGTAAACGCCATACTGACTACCGCCAGCGGCTACGCCGCTCGACGAGCCCGTCGTTTCTTCGGGTTTTTCGGGGTTCACGTAGAATTCTACGCGCGTGCCGAAATAGTTAATGTCAATCGTTCTCCACACAGCCAAAGCACCGCCCAAAATGCCGCCGATAATTACGGCAAGGATAAGGTACTTAATTTTGCTCAAAAGAAGGCGGACAATATCCAATAAGCTGCTGCCTTCTTCCACTTGACGATTATCTTCCATTAGGATTCTCCTTATAAGTTTTTCCTTTTGATTTGCACTGCAAACGAGTGCCTTAAAACGTGGGGTTTTATAAAATATTTTATAAAAAATACCGCGTCAAGTAATATTATATCACATTGAAAGGGTATTGTAAAGCATTTTCCAATAAAAAACCCGCGAAGCGGGCAAGGAAAAGATTGCTAAAAGCTTATAAAATAAGAATTTCAACGCGTACATGGTAGCCCCATTTTTATTCAACGCGTACATGGTAGCCCCGTTTTACCAAAAAACCCGTCGCGTTTTGCGACGGGTTGAGTTTGTTTAATAAAGGAGCTGTGCTTTTTCGGGAAGGGACGCGCTTTCCCCTTTTCCACCCTTGACGAAGAAGGAATCTTCGCGGTAGGTCTTGTGGGGGATGAGATAGATTTTCTTATCCTTCCAACGATTTTTCGCTTCGATAGAGAATAAGCGTTCGTCCAAGATTTTTTCCATAATATGCTCGTTGAGATCGACGGTGGCGAAGGTGTTGCCTTCGGCAAAGCAATCCAAAAGCTTGGCGCGGATACTCGTGATCACGAAAATATCTTCGTGTACGTGCCCTATGCCACCACAATGGGGGCAGGGCTTTACGAGATAGGAACGAGCGTCGTGTCCCACGCGCTTGCGGGTAAACTGCGTCAAGCAAAGCTCACTCATGGGCAAAACGTTGCATTTCGCGCTGTCCTTTTTCAGGTGTTCGGTGAGTGCGGCGGTGACGGCAAGACGGTGTTCTTCGTCCTGCATATCGATAAAGTCTACCACCACAATCCCGCCGATATTGCGAAGGCGGACTTGTCTTGCAATTTCTTCCGCGGCGGCAAGATTGACGGCAAAAACCGTTTCTTCCAAGTTGTTCGCGCCGATATAGCTGCCCGTGTTCACGTCGATAACCGTCATGGCTTCGGTGTGTTCAATGATGAGTGAGCCGCCCTTTTCCAAAGGAACGACGGGGCTTGCGGCGTTGTAAACGAGCGTGCGAATGTTGTGCTTTTCAAAAATCGTGCGTTCGTCGTTATAGAAATGCAACTTCTTTTGGGGAATGTCTTTGCGGAGCTTGATAAGATGGGAAAGTCTTTCGAAGAGCTCCTTGTCCCCCACGTGAATGGCGTCGATTTCGTCGCCGAAACAATCGCGCATAACGCGGCAAGGTAAATCGTCGTCTTGATAAATTGCCGAGCCGACGGGCATTTTGTTTGCGAACGTGAGCGTTTCACGATAGAGTTTTTTCAAGTACGCCGCTTCCGATTTTAATTGTTCTTCCGTGGCGAAAGGGGCTTGCGTGCGGACGATATACCCTTCGTCTTCGCGCGTGCGCATGGTTTCCGCGGTGAGAAGAAGCTCTCGGCGGGTGTTTTCGTCCGTGATTTTGCGGGAAATGCCCACAAAATCGGTGTTCGGAAGGTAGATAAGGCGTTTCCCGACAAAGGAAAGGTGGGTTGTCACCTTCGCGCCCTTCGTGCCACGCGGGGGCTTCGTCACTTGAACGATAATTTCGTCGCCGATTTTTAAGGAAAGGGGTTTGACGGTGGTCGTTTTCAACGTGCCGTCGTATTTCGTGTAGTCCGTGTACGTTTCTTCGGTGGAAAGATAACAGTTCTTTTCCAAACCGCAATGGATAAAGGCGGCGTTCATGCCCGAAAGCAAATTGACAACCTTGCCTTTATAAATATCCCCAACGCAAACGCCGCGGGGCTCTTGCTCGCACGCAAATTCCGTCAGTCTGCCGTCTTCCACAAGGGCGGCAAACTGCTGATTGCAGTAGCGATCCAAAAACCATTCTTTTTTAATTTCTTTTTTCATTCGCGCCGTCCTTTTCGGGGATTTTTCGCGTGTGAAACGAATGCGCTCGTTTCACACACAACTAGTAGTATAACAAACCAAACGATTTTTGGCAAGAAATTTTGTCCTGAAACTATGGAAAATTTGCTCTTTTTAGGTCAAAAATGCGATATTTTTTATAAAAATTTGCAATTTTCGCAAAGAGAACGTAAAGTTTCGTAGGGCGTCTTGGATTGCAGGACGAGTGCGGCGAGCTCGTTTTGGGTGAGTTCGAATAGCTTATTTTCCCCTTCGTCGTAGATTTCCAAAACAAGATACGCCCCCTTCGTGATAAAACGTAGCGCCGTTTTTACCGTGCACGAATCGAGCACCGCAACGCGACGGATTTCCACGCCGTTTTGCATGGGTCGGTGCAAGGAAAAATCGATTTTGCGGTAGACGGAAAGCTTATCTTTGTTGCCAACCGCCCCCACGCCCAAAAACAATGAAAAGGCGAGTAGGGTGAGATTCGGCGTACCCTTCACGGCTTGCGCGACGAAGATTGATAAAAGCGCGAAAGCAAAAAGAAGGGAGAGAATACGACAAATCCGATCGGCAATTCGCTCCGCTTTTTCCGCTTGCGGGCGGGATTTTAGAAGTGCGCGCGTGAGCGCGCAACGCAAAATTCTTCCCCCGTCCAAGGGGTAGGCGGGGAGTAAATTCACGAGTGCAATTGCGACGGAAGAATAGAACGCAGTGTCCGTGAACGCGTACATGGTAGGCACAAACCACCAAATTGCGCCAAAAAACAAGGCGGTACAAAGGTTGCAAAGCGGGCCGCAAAGGGCGACGAAGATCTCATCCTTGAAGGAAATGCCTTGCAAATCCCCGTCGATGATTGCGCCAAAGGGCATGAGCACAATTTTGTGGAGCTTATAGCCGAGTTTTGCGCTAGCAAAGGCGTGAGCACACTCGTGTTGAATGGCGACGAGCGCACTCATAAAAAAGAGAAAAAGCTCCCCCTTGAAGGCGTACCAAACGCCCGCGAGAAGAAAGAGCGGGTGCAGACGAATGGAAAGCGGTTTGGTGTGTAAAAAAGAAGTGGAGCGGCGTTTTCGCCGCTCCACCGTGTTGCGTTTTTGCATAAATTTATTCCGTTTCAAGCCATGCAAGACAGTTTTCTTCCGTCAATTCGAAGCAATTCAAAAGTTCGCCGTTCGAATACATCGTCATTTGCACTTCCCCCGTGCCGTCCGTGTAGCCGACGGGGATATTTGCAAATGCTTGATCCCCCACGTTATAATAGACGTCGGAAAGCCCGCTAATCACGCTCGTGAAGGAATCGGAATATTCGATTTTTACAACGTAGCCGTTTTCCCCCGTGTGTTCCACTTGCGCAATTTTACCGTCGGCGGACGGATAAACGCAGCAGGCGTCCGTGAAAGAGAGAATGCCCGTCGAAGAAAGGGAAAGCTCGGCGTCCGAAAGAACGGAAACCACGGGCGAAAGGGTGAAATCGGCGTAAGTGCGATCGTCCACCTTCGCGCTGGGTATGGGCTCACTCATAGCACGGAAGAAGGTATTGATAGCCGAATTTGGCATAAAGACGTTGGTTAAAAAGATCCCCGCGCAAAAAGCGCAAGCGAGCGCAAACTCCGCCGTAAGCGTAATTTTTGCGGCGCGAGAAGAGGCGTTTTCCATATTCAACTCGTACATGGTACCTTCATTTTCCGTTTCGTCTAATGCAAAGTCCTTTGGGGATAGGCGCGGGCGTTTCCACCAACGCCGTTTTTTCGGCGTGGAAAATAAGGGGATCGTATCGATCCGATCGAGCGTTTCAAAGTCGATTTGCCCTTCGCTATTGACCGCTTCCGTGAAAAGGTTTGCATCCGCGGTGATTTGCGGCGTCTCGGGCTCTTGCGCGGGCGCTTCTTGCACACGGTTGTTGATTTGTGCGATCAAGTCTTCCTTCAAAGGCGGAAGCGGGGCGGCGTCGTATTCTTTATCCCGTTTCTTGCGGCGGCGCGTTTTGCGCGTGACTTCGACGGTGGAAACGGGTACTTCTAGCATTTCGGCGTATTCAATTTCTTCGTTCATAACGTTCTCCTTCACTTGCTTTTTGCTTACGTTGTATTCTATGCCGTGGGCAAGCCGTTTAGAACGAAAAAGGACAAAGTTTCTTCAAGAAAAAAAGGAGCGTTTACGCTCCTTTGTGGTTATTTATTTTGGTTGGAACAATAATCGTAATACCAACACTTGTACGGACAATCGCAATGCTCGCCCATTTCAATTTCGGGCATAGCAGCTTCCTTCTTTTTGAGTTTTCCGAGATCGAAAACGCAGTTGCTTGCCATGAAATCCGCTTTTTGCGCGCCCTTACTCACGTTGACGAGCTTGTAGCGGAAATCTCCGTGATCGAGAAGGGTTTGCCCTTCGCCAAGACCTGTATCTTTTGCGCCTTCGGGCGGTTCGTCGCCGCGCAAAACGAGATTACAACTCGTAATAGTGACGCCGCATTTGCGCAAAACAAGGCGTTGAAAACCAAGGTCGGTGATAAATTCTTGGCGGGGGAAATAGGTGTTCTTTACTTCGTAAAGGGCATATCCCGAGCCTTCCTTTTTCAAAATATCGGCGGCGCAAAAATTGCCGTACCACGCGAACGAGCCCTCGCAAATGACGGGCGCGCCCTCGCGCACGAGCGCTTGCGTTTTTTCGAGCATAGCGGCAAAATCCAACCGCCCGTCTTCGCGGAAAGTGGTGGTTTCCACGAAATCTCCGAAAATGCCCATAGCTTGATCGCCAAACTCGTTGCCGGCGTCAAGACGAGCTTGCACTTCGGGCGGAATAATCTTATGTTCGGGCGCGTGCGCGTCCAACCACAGCATTTTTTTGCATTGTAAACCGCGAACAAAATCCGTTTTGGAAACAGCCATAATCTTCACCTTCCTTCGCTTTTATTATAACGCATCTTTGTGATCTTGTCAAGTTTTTTGCAAAAAATGATAAAATGGGCATACCATGTACGCGTTGAAATGAAAAAAGGCGGCTTTCGCCGCCTAGTTTAGCTGCCGCAATCGGCAAGCGTTTCATCCTTGCTTTGCAAGGAATATAAGTCGAATTCGCTATCGATATCAAAATCTTCACTCGCGTCAAAAGCGGCAAGTTTGGATACGGATACCTCGTATGCCGTCATCGTGCGGATATCCGTTTCCGAGAGTTTCTTTTGATATTCACGGCTTTGGATTCTACCCGAAATGGCGATTTTGTCCCCCACCGAAAGGTTTTTCACGAAGCGCGCGTTGCGCCCCCAAGCAATACAGGGGATATAATCGGATTTATTGTACGCGCGATTGACCGCGATAAGCACGTCGGCAATTTCCCGATTGAAGGGGGTGGTGCGATAGACGGGCGGTTTGCAAATGTAGCCGCTTAAGAGAATGCTATTCGGGTTTTTATCGGGCGGCTCGGGAAGTAGCTCGCGTACGAAAATGGTGAGCATAAGACGAGACTTTCCGTTGTCGATTTTGTTGTAGCTGCGGAATTGTCCTAACGCGCAAATCGTCTTGCCCTTGGCGAGCATGCTCTCTTGAATGAGCCGCTCGGAAACGGTGACGGGCAAAACGTCCGCTTGACCCGAAAGCCGCATTACCTTGACGAAAAATTCGTAGAAACCTTCGCCGTACACTTCGTGAGAGAAGCTCGCGTCGCTCACGATTTCGCCCATAACGTAAACCTTGTTGTTTTTTTCCGTTACGTAGTTCATAGTATATTGATACCTCCAAAAGTGATTTTGTACAAATGAAATTAAGAGAATCGCTACGCGAAAGGCGCAAACTGCGTTTGCTTATGGTTGGGCTATGTTTCGCCCATAGGGCGACAACTGCCGTTGGGCTTTAAGGCTGTGCCTTAAAAATTCGCAAGGGTGCTCCACCCTTGACCCGTGAGAGCCAACCGCTTGAAAAACTCGTTTGGTACGCGCCGCCCGAAGCAGACGCGTAGCTGTCTTGCAAGTGGGCGTGGTGGCTCACCGCCTAAAAAACTCGTTTAGTACGCGCAACTCGAAGCAGACGCGGAGCTATCTTAAAAGTGGGCGGAAAGACGCTACAACTTGCCCGCGGTGGCTCACCGCTTGCCCGCGGCGGCTCGCCGCTGACGGCCGGTGTGGTCGATATAATACCCGTCCTTATAAATAAGCTCCGAAATCGGCACGAATTCAAAACCCCGATTTTTAAGCGTGGAAAAAATCATAGGCAACGCCTCCGCCGTGTGTAAACCGTTGTTGTGGCAAAGAATAATCGAGCCGTTTTTCGCGCCGTTGATGATCCGCATGGCAATCTCCGTCCCCGAAAGATTTTTCCAATCCAACGAATCGACGTCCCATTGAATCGGGTACAGATTAAGCTCTGCGCAAGTATCGATCAATAGATTGTTATAATCCCCGTAGGGCGGGCGGAAAAGGGTGACCTTCTTGCCCGTGATTTTCTCAATCGCTTCACTCGAAGTGGTGAGCTCGCTCACCATTTCCGCTTTGGAAAGCTTGCTCATATAAGGATGCGTGCGACTGTGCGTACCGAGCTCGTGCCCCGCATCCACGATTTTTTTGGCGTACTCGGGGTATTTCTCTACCCAAAACTGCACGGCAAAAAAGGTGCAGCGGATCTCGTTTTTTTCCATGATTTCAAGGAGCGCGTCGGTGTGGTCTATACCCCACGCGCAATCGAAGCTAATCGCCACTTTTTTCTCGTCCGTTTCCACTGAATAGATGGGCAAAGAACGGCTTAAACTCGTACCTGCCCCCGTCGTTTTACTATTTTCGCCGTATTTTTCGATGCAAAATACGCACGTAGAAAGAATGGCAATCACGGCGGCGCAAAAAGCGGAAAGTAGGCTAAAAAGATACCGTTTTTTTATTTTTCGCATACGCCACACCCCCATTTTAGCAGGCGGTTTCCCCCGAAATTTTAGAAGTTTCGTCGATATTTTACGAGTTTTATCGAAAACCCCGTTTCGCTTGAGAACCGCCTTTGGAATAAGCTATTCGTCCGCGCAATAAAAATAGAACGAAAAAAGAAAAAAATCTCGGCGCATAAAGGGCAAACGGTTTACTTTTCTAAAGAAAAAGTGTATAATAAACGGAAGAAACTTTGAAAAAGGCGGTTGCAATATGCGAATTTGGGCGAAATTGATGGAAGACGGACACATTAAAAAGCAGTTCGTTTACGAAAATCCGGAAAAATTGACCTATTCGCATTTTTTGGACTACTTGATTGAGATTTGTCAAAAGTTGGATATTCCCACCCCCGTTTTGACGAAGGTGCATATCTTCAATTTCGCGAAGTTCAATCACGTGAAATTCCCCGCGCGGGATTTCGTTGAGCCGCTTGGCTACGATCACCTTTTCTTGGAATACTTGGTATAAGAAAAAAACACTTTTAGGAGAAATGATATGACGGCATTAGAAAAAGACGTTTTGGCGATTCTTTCCGAAGACGCGCGCATTCCGCACAAGAAAATCGCGGCAATGCTTTCCAAAGACGAAAAAGAAATTAGCGCTTGTATTTCCGAAATGGAAAAGAGCGGTTTGCTCGTAAAATACACCGCAATCGTGAACAGCGAAAAGGCGGACGACGCGCTCGTAGAAGCGTTGATCGAAGTGAAGGTTGCGCCCAAGAAAAAGGAAGGCTTTGACGGTATGGCAAAGCAAATCGCGGCATTCCCCGAAGTGAAAGCGGTATATTTAATGAGCGGCGCGTACGATTTGGCGGTGTTCGTAGAAGATCGTACCTTGCAACAAGTTTCCCGTTTCGTATCCGAAAGAATTTCCACCTTCGACGGCGTACTCTCGACGGCTACCCATTTCATCTTGAAGAAATATAAGATCGAAGGCGTGCTTACGGAAAAGGACGACGAAGATAAGCGTCTTTCCATTCAAGCGTAAAATAGAGTTAGGATACACGAATTATGCGTGATTTTGTAAACAAAAAAGCCAAATTATTACAGCCGAGCGGCATTCGAAAGTTCTTCGATATCGTGCGCACGACGGAAGGGGCAATCTCTCTTGGTGTGGGTGAGCCCGATTTCGTCACGCCTTGGAAGGTGCGCGCGGCGGCGATCACTTCCTTGCAGCGCGGCTATACGCAGTACACGGGCAACCGCGGTCTGCCCCAACTTTTGGAGCTCATTTCCCGTTATTTGAAGGAACGTTTCGGCTTGGAATACGACCCGAAGCATATCTTGATTACGGTGGGCGGCAGTGAAGCGATCGACCTTGCGCTTCGCGCTTGCGTGGAACAAGGGGACGAAATTTTAATTCCCGACCCCGCGTACGTTTCCTACTCTCCCCTTGTCACCATGTCCGACGGCGTGCCCGTGCACGTGGAATGTCACGAAGAAGACAATTTCGTCTTAAAGCCCGAATATCTTGAAAAGGCGATTACGCCCAAGACGAAGGCGATTATTCTCACCTACCCGAACAACCCGACGGGCGCGATCATGACGCAAGAAGAGCTTGAAGCAATCTCGAAGGTGATTATTAAGCACGATTTGCTCGTGATTACCGACGAAATCTACGCCGAGCTCACCTATGGGCGCAAACACGCGTCGATTGCGGCGTTGCCCGGCATGAAAGAACGCACGGTGTATATCGGCGGGTTCTCGAAGGCGTTTGCAATGACGGGTTGGCGTTTGGGCTTTGCTTGCGGACCTGCGGAAGTGGACGACGCGATGTTCAAAATTCATCAATATGGTATGCTTTGCGCGCCGATTATGTCGCAATACGCGGCAATCGAAGCGTTGAAGGACGGACTTTCCGACGGTTTTTCCACGGTGGAAGAAATGCGTGATTCCTACGACAAGCGTCGTAAATTCGTGCTGCATTCCTTGAAGGAAATCGGCTTGGATTGTTTCGAGCCGCAGGGCGCGTTTTACGCATTCCCCTCGACGAAGAATTCCGGCTTGGACGGCGAAGGCTTCGCGAACGGACTTTTGGCGGCGGAAAAGGTGGCGGTTGTGCCCGGGAATGCCTTTGGGCATTTTGGGGAAAACAACGTGCGTATTTCCTATGCGACGAGCATGAGCGCGCTTTCGGAAGCATTCGATAGAATGCAAAAATTTTTGTCGAATCAATAAAGAAAGGTCTAATCTCTACGAAAATTGCGTAAAATATCCGTGAAAGGACGGTGTGAAACGCTAAAACTTTGTCAAAACAATTCAAAATAGATTGACAAAAGTGGGAAAATGGTCTATAATGACGATAGAAAATAAAAAACGCCGTGGCTTTTTTGGGAAGAAAAGTCACGGTTGTATTTTTGACTTTCCGCGCGAAGCGGTTTTTTTCATGTATTTGAGAAAAAAACGCAAAGAAAAAACAACGCGGGGAGTATGGAGGAATAATGGCTGAACAGCAATTTGAAGTGACCAAAAAAGGTTTGGAAGAAGCGAAAAAGCATTTGAAGTATTTGCAAATGGTAAAGCGTCAAGAAATTTTGGATAGACTCGCAGAAGCAAGAAGTCACGGCGATCTTTCCGAAAATTCGGAATACGATGCGGCACGCAACGAACAAGCGGCAAACGAAGGGGAAATCCTTGAGCTTGAATATAAGATCAAGAACGCTGTCGTTGTAGAAGAAAGCTCGGATACGTCCAAAGTTCGCATCGGCTTGAAGGTGAAGGTTTACGACGAAGACATGGAAGAAGAAGACGTGTACGAAGTGACCGGCTCGATGGAAGCAGATCCGAAAAACAATAAAATTTCCAACGAATCTCCCGTAGGTAAGGCACTATTGAACGGTAAAGTGGGCGATAGAGTGAAGGTTTCCGCACCCCAAGGGGAATATTATTTGATCATTCGTGACATTTTCGTTGACTAAAAACAAAAAAAATACATTACGTTTGGAGTTTACAAATGCAAGAAAATAAGAACGTAAACGCGCCTGTAAACGGCGCAAATGAAGAAGAACAACTCATTGAACAAGCGCGTATTCGCCGCGAAAAGCTCGCGAAGCTCGTTTCGGAAGGCAACAACCCTTACGAACAAGTGAAATATCCCGTAGATGCGGATTCGGAAACGATTAAGGCGAATTACGAAGCATATGAAGGTAAGACGGTTTGCATGGCTGGGCGTATGATGTCCCGCCGTATTATGGGCAAGGCGTCCTTCTCGCATATCGCGGATAGAAGCGGCAATATGCAAATCTACGTGACCCGTCAAGATATCGGCGAAGAAAACTACGCGTCCTACAAAAAGGACTACGATATCGGCGATATTTTCGGCTTTAAGGGTTTTGTGTTCAAGACGCAAACGGGGGAAATTTCCGTGCACGTGACGGAAATCACTTTGCTTTGCAAATCCTTGCTCCCGTTGCCCGAAAAGCACAACGGTTTGCAAGATAAGGATTTGAAATATCGTCTTCGTCACTTGGATCTTATCATGAACAAGGACGTTCGCGATACCTTCCGCGTTCGTTCGCAAATTTTGAAGGAAATCCGCAACTTCTTGGACAACCGCGGTTATTTGGAAGTAGATACCCCCACTCTTTTGCCTTTGGAAATCGGTGCGGATGCTAGACCTTTCAAAACCCACCACAATGCGCTTGACCTTGATATGTACATGCGTAACGAAACGGAACTTTTCTTGAAACGTTTGATCGTTGGCGGTATGGATAAGGTGTACGAAGTGGGCAGAATCTTCCGCAACGAAGGTATGGACGCTTACCATAACCCCGAATTCACGACGATCGAAATGTACGAAGCGTACAGCGACTATATCGATATGATGAACCTTATCGAAGATATGTACAAGACGGTCACGCTCAAAGTTTGCGGCACGTTGGATATCACCTATCAAGGGGAAGAAATCCACATGGGCGAATGGACGAGATTGACGATGGCGGAAGCTGTGAAGAAGTACGCAGG
>JAZTWL010000205.1:0-13723 GCA_045635845.1 Candidatus Scatosoma sp. | reverse complement strand
TCCTTGGCTTGCACGTTGGCAAGCGCCAAATTCTTTTTCTCGTCGTCCGTTAAGAAACCGGCCACTTGCCCAACGAATCCGCGCGTAAACGCTTCGTATTTTTCCATATTGATAAGCACTTTATCCAAATCGTGCTCGTCTTCGTCACAAGTGGAAGCCCCTACGCGAATCGCGTCGCCGAAATCAAACACCACGAGCCCGGGCATTACCGTATCCAAATCGATCACCGAAAGGTGCTCTAGCGTTCTTGCGTCAAAGAGCACGTTGCTCGTTTTCGTATCGTTGTGCGTGACGCGCAAAGGCAAAATGCCCTGCCGTTGCAGTTTGTACGGTTTCGTCGCGATTTCTTCCAAGGCAAGATATTCGTCGATCACGTCTTGCACGCGTGCAACACGCGCCTTTTCGTCCTTTTCCACCGACTTACGGAAGGTTTCATAACGCATCACCGTATTATGGAAATGGGGAATGGCAATCGAAAGCTTTTCCACGGGATAATCGGATAAGTACAGTTGGAATTCCCCAAAGGCAATCCCCGATTCTTCAATTACGCGCAAATTATCCGTATGCTCAAAGCAAACGGAATCGTCTATGTATCTACAGCAACGCCAAAAGCTACCGTCTTCGGTAAGCGTATAATATTTCCCGTCTTCCGTCGTCGAATAATGCAATACGTTGCGCTTTGCCGTGCCTTGCTTTTTCTTGATCTTCGCGCGGATAAACTCCGTCACCGACGAGATATTTTCCATCACTTCGATAGGATTTTTGAATACATACGTATTTACCTTTTGCAAAATATAATCCTTAATCGCGCCGTCTCGGAAAAAATAAACGCAATAGGTGGTGTTAATATGCCCGCTATTCACCACTTTGTAGTAGAGATATTCTCCCTGCAAAGCGAACCGCTCGCACACCTGTTTAATTTGAACTTCTTCCTTCATGATTTACCCGTTCCTGTTTTTTCCGCCCCTTATCTTCTAGCGGATACTTATTCCTATGCGTTTCTTCCTGCTTTTGTCACTCCGCGTAACAAAACCGCACAAGCTTTTCATTAGCTCAACATATCTATTATATCATGAAGAAAGGATATTGTCAACCCTTTTTGCAATTTTCCTACTTTCCCTTTCCCTCGAGCGAAGGAACTCCGCATAAAAACGCCGAAAATCGGCATACTTTCGTTATGAAAAAACTCTTTTCTCGCCTCACCTTATTATTATGCCTTTTTCCGCTCTTTTTGGGCTGTCAACGCGTACATGCCCCCGTCGAATCCATATTTAGCGAAGAAATTGCACCGTCCGTTCCCCCTTCCGAACCCCCTACTCCCGAGCCGAAAATTTCAAACGAATTTTGGGACGTTTCGGACGTGGATATTTCCTATATCCCCCAAGGCAGAAAACTCCTTTCTCTCACTTTTGACGACGCGCCGAAGGGCACGATGGAAAATATACTTGCCGTTTTCGCCGATTTCAACGAGCAAAATCCAGACTTCTACGCCACCGCAACCCTATTTTGCAACGGCATGCATATCAATCCGTCTTCCCGCCAAACGCTTGAAACCGCCGTTGCTATGGGTTTTGAACTTGGCAACCACACCCATTCGCACTACGATCTCACTTCCCTTCCCCTAGAAAAACTACGCGGCGAAATCGAGCGCACCGATCTTTTACTTTCCAAAATCGATCAAAAACCCTTACATCTTTTGCGACCACCTTTTGGAAACTGCAACTCTTTCGTCAAGGAAAACGTTTCCGTGCCGATTATCAATTGGACGATTGACACGCTCGATTGGACGGGCGTAAGCGAAGGGCAAATCTTGGAAACGATCCTACAAAATTGCTATGATGGCGGTATTGCACTTTTGCACGACGGCTATATAAACACCGTCAACGCCTTGAAACGGATTTTACCCGCCTTAAAGGAAAAGGGCTATCAAGTGGTAAGCGTTTCCGCCATGGCAAAAGCGCACGATTGCCCCCTAAAAAACGGGGGTGAATATATCCGTGCAAGGGCAAAATCCCCCAACCGTGTACGCGTTGAATAAGAAAAAGGACGGAAAATTTTCCGTCCTTTTCACCTTTATCAAATTTCTTAATATTTTTCTTCGGTGTACATTCTAAAGAATGCCGCACAGCTATCGAGCCACGCTCTTGCTTTTTCCATTTCACGTTGGGGATGATTGATTTCCAAGCTTGCCGTAGCAAGACCGTGAATACCGTTAGGATAGATATGCAATTCGTATTGAACGCCGTTGCGCGCGAGCGCAAGCGCAAAACGAAGTGCATTGCTTGCAGGCACAAGCTCGTCCGTAGCCGTTGCCCAAATGAAGGAAGGCGCAGTATCCTTCGTCACCGCTTGATCAAGATTTAATTTCTGCAAAAGCTTCTCTTTTTCTTCTTCCGAATACCCTTTCAAAAGGTTTTCATACGAGCCTTGGTGACCGTTGATTTTGGAAATAACGGGATAGGCAAGCCCTACCGCCGTGGGTTTACAATCAAGCTCTACGCCTGCGTACGCGGAAACGTTTGCGTATTCCACCGCCAAGTTGCCCGTCAAGTGACCGCCCGCCGAGAAGCCAACAACGAAAATTTCCTTTTCGTTTACGTTAAATTCCTTCGCGTGCTTTCTCACGTAATCTACCGCCGCCCCAAGCTCGATAAGTTGCTCGGGATAACGCGCATCATCCCCTTGCGTGATATATCTCAAAATGAAGGTTTGGAAACCGCGAGCAAAAAATTCACTTGCAATCGGTGCTGCTTCTCTTTCGCTACACATACCATAACCGCCGCCGGGACAAACGATAAGCGCGGGACGCTTCCAACCAATCGTATTTTCACCATCCCAAGGATAGTCCATCAAAAGACATTCCAAGTGACCATCTTTCAAAAAGGGATATTCCGTTTGTAAAGCAACGTTAAAATGTTTCATCTTCGTCTTTTCCCAAGAATTCTTCGTAAATTGCACGAATACAATCCGCGCAGTCTTCATTTTCAACGCCAACGATAATATTGAGCTCGCTCGAGCCTTGGTCAATCAT
Source organism: Candidatus Scatosoma sp. (assembly GCA_045635845.1). Classification (GTDB taxonomy): domain Bacteria; phylum Bacillota; class Clostridia; order Christensenellales; family Borkfalkiaceae; genus Scatosoma. The sequence continues at coordinate 10,692 of JAZTWL010000205.1, read as the reverse complement.
ATTCACGTTGATGCCCGCTTGCGAAAGCGCCTTGAAAAGTCTTGCCGACGTACCGACGTTTTTCGCCATACCGTGCCCTACCGTTGCGACAAGCGCAATATTTTCGTGCGCATAGATTTTATCGGGTTGCACCGCTTCTTTCATTTCCGATATCAAGATTTCCAAAATGCCGTCTTTCAAATATTCATTGTCGATAACCAAGGACATGGTATCAATCCCCGAAGGCAAATGTTCGAAAGAAATCTTTCTTTTCCCGATTACGGAAAGCACCTTTTCTACGAAGCCGACTTCCGAGTTCATAAGGGATTTTTCAAGCGTGATAGACGTGAAACCCTTTTTACCTGCAACGCCCGTGACAACGTAATCGCGTATGTCGCGCTTGGACGTTTTTACAATGTACGTGCCCTTATCCTTCGGGCTAAACGTATTGCAGATGCGAATGGGAATCCCTGCGCTGCGCACGGGGAAAATCGATTCGCTATGTAAAACGTTTGCGCCCATATAGGAAAGTTCGCGAAGTTCTTGATAGGTAAGCTCGGGAATCCACTTCGGGGAGTTCACGATACGGGGATCGCAAGCGTAGAAGCCGCTAACGTCCGTCCAGTTTTCGTAGAGAGAAGCCATCATTGCGCGCGCTACGATCGAGCCGGAAATGTCGCCGCCGCCACGCGAGAAGGTCTTTACCTTACCGTCCACGCCCAAGCCGTAGAAGCCGGGAATGACTGCGCGCGGATATTCTTTCAAAACTTCCGCCGCAATCTCGAACGTCTTTTCGTCCAACGAACCGTCGGGCGCGAAGCGCACGAATTCCGTCGCGTCCACGAAGGGAACGTCCAAAACCGCCGCCATGATCTTTGCCGCCAAGAATTCGCCGCGGGAAGCGCAATAATCTCTGCCCGCGCCGTTCAAAATCGCGTTTTCCGCTTCGTCAAGCCCCGCTTTGATATTCAAAGCTTTGCCGATTTCCGTTTCAATACTCATGAAGCGTGCGCGGATCTTTTCAAACGTTTCTTTGAACGCCGCAATGTCCCCCGCTTCAAATTCATCCGAGCATTGATAGAGCAAATCGGTGACTTTAATATCCCCGCTAAATCTCTTGCCCGGCGCGGAAACAACGACGTAGCGTCTTTCTTCGTCCGCGTTGACTATATTCGCAACCGCCGTAATCGTTTGTGCGCTTGCCATCGACGTACCGCCGAATTTACATACCTTAATACCCATAATATCTCCCGAGAAATTTTCTCTTAATCGTATATTCTCTCTTTTTCCCTTTCAACCAAATTAAACGTGCATAAGCAATACGACAAACGTCGCGAGCACGAGTGAAATTGCTTTAATCCAAAACTTGGAAATGAATACGTTTTTCAAAAATCTACCGAACTTCATCTGATACCCCCGCTACGTTTTCTGCTATCCGTCAAAGGCATTTCTTGCCAATAGTAATCCTTCAAAGCGCGCACCAACGCATCGTAATCGGCGTAGCGCGTTACGCTGCCCTTATTCACGATCGAGATAATACCCGTTTCTTCAGAAACGACGAGCGAGATTACGTTCGCCACTTCCGTAACGCCGATTGCCGCGCGGTGACGAGTGCCGTATTCCTTGGGATAACTCGTCTTTTGCGTCAAGGGCAAGAAACAGCCCGCCGCTTGAATCTTGTGCCCGAGAATGACCATTGCCCCGTCGTGCAAAGGCGCTTTCGGGAAAAAGATCCCTTCAATGAGCGACGACGAAATTTCCGCATCGATCTTCGTACCGCTTTGAAGCACTTGCTTGGGCAAACCGCCCTTGGAAAGGACGATCAATGCGCCGACGTTGTTCTTCGACATATTTTGCACAGCCTTCACGATTTGTTCAATGCTGCGTTCCGTATCCGCTTGCGAACGAGTTTCCATTGCGCCCGAAACTTTATCGGACGTCGCGCCCTTCGCAGTCGGCTGAATATCCCAAAAATATTTCTTCACTTCGACGTTGAACAAAATCAGCATTATACCCGAAAGCAAGACGAGATAAATCAGCAAAATATTCGTCTGCATGAGTGCACCATCGAAGGCATGCATTGCACCGCCAACCAAAATGAACACCCAGTACAAAAGCATGAGCTTCGTCGCATCGTTATCGCGAAGCACTTTCGATACGAAAAAGATCATTAAGAAGAATAAGAAAATTTCAACCGCGAAAATTCCTTCAAAATTCTCAAAGAACTTAATTGCATTATCTTTAAGCACTTTAAGTTTTTCCATACTAGCCTCCGTTCCTTCCCCGCCTTTTCACGGGAAAAGATATCGTTCTATTTTATTATATAAAATAAACTTTGAAAAATAAAGTGTTTTTCACTATCTTTTTCACTTTTTCTCAAAAAAGAGTCTTGCCGTCACCGCTTTTAATGCCGAAGCGGGGGTTAATTCCCCACATTTGACACCGCTAATCGCGCCGTAAGTCGTTTCATAGAAACGAAGCAAGTCTTCTTTGCTAAATTTCGACGCTTGTTCGCGGTTCTTTTTCACCGCATATTCCTTCAAACCGAGCGCCGCCGCAATCTCCCTTTCGCTACCCCGACAAGTAGCCGATTCGTAAAGTCCCTTGAAATAGGCCGAAAGTGCCGAGAGCAAGGACGTCTCGTTAAAACCGCGCACCGAAAGTTCCTTCACGATTTTCATGTACTCGGAATAATTCTTTCTAGAAAGTGCGTTGGCAAGCTCGTAAATCTTATATTCGGAATCGGCGTAAACGAGTGCTTCCACCATCTCGTCGGTGATTCGCTCCTTTTCTGCCGCCACGCAATAGCCGAGCAACTTTTCCACTTCCGTCGCAATTCTCGACATATCGAGCAAACAATAATTCGCAATCTTGCCGCAAGTGATCCCGTCCGCATAAACGCCCGATTTCTTACACGTCAAATAAATCCAACGCTTGATCGTTTCTTCGTCCGAGCGGGAACAATCGACGTGGGTAACGTTGGGCTTTTTCGAAAGCGCCGCACTCCCCGTCTTGGACTTTTGCGTATTGAAAATCATCAAAATGCTATCCGCAGAAGGTTGCTCGAAATAGTCCTTCAAGTAGGCTTCGTAGTCCTTCTCTGAAGGATAAAATTCGCTCACCTTCACCACGCGTTTTTCGCTAATAAAAGGGAAACTATTTACGGAAGAAATCAAATCCCGCATTTTATCCCCCTTCAAGCTACCGCCGTCAAGCGCCGAATAATCGAGCGTGGCTTCTTGCAAGAAACGGGATTTCAAAAGGGCTTCCGCTTTATCGCGGAAATAGTTCTCTTCCCCTTCGAAAAGATAGATAGGCTGCGCGCCGTTTTCGTCTGTAAATTTTTTGAAATCGACGTATTTCATTTACCGCCCACTCCTTTTCTTTTTTCGTAGCAACATTATACCACCTTTTCCAAAAAAAATCAAGGGGTTGAAAGAAGTTTCTTCTTTCAGCCCCAATTTTAGCCATTTAGCACCCCAACGCAAAGGAAAAAGGCGATAAAAAACGCCACGGAAGCGGTTCTCCGCCACCGCAAACGAATATTGAACTTATCCGAGCCGACAAGCAAGCCGCCGTAATATAGCGCCTTCGTAAAACCGAGCAGTTTGATTCCCGTAATCGCAAACGTGGAAAAGTCTGCCATTTCAAAGAGCAAAAGCACGAGCGACCACACGGCGTTGAAGGGATAAAGCACGCCCGCCGATAGCGAAATCGGCAAGATTGCCACCAAAAAGACGCCCGCCAGTAGCCCAGCAAAAATCACGCTGATGAACGGCACGAAAAAGAAATTCAAAACAAGTGCCCAACCGGACAAATAACCATACGTGGAAAGTAAGATCGGTGCGGTGGCAATCTGCGCGGACAAGCTTGCCGCAATCAAGGAAACCACCTTCCGACGAATGAGCTCTGCAATACTCGGCGGGAGCGCTTCTCCGTTCGGCAAAACGTGAAGCTGTGCCCATTCCTTTTTGAAGATCTTCCCCGTCCCTTTGCATATTTCATCGCATACATGCCCTATCCGTTTTGCTAATAACGCGATTCCAAAGCATGCGGCAAACGAGAGTTGGAAACCCACTTCGAATAACGCAGTCGGCGTAATACAAAGCACCAAAAACGCACCCACGCCAAGAGTATCCAAAAGGTCGGTTTTGATCCCCGCCATTTTTGCAAAGTACGCCACCAAACACAAGACCGTCGCGCGGATAATCGACGGCGAAAAACCGCATATCCCGCCATAGAATAGCAAGATTGCCGCAAGAAGAATAAACCGCACAACGTTCGAAAGCTTTTCTAGCGGCGTTTTCTTATAGAGCAACAAACAAAAGGCGTAAAGCGCGCCCACGTGCAAACCCGAAACGGCGAAGATATGCGCGATACCGCCCGCGCGCATATTCTCGAGCATACCTTCTTCTATCCCCGAAGTATTCCCCGTAAGCACCGCAAGGGTCACCGCGGCGGGCTCGTCGGCCATGCCCCTATACGTGACGTCCGTAATCCGTTGCCGCACTTTCAAGAATAAATCGTTGTATTCGCCCGTAATCTCGCATAATTTCACACTCGACATATGGAATAGAAGCTTTTCGCCTATATCGTTGGCGCGGAAGCCGTATTCGTTTTTATATGCGACGTCCGTGCGCACGTAGCCTTGCAAGAGCACTTCGTCCGCAAGCTCCATATTTTCGCAATCGTGCAAGGAAAGATAAACTTTGAGTTTTCCATCTTCCTTCTCGCCATCGATATAAAGCTTATCCAAAACGACCGCCGTGCTTTGCTCATACTCTTGCATTTCCACCACCTTCCCCACAACGGTATATTCCCCGTCGTAAACGGTGCAATCGGCAAAATCGTCCAACGCTTTCGCAAAGGAAAAGAACCCGATTGCAAACGAGAAGATTAAAAGCACGCAACCAAGAAGCAAGCGCTTTATCGTCCCCGCTTTGCGATGAAAGAAAAAGGGCGTTCCCAAACAGGGCAGCAGCAAAAGCGACCACCATGCAGAAACGCCGTTCAATTTTACGTGATAGGATAAAAGAATCCCCAAGCAAAGAAAAAGGGCGGCAAAGCATGCAGGACGGAAATTAAAGAGCCGATCTTCCGTTTTCCGTTCCTGCTTTTGTGCCATGTTTTTTACCGCCTTTCTTTATTTCAACGCGTACACGGGTACGCCAAACACCTTTTTATGCCAACGAGATACGATCGGAAACCGAGCGAATGAAAAGTCCCTTTTCTTCCCCGAGCGCCACACAATCGTTGATAAACGCCAAGAATTTATCACTCGGCCGCGCCACCTTGAAGAGCGCCGCCACAAGCGCTTGCACTTCTTCCATATAGAGCGCCACTTTATCTTCAAGCGCCGCCTTCACCGCCGCAATCACTTCGTAGGGCGTGAAGTCCGTTTCGCTCTTACGAATGGGCTCGTTAAGCTCGACGCGGTACTTATCAAAGCCGACGTTTTTATCCGACTTACGATAATATTCCACGCCCATGATACGTTCGTACTTGAACGCGCAAAGCCCGATAAGCGCTTGCATGCGCCCTTCCACCTTCGCGCCGTATTTCGTAATACCCAAGCTCGTCAAACAACGTTTGATCAAGAAGGGATAGGAAATCGGCTCTTCCGCCGCCACGATGGCTTTCAATCTCGCCGTCAATTCCTTATCGTTTTCGCCCGACGTAACGTAGGTGGCATTTTCCACTCTTTCCGTCAATACAGCCTTTTTGTACGTCTTTTTCGCACGATTTAATTCCGCGCCGCCCTTCTTATCCGCGCCCGTGAGCTTATCAAGCAAGTCTTTAATGCGCTTGATTTCGCGCTTGGGGTTGTGATAATAGTTCACCGCAAAGACGCGCGTGACGTTCCAATTGTTCCGCTTGAGCGTTTGAATTTGCAATACGTTCTTATCCTTAATCGAGAAGGGCGTGGGCGTATCGCACATAATCGCCAAAATAAAGCGTTTTCTATCCTTCGGGTCCACGACGGCAACGTCGATCTTGAAGCCCGAAACGCCGACGTCGTAGCGACATTCGTAGCCATAAGACGAAAGCTCTTCCGCAATATACTTGCCAAGCCCCGCCTTTTTCGTGACAATACTGCCCGACGAAATCGCCAAGTTGGTACGACCCTTTTCCGCGAAATCGAGGAACGCCTTCAAGCCGGCAACCCCTTTCGACTTCGTCTTGGAAAGATCGATCATCGCCCCCGTCATGGACGAGAACACCACCATTTCTTCTCTCGCACGCGACACCGCAACGTTCAACCGTCTCCAACCGCCCGCTTGATTCAAAGGTCCGAAATTGAGTGAAATCTTGCCCGTAGAATCAGGGCCGTAGCACACCGAGAACAAAATCACGTCGCGTTCGTCGCCTTGCACGTTTTCCAAGTTCTTGACGAACAACGGCTCTTCCCGTTCATACGCCACGTCGTCGAGCTTGCGACGGATAATTTCCGCCGAGAGTTTTCTTTCGATATATTCTTTTTGCACGTTCGAGAAGGTGACAACGCCAAGACTCGATTTGCGCAACGCCGGATCGCTCAAACGGCGCAAAACTTCTTCCACCACAGCGTCCCCTTCCACCTTATTGCGCTTGGACATACCGCGATCGTACGTACCGTCCACGAGCCGCAAATGCACTTTGCTCGCCAAACCGTCGGGCGAGGGGAAGGTGCAAAGACGGTTATCATAATAGGTCGCGTTCGAGAAAGCAATCAAGCTTTCGTGCTTACTGCGATAATGCCAGGTCAAATGCCGTTGTGGCATATTGATCGCCAAGCAATCGTCCAAAACGCTTTCCATGTCTTCGTTTTCCAAATTCTCTTCGTCCACGTATTGCGCGTTGAAGAAGGACGTGGGCGGGAGCTGCTTCGGGTCGCCTACGATTACCGCCGCCTTACCCCTTGCAATCGAGCAAATGGCTTCTGCCGTCGGGATTTGCGACGCTTCGTCGAAGATAACCAAATCGAACAAGCCCGCATCCGCTTTCAAATACTGCGAAACGGTGATCGGACTCATAAGCATACAAGGCGCGAGCACGCCGATCAAGGACGGACATTCTTCGAAAAGCTTTCTTATCCCCATGCCCCGCAAGTTCGATTTTGCGTAACGGCCGAAGAGTGCCGTTTCCAAGCTCAACGCCCCTTCGGTGAATTCCGTCGGCAAGCGAGAAATGAGCTTATTCTTAATGCTTTCTTTTGTCAACTGCGCAAATTCTTCGCTCAAAAGGCGCAGGCTTTCCGTCTTTTCTTCAAAGACTGCCGCCGAGAAGCGCGCCAAAACGGGATCGAGCGGAATGTTCGTTTGCAAGAAGTTCTTATAAACGTTTTTCTCGAAACTATCAATGATATTTTCACTCGTCACCGAGCCGTTTTCAAGGGCGTCGGTGATAAAGGTCAAGCCGGCATCGTCAAGGGCTTGCGCCGTCTTTTTGTACATGCACCAGCTTGCGAGCATATCGATATTCTCAATCAACGCGCCAGCTCTTGCCGCATACGCATCGAGCACTTCTTCTTCGGGCATATAATTCTTATCCGCCCGCGTAATATCCAAGAAACTGCTTTCCGCCGCTTGATAACTTTCGAGCGAACGCACAAGCCCGTTCAATACGGGAGCGGCAAAACCGTTCGACGCATTTATGCACGTGCTATTGAAGCTATCGGGATTGTAGTCCATAAAGACGGACGCGCACAAATCGTGCAACGCGTACAAATCTTTCATGAAATTCGCGCGCGGCTCACCGTAATCAATACGACCGAACGCAAAGGTGAAGTTTTCCGCAAGCTTCGTATTCGAACGAATGCGCTCTCTCGCTTCGTAGATTTCGTACACCGTTTGAAGCTGGGATAAAAGCTCGTCGTGTTCTAACGGCGCAAGCGCAAGCTTATTCAATTTCTTCACTACGCCGCTTACGTCTTTATTCGTCGCATACTGCGTATGCCCCGCTTCCAACCACTTCCCAAGCGCGGTATATTCCTTGGAAATATCCACGAGCTTTTTGAAACGTTGGTCGTATTTTTCCATACACGCGTCCAAACGGCGGTTGGCGTTATAGAATACGAAAAATTCTTCTTCATCACTCTTGAAATAGCGATTCAAGCTACCACTTTCAAGCGTTTTTGCAATCTGCCCGAGCGCTTCTAGCTTACGGCGGGTGAGCACGCTCACGTTCTGCTTATAAAGCTCCAAGAAAAGGGCAATATAATTCTTCAAATGCTTGATTTCGGCAATCATAACTTCCGCCGAGCAATAGACCGAATCGCGGGTTTGCTTATCGTATTCCCCCAAATTCACGTTCGCAAACGGGGAATTATGCACGCCGCCGCATTCCTTCGCAGCCGCCGCCGCTTGAAGCATCATTTGCTCGTAGGAAAGAATCTTCTCTCTCGTCAAACCGTCGTAAAAACTGCTCTCGATATTCATAATCTCGGGCGCGTTTTTATTACGCAAACACGTCAATAACGCGTCGTAAACGGACACGCCGAGTCTACGCTTCTTATGCAAGGCAACGGTACACTCGGAAATGTCTTTCTTGAGCTTCATAATCCCGCTTGCCTTTTCGGAAAGCCCCACGTTTTCCATTTCCGCGCGCAAGGCAAGCGTGGACGTCAACTTATGCAAAACGTCCGCTTTACTCGTCTTGTTCGCGTGCAATTCCAAACAAAAATCGCCAAGTCCGAGTCCGTCCAAACGCTTCTTTACAACGGAGAGCGCTGCTTGCTTTTCCGCAACGAAAAGCACTCGCTTGCCTTCATTGAGCGCGTTGGCAATCATATTCGTAATCGTTTGGGATTTCCCCGTACCCGGGGGGCCGTGCAAAACGAAACTCTTCCCCGTTTGAGAAAGGGCTATTGCTTCCCATTGCGATGCATCCGCCATCAAGGGCGTGAGCGTAGCTTCGGGAGAAACGCCGTCTTCCTTGACAGGCACGTCCACCCCGCCGCTTATGAGCATAGTGTTATTGAGCAGCGCGGAAATAATCGGATTTTTAGCAAATTCGTCGATATTTTGGCGCAAATCGTTCCACATTTGATAGCGGGCAAACGAGAATGCGGCAATATACGCATCGTCGTAGATTTCCCAACCGCGCATATTCACCGTTTCGCGACGGATCATGGCGAAAATTTCCGAAAGCTTCAAGCCTTGAATCACGCCCACCATACCGCGCATATCGATATTAAATTCCTGCTTCAAAAATTCAAGCAAGGTGGTATTCACCGACGGCTCGTCATCCGTCAACGCAATCGAATAGCCCACCCCGCCCTTACTCTTTTTGAGCTGTACGGGTTGCAACACAAGGGGTGCGTAATGCTCCGCACCGTCCTCGCGCGACGTCCATTTCAAGAAGCCGAGCGCAAGATAGAGAATCTTCGTCCCCGATTCTTCGTCTGCTTCCTTATTCTTACGAATCAAGCTCGCCACCGTTTCGGAAAGACTCGTTTCGTCCGAATAGGTACGCAAAATCCCCGATTGATTTTCCATGCGGATAAGCTCTTTCATGCGCTTGATTTCCGCACTTGCGCCGTAATGAATCCGCTTCTTCGCCACCGACTTCGCCGCGTCCGCCAAAGGCGCGAGATTCATTTCCCCTTGCGCCGTCAACGCGTCCAACGCCCCGTCCGCCGAGATCGCCGTCACGTGGAGCACCGTCTTGGTCGGTTGGAAATTCAAGAGCGCGTTCTTCATGGACAAATCCAAGAGTCTGCGTTCCCATTGTTTATCTTTGGTTTGTTCTTCTTCGAGCGAAAAGCTCCCCGCTTCGCGAAGTTCTTTCGGCGCGGCATCGAACGCCGTATCTTCTTCCGAGAGCACTTCATAGCCTTTCAAGCCACGCGCACGCAAAGGCAACGGCTGAATTTGCGACATTCTACAACGGCGCACGTCCACGCATTGTTCGTAATTCCCCAAGGCAAGCTTTTGCTTGAAACGGCTTTCCGACGTGGAGTACGCGGCGTTCTTATCCGAGTACAAATCTTCCACGTCAAAGCAGCTAATATTGTTAATACCGTCCGAGCTATACGCGTCTAATTTGCCCATATCGTCGGACGTCGTATCCAAGAAACAGCTTTCATAAAGCCATACGCCGCAAGTGATTTCCCTTTCCCCGAAAACGAGAATGGGGTGCAAGCCGACGTGTTCCAAGCACGCACTTGCAAAGAGTGCAAGCTCGATCGGGCTTGCCTTGCGCTCGGATAAAATCTTCACACCCGCGCCCGCTTCCACGGGCTTGGAAATATCGCAAGACTTTCTTTCAATCGAGTACCGACGAAGAACGGCGAAAAGCGCCGCAATGATATTGCGGACGGCGTTTTTATCATTCCCAACGTAGCCGCCAAGCTCCGTCGAAGCGTTCCATTTTTTGAGCTGTGCCGCAATTTCCGTTGCAACGCGAGCACAATCGGCAAGCTTTGGACGCACGAAGGAAGCAAGCAATTCCAAATCCCCGTCCGTGCCTTCCCAAAAATCGAAGGGCAACGTGGAAAGCGAAAATTCCAACGCGGAAATTTGCTTCTTGTCCTTTTGCAACGCCACGGTGATTTTCTCTTGACGGACTTCGTCCGCGCTTGAAAAATAAAGGGGGGAAAGCAAGTTTTCCAGCTCGATTTCCACCACGCTTTCGTAGGGAATTTCCCCAAGCGATTTTTCGCACGGCAGGAGCATATCCCCCGTACCGCTAACGGTAAGCGTGAGTCCACTCACTCCTTCTTCCCCCGCATTC
>JAZTWL010000204.1:0-1775 GCA_045635845.1 Candidatus Scatosoma sp. | reverse complement strand
CCGAAAGAAATTTCCGAATATAAATCTCCCTCGTCCGTACCGACTTTATCCATCAATAAGCCGTATTCCGTCTTGTCCATCATAAGCGCAAAACGAATACCGTTGTTGCCGTCTACCGCGCCAAGACGCACCGCTGCGCCTTTATCCATCGACAAATCAACCGTTTCCGCCGTTACACTTTCCGTTGCGGAAGCGTTTACGTTGTCAATAGTCGCTACGCCCGCGCCGCAAAGCATAAGCGAAGCCGCAAACGCAGCCGTCAGCCACACCTTTTTATTTTTCATCTTTTTCATCTTTTTCCTCCATCAACCTTTAATAAACGGGTCCGGTTCGTATACGTCGGGCGCTCCTGGATTTGCGAAGTCGCTTGTACGTATCGCATCGTCCTGCATCGTAATAATTGTTATTTCAAGAGTTTCATAATTTTTCACTGTGACAAAACCTCCCATCAAAGCGCTTTTCTTAAACTACGGGCGCAAAATCGGGAACTAATTCCACTTGGATATTAGAAACCCCTGCCTGTAAGTTCGTACCGTACAACTGCAATGCGATCGACTGCAAATCCCAATTACCGTTTGCCCAAGGGAACGTCGTGATAATCGTCACCGTTTTCTTGCCTTGTAAGTTTTTCATAGAAATTTGGCCGCCCGAGCTCGTAATCTTCGTGCCGTCTTCGTTCCATGCCTTGTTGGAGTTTGCAACCGTCGCCTTACCTGCCGCATCCGTGCAAAGATTGAATTGAATATTCGTCAACGTTCCTTCAATCACCGCTACGTCAAACGTAACTTTTACGTATCCGTTTTGCACGCCGCCTGCAACCGTATCAAACGTATGCACTTGCGTTTGCGAACCGCTCTTCAATGCATAAGTCAATTGATACGTTTCCTTCTCAATCGTAATCGCGTTTACGTTTACGCCCAATCGATACGAACCATCTTCCGCGATCACCTTGATCGCGCCAACGTCCCAATTCCCCGTTGCCCACTTGAAGGTGGTGGTGAAGAGATAACTATTCGTCCCTTCGTCATAGCAATCCGCAACGTTAATCCAACCGTTTTCCGCGGGGTCGGTGATTTGCGCACCTGCCGTATTGAGCAAGTAAAATTTAAGTCTTGGCATCGTGCCTTCGAGAAGGGTAAGCGACAAGCTCACTCTTGCCGTATCGTAACGAACAGCACCTACAGCCGCATCGCTCAATTCATACGTTTGCTCTATCGATTCCTTGCCGCCTACGTACAACAAATCGTAGGTTTCCGGTTCTTCAACCTTCAAGATTTCAATCGAGTTTACGTTCACGCCCAATCTAAACGAGCCTTCTTCTACAACCACTTTGATTGCGCCAACTTCCCAATTCCCCGTTGCCCACTTAAACGTAGTGGTGAAGAGATAACTATCCGTTGCTTCGTCGTAGCAATCCGCAACGTTGATCCAACCGTTTTCCGCGGGATCGGTGATTTGCGCACCTGCCGTATTGATTAAGTAGAATTTAATTCTCGGCATATTGCCTTCGAGAAGGGTAAGCGACAAGCTCACTTGTGCAATATCGTTTTGCACACCACCTACGACCGCATCGGTCAATTCATAGATTTTTTCCACAGCCACCTTGCTGTCTTCATACCACAAATGGTAGTTTTCCGAAGTGGTGTCCTTCAAAATTTCAATCGAGTTTACGTTGACGCCCAATCTAAACGAGCCTTCTTCTACAACCAGTTTGATTGCGCCAACTTCCCAATTGCCCGTTGCCCACTTGAAGGTGGTGGTGAAGAGATAACTAT
>JAZTWL010000203.1:0-3112 GCA_045635845.1 Candidatus Scatosoma sp. | reverse complement strand
GACGTTTCGCCGTAACTCTCACCCGCATAATACGCACTATCCCTATAACCGATAGAGATCGGCGGATAGAGCGCGTTTTCCCGATAGGCGTTGCCGTAAAGCTGAAATTTGAGCGCGGAAAGCGCGCTTTCCGTTCCGTTTTGAAAAACCACCTTCGCCGTACCCGCCACCGTGCGGTTTTCCGGGGAATATTCCGCCGTGATCTCGTACCTGCTATACACCTTCGGCATTTTTCGGCAGCCAACGCTCGGCAAAATCCCCACCGCCAACACACATATCAAACAAAGCCGCGCAATGAATTTTCTCATACCTTACCCCGCAAAAGAACACACCGTATTCTATGCCAAAAAAAGCTTGGATATGCGCAAACAAAAAGCCGACGGAAAACTTCCGTCGGCTTTTTTCTCACTTTTCGTCAAGGGTTAAATGCAAAGCGGGATCTACACTCTTGCCGTTTTCCAAAATTTCGAAATGCAAGTGTGCGCCGTCCTTATATTCATTCCCCGTCGCTTCCGCAACCGTCGCAATCACGTCCCCCTTCTTCACTTCCGCGCCGACCTGCAAGCCGTCCGCTTCCGTTACGAATCGATAGACGGATTTCAAACCATTTCCGTGGTTTACGGTAATCTCCGTGCCCAAAAGTAAATCGTCCTTATAAATGCTTTCCACCACGCCGTCTTCCACCGCGAAAACGTCTGCGCCCGCATTTGCCGCAAAGTCCATACCCGTATGTGCGTAATAACTATTCAAAGTTTGGTTATGGAAAAAGCCGAAATCATTCAAAAGGCTACCGCCCACGGGCAACACCATACCTTCGGGCAAACCGCCCACCGGCTTTTCTTCTTCCGGCTCACTCGTTTCCACGCTCTCACTTGTCACGGGCGGGCGCAACGCTTCGTCGTCCACCTTCTTTCCACCCGTCAAATTCGCCGCCACTACGATAATCGCCACCAACACCGCCGCACACGCAAGCGCCGTAAAAAGGTAAAATTTTCTCTCGCGGTTCATACGCGGTTTCTTCGTTTCGTGTTCGTTTTGTTCTTTCATATTTAGTCCTCCGAACTACTTTTTCTATGTAAATATTTCCCCCGCGCGCGGCTTTTTATACCTACCGCTAGGAAAAACTTAAAACCCGTCGAAAATCATGGGCGTACCGACGGCGCAACGCTCGGAGGAAAGGGCAATATGCAAGTTCACCGCATACCCCCCTACCGCAATTTGATGATTCCACCTTGACGTATAGCAATAATACGAGCGGACGTTCGACGCTTCTTCCACAAACAAAACGCGAGCGTTATAGAGCGACAGAATTTCCCGCACGGTTTCTTCCCCGTCCTTGCCGTTGAGCGAAAAGGTGACGCTTTCCCCTTTCACTTTGGCGTAGTCTTGCACGGAAAGCTCCGTCTTTCGAAGACCTTGCGACGACGCCGATTCCAAATAGAACACCCGCTCGCCGTCGATAGAAGAAAGCTTCACCACCTTCATACTCCACGCAATCAAGAGTACGCCCGCCACTAGGGCAAGCGAAAAAAGCTCCGCAAGCAGTTTTCGAAAAAGGCGCATAAAAAATCCCCCCGTGAAAAGTCCACGGAAGGATTATTGCCCAAGTATATAATTTTATACGCCAAGCGCCGTCTTTTTTAGAAATCGGCAAGTTTTTCGCCGCCGAGCAAGTGAATATGCAAGTGGTGCACCGTTTGTCCGCCGTCTTCGCCTTGATTGATAATCACGCGGTAGCCGCCTTCCAAGCCAAGCTCTTTTTCGAGCGTGGGGATCGTTTGGAATACGTGCTTCACAATTTCCGCACGTTCGCTATCCATTTCCGAAAGCAAGGCAAAATGCGTCTTGGGAATGCACAAATAATGCAATTTCGCCTTCCGCTCAATATCCCGAATCACGATCATTTTATCGTCTTCATACAATCTCGGGGAAGGAATTACCCCCGCTACAATTTTACAAAACACACAATTTTCCATACCGCTTTCGCTCCTTTTTTAATCAATTTTTATTGCCGATACGCCGTCCAAGAAGAACCCGTTCACCCGCACTCGAATGGGGGCTTTTTTCTCGTGTTCCCCTTCGATATACACGCGAATATAGTTTTGTGAATAGCCGACGGTGTTGCCGTTATAATACGTTTCGGGAATCACGATCAATTCCTTGCCCATGTTCTTTTCAAGATAGGCAATCCGCGCGCGCTCCCCTTCTTCCAAAATCAAATCCACCCGTTCCTTCTTCAAGGCGAAGGGCAATTCCTTATAACGCTTGTAGGCGTTCGTGCCCTCGCGCGGGGAATAGGGAAAGGCGTGAATTTGCGAGAAACCCGCTTCCTGCACAATCCGTAAGGAATCTTGGAAATCTTCTTCCGTTTCCGTCGGGAAACCGACGATAATATCCGTCGTAATCGCGGCGTTCGGGAAATTTTCGTAGAGCATTCGGCACTTTTCCAAGTATTCTTCCCGCGTATAATGTCGGTTCATACTTTTAAGCACTTTATTCGAACCACTTTGCAAAGACAAGTGGAATTGCGGCGCAAAATTTTTCAAAAGCTTCAAATTTTGCACGAGCTTTTCCGTGATAGCCCCCACTTCCAACGAACCCAAGCGAATACGCGTTTCCGCATCCTTCACAGCGAAAATCAAATCCGCCAAATCTCTGCCCTGCTCGTCTTTATAATCGGAAATGTCAATCCCCGTAAGCACCGTTTCGTGCGCTGTACTCGCCAAGATCTCCGCCGCCGCGCTTTCCAAAAGCCGAGAACGACTTCTACCACGCAAATAGGGAATCACGCAATAGGAACAAAACCGATTGCAACCGTCTTGAATCTTCACAAAATTGCGAGTTTTTAAGCACTCGGGCAAGCACATTTCTTCGTAGGATTTTTCCTGTTCAATACAAATCCCGCGCGGTGCTTTTTCCAAGCCTTCCTTCACGATTTCCAAAACGGCATTTTTCCGTTGCGCACCCGTCACCGCGTACACGGTAGCCCCTTTTTCCATAAAGGCTTGCGGGCTTTTCTCCGAAGCGCAACCGCAAATGATAATCTTCGCATCGGGATTGCACTTAATCGCCTTGCCCACCGTTTGACGGCTCTTGCGCTCCG
The DNA here is from genome assembly GCA_045635845.1 of Candidatus Scatosoma sp. Lineage (GTDB taxonomy): Bacteria > Bacillota > Clostridia > Christensenellales > Borkfalkiaceae > Scatosoma. The sequence goes on along the minus strand of JAZTWL010000203.1, from coordinate 9 downwards.
CTTCACTCG
>JAZTWL010000202.1:0-10961 GCA_045635845.1 Candidatus Scatosoma sp. | reverse complement strand
GGCGCACAGCCGCGCTTATAAATATCCCCACGATTACGGCGGATACGTAGAGCAACAGTATTTGCCCGATAGCTTGAAGGATACAATTTACTACAAGCCCACCGAAAACGGCTACGAAAAAACGGTGCGTGAAACGCGAGCGAAAAAGGGCGTAAAAAAGTAAACGACCCCACCGTGTACGCGTTGAAATGCGAATAATGGAGAAGAGAGAATATGAAATGTTTATATTGTGACTGCACGGAAAGCAAGGTAATTGATTCCCGTTCGGCAGACGATGATAGAACGATACGCCGCCGTCGCGAATGCGTGAGCTGCGGCAGACGCTTTACTACGTATGAAACGATTGAAGTGACGCCCGTGCTCGTGGTGAAAAATAACGGCACGCGTCAATCCTTTAACGCGGAAAAAATCCGTAACGGGATTATCAAGTCTTGCGAAAAACGCCCTGTGCCCATGTCGGTAATCGATGACGTGGTGGCGGATATTAGTAAGCAGGTATATAATAGTATGGAAAGCGAAATCACGACGAAGGAAATCGGCGAAATGGTGATGGAGCGTTTGAAGAAGGTGGCCGAAGTTGCGTACGTTCGCTACGCGAGCGTATATCGTTCGTTTAAGGATTTGTCTTCGTTCATGTCGGAATTGAAGCAAATGATGAAGGCGGAAAAAGCGGAAAAGAAGAACTCGTAAAAGGGGAAAGGTATGGCAAAGCATACAAAGCTCGTAAACGTTGGCGGCGTCACGCTTGGCGGCGGCGCGCCCATTCGAATTCAATCGATGACGACAACGAAAACGGCGGACTTGGAAAAGACCGTCGCGCAAATTCACGCCCTTGAAAAGGCAGGTTGCGAAATAATTCGCGTGGCTGTGGCGGACGAATTAGACGCGCTTGCGATCAAAGCGGTAAAAGAGCAAATCAAGATCCCGTTGGTGGCGGATATTCATTTCTCGCCCAAGCTTGCCGTTATGGCAATCGAAAGCGGGGCGGATAAGGTGCGCATTAATCCCGGTAATATCGGCGGCGAAGAAGAAATTCGCTACGTGGCGGATTGTATTAAGGCGCACAACATTCCCGTGCGCGTTGGGGCGAATACGGGCAGTATTGAAAAGAATTTCTTGCAAAAGTACGGAAGAAGTGCGGAAGCGCTCGTGGAAAGCGCGCTCTATAACGTCGGGATTTTGGAAAAATTCGGCGTGCACGATATCGTGATTTCCGTGAAGGCGTCGGACGTCCCTTTGACCGTGCAAGCCTATAGTTTGCTTGCGCAAAAGACGAATTATCCCTTGCATTTGGGCGTCACGGAAGCGGGTACGACGGAAGCCGGCATCGTAAAGAGTGCCGTGGGAATCGGCAGCTTATTATTGCAGGGGATCGGGGATACCATTCGCGTTTCCTTGACGGACGATCCCGTGAAGGAAGTGTATGCCGCGCAAAACATTTTGCGCTCTTGCGGCTTGGAAGAAGAATTCGTGGAAGTGGTGGCTTGCCCCACTTGCGGCCGCTGTGAATGGGAAAGTATGGATTTGGCAAACAAGGTAACGGACTTTGTCCGTTCGTACAAAAAACGCGCGAAGATTGCCGTGATGGGCTGCGTTGTCAACGGGCCTGGGGAAGCGAAGGATGCCGATTTGGGGATTGCCGGTGGCAAGGGCGGTTGCTTGATTTTTAAGAAGGGCGAGCCCTTCAAAAAAGTGAGCGCCGATTGTGCGGAAGAAGAATTTTTTAAGGAAATTAGGGCGTTGTTGGAATGAACAGAGTGTTAGAATATCTCGCGGAAATTCGTGAATTAGCGGGATTTAAGAATGCAATTTTATGCGGAATCACCCTTTCGAAAAGGGAAGAATCGGCGGAATTTTTCCTTGTAACGGATAAGACGTATTCGGCAATGGACGAAGCACGCGTACGGGAAATTTCCGAGAAATATTTGCCGCAAGGCATGAGCGCGAAGACGAAAATTGTCAAGCGCGTGCCCGATGCGGAAACGATTCGCGCGCGGATTTTGGAATATATCCGCAAGTCCTTCCCTGCGGCGGGCGCGTTCTTGGAAGATAACGCCGTGGAAGTGGAAATGCTTTCGAGCGGCGCAAACTTTTTCGTGGATATTGCGGCAGGCGAGCAGACCATGTTCTCGTCGGGAAAAATCTTGGATGAAGTAAGCAGGTACTTATCGAGCGTATTTTGCGGCGCGTTTTTCGGCAACGTGCGCATCGTGGAAAAGGCGGATTTTGATAGATCCCTTTTGGATGAAGAAGTGGACGATACGGAAGAAGTTATCCCCACGGAAATTCGTGAATTTGCCATTTGCGATTACGTGAAAATCGACGGCGCGGACGCTCCCTTGAAGAAGGCGGTGTATATTGCCGACTGCATGAACGTGGACGGTCCGTATTCCATTTGCGGGAACGTGAATTTTATCGAAGAAGTCAAGTATATCAAGCGCAACGACGAAACGAATACGGAAGTGGAAAAGACGCGTTTCTCGATCACTCTTTCGGACGGTACGGGCTCTCTCCGCACTACCTATTTCCCCAAGAAAGCGACGGTGGAAAAGGTGCGCGAAATCAAGGCGGGGGATAAAATCGTTATCACGGGCTCGAACGAAGAATTCCGCGGCGCGACGTCCTTCAAGGCGGCGAAGCTCAATTACGGCAATCCACCCGCAGGCTTTGAACCTGTGGCAAGAAAGGGTAAACCCGTGCCCAAGGCATATCACGTCGTGTTCCCCGAGCCGTACGTAGATTATACGCAGGCAGGACTTTTTGAAGATACGTCCAAGCCCGAAGATTTGAAAAAACAAGTGATCGTCTGCTTCGATATTGAAACGACGGGCTTGAATAATAACCCCGCGATGGGCAAAATGGATAAGATTATCGAGCTTGGCGCGGTGAAACTCGTAAACGGCGAAATCACGGAAAAATTCTCGTCCTTGATTTCTTGTCCCGATCGTCTATCCAAGGAAATCGTCGCGTTGACGGGGATTAAGGACGAAGATTTGGTGGGGAAACCGGACGTGGAAAAGGTGCTTGCCGATTTCTATAAGTTCACCGACGGCGCGGTGCTCGTAGGCCATAACGTCGGCTTTGACTATCGTTTCGTGCAATATTACGGCGAACAATGCGGCTATATGTTCGATAAAAAACAATACGATACGCTCGCGCTTGCGCAAGAAGTTTTGCGTGGCAAGCTTGCAAATTACAAGCTTAATACGGTGGCGGAATATTACGGCTTTGAGTTCAATCACCACAGAGCGTTTGAAGATGCGGCGGTGACGGCGAAAGTGTTTATCGAGCTTGTGAAGGCAAAAGGACGGCTCGATTAAGTCCCGAAAAAGCAAAATGGACGGGGCATGTACGCGTTGAAACGTATTTTTGCGTAAAAATCGGGTGTGTTTTTCTCAAAACATGGAATTTGCGCGCGAAAAAATTCGGGAAAGGGCAAGAAAAAATTATGCAAAATTCCCAAAATTTGCGTAAAACGCTTGCAATTTGCTTATTATAATGTTATAATAAGGATACTTAATAATGCTTTTGTTATTGAGAGTGGTTGCGAAAGACCACTCTCAATCTTCATGTTTAGGGCTTTTTCGTCTTAAACGGAAGGGAAAAAGAAACGAAATAGGAGTCTTATGAAAGTCAAAACGATTGAAGAAATTCAAAATGCAATTCAACCGACTGCGGACGAAATGGCTATCGAAATCGTGGAAGTGGAATTCAAGCAAGGCAAAGAGCCTGCGCTCACCGTCTATATCGACGTGGAAGGGGGCGTGGATTTGGATACCTGCGAAAAGTTCCACCGCGCAATTGATCCGATTTTGGACGAAGTAGATCCCACGCTCGGCGCGCCGTACACGCTCAACGTTTCTAGCCCCGGCTTGGATCGCCCGCTTAAAACGGATAGAGATTTCAATAAGTGCATCGGTGAAAAAGTGGAAGTGAAGCTTTTTGCTCCCATGAAAGGTAAAAAGTTCTTCGAAGCAATTTTGAAAGCCCACGACGAAACGTGCGTGTACTTGGAAGAAAAGGGCGAAGAAATGAAGATCGAAAAGGCGAAGCTTGCGAAGATTTGCCGCGCGATTGATTTCGACGGCTTGTTCTAACACCCAAAAACGAAAAAGAAAAAAATTAATTACGGAAAATTAAATAGGAGATTAACATTATGATTGACAACAAAGAGTTTTTTGCGGCTCTTGGCGATCTCGTAAGAGAAAAAGGTATCAGCGAAGAAGCGTTCATCGCAACGCTTGAAAACGCGCTTGCATCTGCGTACAAAAAACAATACGACGGCGGCGCGGAAATCAGCGTTATCTGCGATCCCGATAAGGGTCGTATCACGTTCAGCGCAAAGCGCTACGTGGTAGAAGAAGTTTTGGATAAGGATAAGGAAATTTCCTTGGAAGAAGCGCAAGAGTTTGATCCTACGCACAAGGTAGGCGACGTGATCGTGAACAACTTCATTCCCAAGAACTTCGGCCGTATCGCGGCGCAAACGGCAAAGCAAGTAATCTTGCAAAAATTGCACGAAGCAGAACGCGACAACACCTTCTCGGAATTCTCCGATAAGGAAGGCGAACTCATGGAAGGCGTTATCCGCAAGATGGACGAACGCAATATTTACGTAGAACTTGGCGATAAGAAGATCGAAGGCGTTATGCCCCCTCAAGATCGCGTTCCTACCGAAAGATATGCTGTGGGCGATCGTTTGAAGGTGTTCGTAAAACGCGTAAAGAACAACGGCAAAAATTCGCAAATCGTTGTTTCCCGTAGTGCACAAGGCTTGGTAAAGAAGCTCTTTGAAGAACAAGTGCCTGAAATCGCACAAGGTATCGTAGAAATCAAGGAAATCGCTCGTGAAGCAGGTCATCGTACGAAGATGGCAATCGTTTCCAACGATTCGAGAGTGGACGCGGTTGGTGCGTGCGTTGGTAATCGCGGTGCGAGAGTAAACGCCGTAGTAGAAGAACTCGGCGGCGAAAAGATCGATATCATTCTTTGGAATGAAGATCCTTTGGCGTTCATTTATAAAGCGCTTTCCCCCGCAACGGTGCTTTCCGTAACGGCTCGAGGCGAACACAGCGCAATGGCAATCGTGCCCGACGATAAGCTTTCGCTTGCAATCGGTCGCGACGGTCAAAATGCAAGACTTGCGGCTCGCTTGACGGGTTGGAAGATCGACGTGAAGAGCGCGTCCTCCCCCGAAGCTGCGGAAGTGCTTGCGGCGATTGAAAACGAAGCAAACGAAGAATTCGAAGAAGAAAGCGCGGAATAATTTTTGCGCGAAGGTAAAAAATCGGGAGATTGAGTATGCCCAAAACGAAGAAAATTCCCTTACGTACTTGCATAGCTTGCCGTGAAATGAAGCCGAAGGGCGAAATGACGCGCGTGGTGAGAAACGCAGACGGCGAGATCAAGCTCGATCCGACGGGCAAAGCGCCCGGTCGCGGCGCGTACGTATGCAACAACCCCGCTTGCTTGAAAAAAGTGGACGGAAAGAAGTTGCTCCACAAAGCCTTTTCTTCTAGCGTTGCCGACGAGATTTATCGCGGTATCGGGGAGGGAAACGGTGTCGAGTAAGGTCGAAAACTATTTAGGCTTTTGTATTCGCGCGCGAAAAATTATATTTGGCGCGGAGAGCATAGAAAAGCAAAAGCGTGGCGTACATCTCTTGATCGTGGACGGCGCAATCGGGAAAAATTCCTTGAAGCCCGCCGTTGCCGCAATGGAGCGGTTGCATTGTCCTATGCTCATGACGAGCGAGGGCTTGCTTGGCGAAATGCTCCATAAGCCCGCCGTGAAAGCGGTGGCAATCACAGACAATCATCTTGCCTCGGCAATACTTTCCGTTGCCGAGAGCGACGTTCAATTCAAATTATATTCGGGAGGAAACAACTGAACTTATGGCAAAAAAATACGAGAACGTGGAAAAATTACTTGGACTTCTTGACGATAAGCAACTCGGTGGGTTGCAAAAGCGTCTTCTTTCCACTGAAAAGAGCCTTTCGGACATTTTAAGAAAGCTTTCCGCAATGGAAACGGAAAAAGCGGAACGCGAAGCGGCGGAAGCCGTTGCAAAAGCCGAAGAAGAGGCTCGTATTGCCGCGGAAGCTGCGGCAAAAGCAGCACAAGAAGAAGCTGCAAAAGCTGAAAAGGCTGAAAAAGCAAAGAAAACGACGAAGAAACAAATTGAAGAAATAAAAGAAGAACCCGCAAAGGAAGAAGCGGCACCCGTTGTGGAAGAATCCAAGACGGAAGAGCCCGCTCCTACTCCCGTTGTGGAAGTAAAGGAAGAAGTGAAAGCGGAAGAGCCTACGGAAACGAAAGCGCCCGAAAAGCGTACGTTCGTACCCAAGCCCGCTACGCCCGCTGCTCCCCGTGCGCCGAGATATTTCCGTAATGGTCAAGAACAAGGCGTGTACGTGGCGAAGCCCGGTGCGGAAACGCCCGCGACGACCTTCCGTCCCCGTCCCCAAGGGGATAGACCTGTTCGCCCTCAAGGCGACAGACCTTTCAACGGCCAAAAACCGGCAAGACCTGCTGCGCCTAGCACGCCCATCGTGGCTGCGCCCGTAGCACCTGCAAGAGATCAGAAGTCCTTCTCTGCACCGGCGAAGAAAAAGACGTTTGAAAAGACGTACACGGAAAAGAAACCTATGTCGAAGCGTTCCTTGAGCCGTCAACAAGGCTTAACGGTGGAAGATTTCGACGAAGATAAGAGCGGTTATAGAAAAGTTCGCTCCCCGAAGAAGCAAAAGGAAAAGGAAATTCCTACGATTAAGATCGAACACGCAGTTGTTACGACGCAAGAAATTCCTTTGAAAGTCCTTTCCGAAAAGCTCGGCGTTTCGGCGGTGGAAATCACCAAGCGCTTGTTCAAGGAAGGCATCATGAAGGGGATCAACGATTCGATCGATTATGATAACGCAGCACTTATGGCGGCGGATATGGGTATCGACCTTGAATATAAGCCCGAAAAGACTGCGGAAGAAGTGCTTATGGATACGGTGGTTGCGGAAGACGAAAGCAAACTCGTTTCCCGCGCACCCGTTGTCACCGTTATGGGTCACGTTGACCACGGTAAGACGTCCTTGCTCGATAAGATTCGTGCAACGGCTGTCACGGCAGGCGAAGCGGGCGGTATTACGCAAAGCATCGGTGCGTACACGGTTACGGCGAAAGGCAAGCAAATTACGTTCATTGATACGCCCGGTCACGCGGCATTCACGGCAATGCGTGCACGCGGTGCGCAAGTGACGGATATCGTTATTCTCGTCGTTGCGGCGGATGACGGTATCATGCCCCAAACGGTGGAAGCTATCAACCACGCAAAATCGGCGAACGTGCCTATTATCGTGGCAATGAACAAGATGGATAAGTACGAAGTAAATCCCGACCGCGTGAAGCAAGAGCTTATGCAATACGAGCTCGTGCCCGAAGAATGGGGTGGGGACACGATGGTCGTTCCTATCTCCGCAAAGACGGGTATGGGTATCGACGAACTCTTGGAATCGGTAAACCTTGTTGCGGAAATGCAAGAATTGAAGGCGAATCCCGATCGTCAAGCAAAGGGTACGATTATCGAAGCGAAGCTCGATAAGGGTAAGGGCCCCGTTGCAAGCATTATCGTGCAAATGGGTACGCTCAAAACGGGCGATAATATCCTTTCCGGTACGACGATGGGTCGTGTGCGTGCAATGTTCGACGATAAGGGCAGAACGGTAAAATCAGCAGGTCCGTCCATGGCGGTTTCCGTACTCGGTTTTGAAGAAGTACCGAACGCGGGCGATAGCATTATGGTTGTTGACCAAGCGCTCATGAAGCAAGTACAAGAAGAAAGAAAGAACCGCGAACGCGAAAGCATGATCAAAGAACAAAGCCGCGTTTCGCTCGACGATATCTTCGCGCAAGTGGAAGAAGGCAAGCTCAAGAATTTGAACTTGATCGTAAAAGGCGACGTACAGGGTAGCGTTGAAGCTGTGAAGCACTCCCTTGAAAAGCTTTCCAACGAAGAGGTGCGCGTGAAGGTTATCCACTCGGCGGCGGGCGCTATCAACGAAAGCGACGTTATGCTTGCGGAAAGCGCGAACGCGATCATTATCGGTTTCAACGTTCGTCCTGATACGAAGGCGAAGAAGCTTGCGGAAACGTCGAAGGTGGACGTAAGAAGCTATCGTATTATCTACGAGCTTCTCGACGATATGGAAGCAGCGCTTAAAGGTATGCTCGCTCCGAAGCTTCGCGAAATCCTTACGGGTAAGTGCGAAGTGCGTCAAACGTTCAATATCACGGGCGTTGGTACGATTGCAGGTTGCTACGTTATCGACGGCAAGATCGTTCGTGGCGGTAAGCTTAGAATTTACCGTGAAGATATCATGATCTGCGAAGGCGGCGTGAAGCAACTTAAGAGATTCAAGGACGACGTGAAGGAAGTGAACTACGGCTACGAATGCGGTTGTGCAATCGACGGCTTCAACGAAATCCGCGTAGGCGATATTATCGAATGCTATATCACCGAGGAGATTAAAGCGTAATGAAAACACCGAGAACGTCAAGACTTAACGGCGAATATCAAAAGGAAATCAGCGAGATTATCCGTCTCCAAAAGGACAAAATGCCCGGCATTAAAGGGCTTGTGTCCGTTACGGAAGTGGACGTCGCGCCCGATTTGAAAACGGCAATCGTCTACGTAAGTATTTACGGCGCGAACGACGTGGAAAGCAAGCGCACGTTTGAAATTTTGCAACAAAACGCAGGTTTTATTCGTCATCAACTTGCGCAAGTGATGCGCATGCGCACCGTTCCCGCGCTCACCTTCCGTACGGACGGGAGCATGGTTTACGGCGCGAAAATGGACGAGCTTTTCAAAAAAATCACCTATACGACGTCCGCGGACGAATCGGAAGGGAATAACGACTAAACGAAGAAAAACGCGTAGTATATACGCGTTTTTCCTTATGGGAAAGGAAATATGGATTACACTATGCAACAAATTGCGGATAGAATCAAGCGCGCAAAAAGCGTTTTGATCATGACGCACATGCGCCCTGACGGGGATGCGATCGGCAGCGCGCTTGCGCTCCATAACGCACTCAAAAACTTAAACATACGGGGGCAGGTATGCGTTGAAACGGAAATTCCGTCGAATTTGCGCTTTGTGAAGGGCGTGGAAATCATCGCGAAAAAGCCGCAAGAAGAATACGATTTGCTCGTGACGGTGGATTGCAGCGATCCCGAACGCTTGGGGGATTTGCAAACGGAATTTTTCAAAGCGAAACGGACGAGAATCGATACGATCAATATCGATCACCACGTTTCGAATACGAGATTCGCGCAATATAACTACGTGCAAAAGGGCGCGGCGAATTGCTTGCATATTGCAAAACTCATAGAAGCGTTGGGCGTGCAAATGGACAAGCCGATTGCGGAATATCTCTTGCTTGGCTTATTGACCGATTCGGGCAATTTCTCGCATGATGACGTGGACGAAGAATGTATGCTCTTGGCGGCGAAGCTCCTGCAAGCGGGTGCGGATATTGCCCGCTACAACTACGAGCTTTTCAAAAAGCAACCGAAGGCGCGCGCCAAGCTTTTTGCGAAGACCATGGGCGGCATGCGCTATTATCACGACGATCGTTTTGCGGTGATTACGATCACGCAAAAGGCAATGGAAGAGTGTGGTGCGGATCAAGGCATGACGGAAGGCTTCGTCGATTTCCCGTTGAACGTGGAAAGCGTGGAGATCGCGGCTTCCCTTTTGGAAGTGCGGAAAGGGCAATATAAAATTTCCTTACGCTCCAAAAACTACGCGGACGTGAACAAACTTGCGGGCACGTTTGGCGGCGGCGGACATATCCGCGCGGCGGGGTGCATGCTCTTTGGTGAGATTGAAGAAGCGTTGGATAAACTTTCCTACGTGGCTGGGCAGTATTTGGAGGATTGAAAATAAATGCGGATAAAACGGATAATATATAGCTTATTAGCGGCGTTTGTTGCTTTCTGTTTTTCAAGCTGTTTTCTAAAGGATATTTATGAGTCGATTACTGATATGTATAAAATTCATAGTACGACGGATATTGCGGAATACGGCGATTTTCCTACGACAGAATATGGCTACGAGATAAAACCTTACACGGATAATATTATGCCCCCTAAAATAGAAGATTTCTTTGCAGACCCCGTTTACTATTTTGGCTATTGCAATGCTCCATATATGCATGAAGTATATTTGGAAGTGACGATAGAAGATGAAGAAACGTATACGGCGTACGTACAAGGACTTTTAGAAGGGAAAGAAACGGAAACGTTTTTTTATAACGACGAATATCAAGAATACGTCTTGACGGATATTTTATATTTAGAGGATAAGGATTCTCTTGCAAAATCAGAAGTGCAAAAAATTCTATTTAGCGATAAACAAAATAAAATTATTTTTATATCTCTACTTATTTTGCATATGGATATGCCTTTGAATTTGGAATATTTTATCTATTTTGAAAAGTTGGGCATAACGGATGTGCCGAATTATTATAATGGTGCGCGTATTTGGGAATATGAAAAGAACGAATTACCGTTCTTATATAGGTAATTGCATTATCGATAAAGCGGTGGACTGATGTCCACCGCTTTAATAATTTGCAAGCAAAATTAACGCATTATAGAAATTTTTAATGCAATATAAGATGGGACGGGCATAGATCTGTCTAAAAAGTGCGCATAATTCCTTGATAAAATTTCCGTTTAGGGGTTGATTTTTGAGGAAAATGGGTGTATAATAAAGGCGGAAATAAAAAATTCTTATTTCCAAAATGGAAATAAGAAACACAAAAGTTAGAAAAAAAGTTCTTTTTTGGGGGCAAGAGAAGTATGGCTCAAAAAATGAAAAAGTTGGAAGAAATTCTCTCTTTGAAGGGGGAAGTGGCAAAAGTGGTTTCGTACGCCGATTATTTCGCGCGCAGACCGCTGTTTTC
>JAZTWL010000201.1:0-2794 GCA_045635845.1 Candidatus Scatosoma sp. | reverse complement strand
CGAGCCTGCGCCCGTTGTCTTGCTCGACGAGCTCGTAAAAGCGTGCGGCGTGAAGGATCTGCAAATTGTGGACGCGTACGACGTGAAAGCGGTGGAAGCGGCTGTGAAGTCGGCTACGGCGTCCAAGGAAGTGAGCGTAATCATTGCGCAAAGACCTTGCGCCTTGCTCGATAAATCCCCTAAACCGAAAATGAACGTAAACGCTTGCAAAGCTTGCGGTATTTGTATGAGACTCGGCTGCCCCGCAATTAGCATGGGCGAAGAGGGGATCGTGATCGATCCGATTCAATGCACGGGTTGCGGCGTGTGTGCAAACGTTTGCCCCTTCCATTGCTTGAAAAAGGAGGGCGTGTGATATGATGAACATTTTGATTGCGGGCGTTGGCGGTCAAGGTACGCTTCTTGCAAGCCGCGTGCTTGGTAAATACGCGATGCTCCTTGGTAAGGATTGTAAGCTTTCCGAAATTCACGGCATGAGCCAACGCGGCGGTAGCGTTGTCACGCACGTGCGTATCGGGGATAAGATCTATTCTCCCGTGGTGTGGGAAGGTAGCGCGGATATGATTATCGCGTTTGAAACGCTCGAAGCGGCGCGCGTGAAGCACTATTTGAAGGACGGCGGTATTTTGCTTGTAAACGAAGAAAAGATTTTGCCTATGCCCTGCATTTTGGGCGTGGCGGAATATCCTGCGGGCTTGAAAGAAAAAATCCAAGCGGACAATAAGAACGCCTACTTCGTTCCCGCGCAAGATTGGGCGTTGGAAGCGGGTAGTGCGAAGGCGACGAATATCGTGATGCTCGGCGCGCTTTGCAAGCTTTTCGGCTTTGATAAAGAAGTGATGACGGAAGCGGTTTCCGCTTGCGTTCCTGCGAAGTTCCGCGAATTAAATCTCAAAGCTTTCGAGCTTGGTTTTGAACGCGTATAAGCAAAATGGCATAGCCATGTACGCGTTGAATTGAAATTATAAACATTTTTTTGCCGTGAAAACGGCAGCCGTAGCAAAACTGCGACAAAGGATATACGATATGCAATATTTCCAAAAAGATCTTGAAACGATGAGCCTTTCGGATAAAAAGGCTCTGCAATCCGAGCGTTTGGTAAAGATGGTGAAGTACGTTTACGAAAACCAAAAGCCTTACCGCGCGAAGATGGATGCAATGAAGTTGAAGCCCGAAGACATTAAGTCTATCGACGATATTTATAAGCTTCCATTTACGGTGAAGCAAGATCTTCGTGATGCGTATCCGTTTGGCATGATGGCTCGTCCGAGAAGGGATCTCGTGCGCTTGCACGCTTCGAGTGCAACGACGGGCAAACTCACCGTTGCGGGCTACACGGCGCACGATATCGATATTTGGGGGGAATGCGCGGCGCGCTCTCTTGTGATGGCGGGCGCAGATCCCGATAGCGTCGTGCACGTATCATACGGCTACGGCTTATTCACGGGCGGCTTGGGTATGCACTACGGCGGCGAAAAGCTCGGCGCGTGCGTCGTACCCGCATCGGCAGGGAACACCCAAAAGCAAATCCAACTTTTGGTGGATTTCGGCGCGGATATTATTTGCTGTACGCCTTCCTATATCATCTACCTTGCGGAAGAAATGGAAAAGATGGGCTTGAAGCCGGGCGTGGATATCAAGCTCAAGGGCGGTGTATTCGGCGCGGAAGCTTGGTCTGAAGGAATGCGTGAGGATATTGAAAAGCGTCTCGGCATTCGCGCTTGTGATATTTACGGTTTGAGTGAAATTGCCGGTCCGGGCGTTGCGTGCGATTGCGAATTCAAGACGGGTATGCACTTCCAAGACGACCATTTCTATCCCGAAATCGTGGACGTAGATACGCTTGAACCGTTGCCTTACGGGGAATCGGGCGAACTCGTTATCACGACGCTCACGAAGGAAGGTATGCCCTTGCTCCGTTATAGAACGAGAGATATTGCGAGCTTGAATAACGATCCCTGCCCTTGCGGCAGAACGGGTGTGAAGCTCAATAAGATCACGGGCAGAAGCGACGATATGCTTATCATTCGCGGCGTAAACGTATTCCCTTCGCAAATCGAAAGCGTGCTTTTGAAGAATCCCGATATCGAGCCCCATTACCATATCAACGTAGATCGTATCAACAATTTGGACGTTATGGAAATCGTGGTAGAACTTTCCCCGTCCATTTCCATCGACGAAGTGGCGCACGTAGAAGAAATCCGCAAGAAGCTTTCCGCGGAAATGACGTCGGCGCTTTCGGTAAGCGCGAAGATCACGCTCGTGCCCCCCGGAACGGTTGCGCGTAGCGAAGGCAAGTCAAAACGCATTACGGACCGCCGTAAATTATAAGCTTTGATAAGGAGTGAAGAAGATGATTAAACAAATTGCAATTTTCTTGGAAAATAAAGAAGGCCAAGCAAGCGGTTGCTGCAAAATTTTGAAAGAAGCAGACGTAAACTTGCTCGCACTTTCGATTGCAGACACCAAAGACTTCGGCATTTTGCGTATTTTAACGGAAGACAATGCAAAAGCGTTGCAAGCGCTCCGCGCGGCGGGCTATCTTTCGTCGGAAGTGGAGCTTGTGGGCGTGGAAGTACCCGATCAAGCGGGTGCGCTTTCCGATCTCTTGATCGCGCTCGGTGAGGGCGGCGTGAACGTGGAATACATGTATTCCTACGCGGAAGCGGACGGACATGCCAAGATTGCCTTCAAGACGGCTACGCCCGAAACGGCGGTGGAAATCTTGAAAGCGGCAGGCGGAAAAGTGCTTTAATGGTAAAATAAAAAAAAGCCGCGACGGTGTAAGCCGTCG
>JAZTWL010000200.1:0-7994 GCA_045635845.1 Candidatus Scatosoma sp. | reverse complement strand
ACCGCCACAATATCGTGAAAATTGCGGTGACGGGCGATCCGCGTGAGTTCGTTGTGCGTCCGCTCGGGTATATGGGCGGCGAGATTTACGGCGGCAGCGTGGTGCGCGTTGGGAAGTGGTTTGTCTTTCTTGCGTACGACGGGATTTATCGTTTCGACGGGGCGAAAGCGGAGCGCATTTGCGAATATCTCGGCGTGAAGCCTACAACGGAGAATACGAAAATCGGGCGCGGGAAATACATGGACAAAGCGCTTATTTCGTACGTCGATGAAGGCGGGGCTTTGCGGACGGTAGCAATCGATCCCGAGCGTAAGACGGGATACTTCGTCACGCCGTTGGAGAGCTTGACGGAATGCAACGGGCGTACTCTTTGCGTGACGAATCGGACGGTGATGATTTTGGATGAGCACGGAGCAAATCCGTCGGGCTCGCTCTACTACTTTCAATCGAAGGAAATGGATTTTGGCAGCACGGAAAAGAAGACCTTGAAGGCGGTGCGCTTGAAGGGGCGCGGCTACGTTGTTCTCAATATTTGGGTAGATGGGAAGGAATATGGCAAAATCTTAAATCTTGACACAAATGATTGCTACGTACCCATGGTTCGTGGGAAGGAATTTGTCTTTAAGATTTCCTTAAACTCGGGCGCGAAAGTGGAGAAGATGGAAGCGGACGTGGCGTTTTTGAAAGGATAAAGGGGGAAGAAAATGGTTATTGACATTATTAGCTATACGCCGGCGCAGTATGCCGAAATGACGACGGAGCAAATCATGGAAGTGCGCGAAGCGCAAGAGAAGAAGAATAAGCTTGAAAAACAGCTTGTGCAAGCATTGTTTGATGCGGAAAAGGAGCATATCGAGCGGGGCACGTACCATTCCACCGTCTATCAAAAGCGAGTGGAGAATTTGCAAGCGGAGCATGAATTGGCGGTGGAAAATTTGCGCGAAGCGTTGGTTTTTTACTTGCAATACGGTTCTCGACCGACGCAAAGCGCGAATATTTATCCGATCGATTTTTCGCTTTCCTACGTGGAGCGTGAAGCCATGGTGCGCGAATATTATTTTGCGACCTACAGCGATCCCGTGGAGAGATTTGAAGCATACAAGGCGGATAGAGTGGCGCTGCAGTATCTTGGCGAGCGGTATGCGCCGTTATATGATTATTTATATTACTTCGCCAAGCAAGCGACGCAAGAAGAACAAGGTTGAGCGTGCGGTTTGGTGGGAAAGGGGGCGTTTTCGCTGTTTGGGCGAAAACGCCTTTTTTCGTACAACGAAAAAGTTTGGGGGAATTTTTCGTCAAGCTATTGCATTTTTGGGCGGGATTTGCTATAATAAACCTATAAAAGGTTTAGGAGTGAAATTATGCCCAAAATTGCAGTGAAAAAATTAAACGAAAACGCTATTTTGCCGACGTACGGCTCGGAATTTTCCGCGGGGGCGGATTTATACGCCCTTTGCGACGAAGATATTTTGTTTTTGCCCGGGGAAACAAAATTCGTGCATACCGGTTTGGCAATGGAAATTCCCGAAGGGTATGCGGGATTGATTTATGCGAGAAGCGGTCTTGCTTGTAAGCGCGGTCTTGCGCCTGCGAACAAGGTGGGCGTGGTGGACGCCGATTACCGCGGGGAAGTGATGGTGGCGCTTCACAATCACTCGGACGCCGTGCAAAGAATTAGCGCAGGGGAACGAATTGCACAGCTCGTCGTTGCCCCCTTCTTAAAAGCGGAATTTGAAGAAAGTGAAAGCCTTTCCGATACCGTGCGCGGGGAAGGCGGCTTTGGTAGTACGGGCAGAAAATAAGAAAAAAGTTTAGGCGAAGGGAGAGAGAATAGTATGTCTATGCGAATGAGAAGAAAGCGTAATTTTGACGCGAGAATGGAAGTGTGCGGGGACTTGCTTTTGGCGCAGGGCTCGAACGGGATTTTGAATATGAAGGAAGCGGCAGAGAATTTCCGCGCGCTTATCGATTTTGAAAAAACGTACGGGAATAGTAATCCCGTTGCGCTTGAAATCGGCTGCGGCAAGGGCGGGTTCGTGATCGCGCTTGCGAAGGCGACGCCGAACGTGAATTATTTGGCGCTTGAAAAGATGAGCAACGTGATTTTGACGCCCATGGAAGACGTCAAGAAAGAAGGGGTGGAAAATATCCGCTTTTTGAATATCCGCGCGGAATGTTTGCCGTGCTATATCCCCGAAGGGAGCTTGGATTGTATTTACTTGAACTTTTCCACGCCCCTTCCCAAGCTTGGGTACGCGACGCAACGTTTGACGCATAGAAATTTCTTGAACGTTTATAAAAAGCTATTGAAAAAGGGCGGGAAGATTATCCAAAAAACGGACGATCGCGATTTCTTCGAGTTCTCGATGGAAGAATATACGGCGTGCGGCTTTGCGTTGCAAGACGTGACCTACAATTTGCACGAAAACGGCAATCCCGAATGGAATATCGTCACCGAGTACGAACAAAAATGGGTGGATAGGGGCTTGCCCATTCACCGCGTTGTAGCCGTTGTGGAATAAGGTTTTTAGTAAGTGAACGCCCCTATGGGGCGTTGGGATAAACTAAACGAAAGGGGAAAAGATATGAAGAAGAGAAATATTGCTATTTCGATTTTGGTGGGCGTGTGTGCTTGCTTTATCGGCGCAGGGGTTTCGGCTTGCGGCGGAAAGAAAGGACCTTTGAAAATGGAATTATCCGACGACGAGAGCTACTATATCGTGGCGGCCGCTAGGGATAAAGATTGCACGGAAATTGTTATCCCTAGCGAATATAAAGGTAAGCCTGTAAAAGAGATTGGGGAGCGTGCGTTCAATTATTGCAGTAGCTTGACGAGTATTGCTATTCCCGATAGTGTGACGAGTATCGGGGGTTATGCGTTCTATCGATGTTATAGCTTGACGAATATTGATATTCCCGACAGTGTGACGAGCATTGGTGATTATGCATTCTTTGATTGCGGTGGCTTGACGAGTATTGAAATTCCCGATAGCGTAATGGTGATTGGGGATTATGCATTCGCATATTGCGAAAATTTGGCGAGTGTGGTGATTGGCGACGGCGTGACGAGCATTGGGAAAATTGCGTTCTATAATTGCACTAGCTTGACGAGCGTGGTAATCGGCGACGGCGTGACGAGCATTGGGAAAATTGCGTTCGGTGATTGCAGTAGCTTGACGAGCATTACGTTTGAAGATACAAGCACTTGGTATAGGACGGAAAGTAGTTCGGATTGGCAAAATAAGACGGGAGGCACGGAAACGGACGTGACGAATCCTTCCACGAATGCAACGAATTTTAGGGGCAAATATGCTTATTATTACCACTACTGGTATAAATTGTAAGTGAACGCCCCTATGGGGCGTTGGGATAAAATAAGGCAATAAAAAGGTAATAAATTGCGAAAGGAATGAGAGAAGATTATGGCTGTTTTTAAGTGCAAAATATGTGGGGAAATTCTTTCTGCAACGGAAGACCAAAAAGAGATTAAATGCGATTTTTGTGGAAGAATCCAAGCCGTGCCGCGTAGATTTTCCGCCGCGAATAAGAAAAAACGGGGTTTGTTTGCGTTGCTTGCCATGGTGGTTTTGGTGGCGGCTATTATTGCAGCTATCGTTGTGAGCGTAAACATGGCTAGGAAGGATAGAAGAGAAGATATGAAGGTGCGCGGCTACTGCGTAATGGAATTATCCGCTGACGAGAGCTACTATATCGTGACGGACGTGGAGGATACTAAGCGTGAAGAGTCTATTATCCCTGCATCGTACAAAGGTAAGCCCGTGCAAGAAATTGCGGATCGTGCTTTTGAGCAGTGCCATGAATTGCTGAGAGTTTATATTCCCGATAGCGTAATGGTGATTGGGGATTATGCATTCGCATATTGCGAAAATTTGGCGAGTGTGAACGTGCCCCAGTTTTTGGTGAGCATTGGGGATTATGCGTTTCAGAGTTGCAAGAGCTTGACGAGTATTGAAATTCCCGACAGTGTGACGGAAATCGGGCAAGGTGTGCTTTATAGCTGCAGAAGCTTGGAAGAATTGACACTCCCGTTTGTAGGGAATGCGAAAGAAAACGCCACCGATACAGCGTTTGGTCATCTTTTTAGGTCTTGGGATAGTGCTGGCAGTATTATAATTGAGTCGGGATCTTTAAAGGTGACAATCACGGGCGGCGAGATTGCCGACGGGGCTTTCAAGGATTGTTGGAATGTGAAGAGCGTGGTGCTGGGCGAAGGCGTGACGAGCATTGGTGCTAACGCCTTCTACGGTTGCACGAACTTAACGAGCATTGAACTTTCCGAGTGTTTGACGAATATTAGCGATTATGCGTTCGATGGGTGCAGTAGCTTGACGAATATTGATATTCCCGATAGTGTGACGAGCATTGGGGATCATGCGTTCGATGGGTGCAGAAGCTTGACGAGTATTGATATTCCCGATAGCGTGACGAGCATTGGTAATTATGCGTTCTATGAGTGCTTTAGTTTGACGAGTGTGGAGATTGGCGACGGCGTGACGAGCATTGGGGATAATGCGTTCGCTGCATGCAGAAGCTTGACGAGTATTGATATTCCCGATAGTGTGACGAGCATTGATCAATATGCGTTCTATTTTTGCGATAGCTTGACGGAAATTACGATTCCGTTTGTGGGCGCAACGAAAGACAGTACGAGCAATACGCATTTTGGATATATCTTTGGGGCAAGCGATTTTTCCTATAACGATGATTACGTACCTGCGTCTTTGAAAAAGGTGACGGTGACGGGCGGTAGTATCGGTGATTATGCGTTCTATAATTGCAGTCGCTTGACGAGTATTGATATTCCCGACAGCGTGACGAGCATTGGTCGCTATGCGTTCTATAATTGCTATAGCTTGACGAGCATCGTTATTTCCGACAGCGTGACGTGGATCGGTCCTTATGCGTTCTACTATTGCAGTAGTTTGACGAGCGTGGTAATTGGCGACGGCGTGACGGGTATCGGTGATTATGCGTTCTATAATTGCTATAGCTTGACGAGCGTGGTGATTGGCGACAGCGTGACGCGCATTGGGGAGCGTGCGTTCTATGATTGCGACAGCTTGACGAGCATTACGTTTGAAGATACAAGCACGTGGTATAGAGCGAATCATTGGTCTAATTCTGAACTTATGGATGGCGGTACAGAAACGGACGTGACGGATAGCGCCGCAAACGTGACGTATTTTACGTATTATAACTACTACTGGTATAAATTGTAAGTGAACGCCCCTATGGGGCGTTGGGATAAAATAAGGCAATAAAAAGGCAATAAATTGCGAAAGGAATGAGAGAAGATTATGGCTGTTTTTAAGTGCAAAATGTGCGGTGGGAGTCTTTCCGTAGTGGAAGGCATGAAGATTGTGGAATGCGATTTTTGCGGTACGAGCCAAACCGTGCCGTCGGTGAGCGACGAAGGCTTGCAAAACCTTTTCAACCGCGCGAATGCAATGCGTATCAAGGGCGAATTTGATAAGGCGGAAAAAACCTACGAAAAAATTATTCAAGCGGACGGCGCGCAAGCGGAAGCCTATTGGGGGCTTATCCTTTGCAAGTACGGCATTGAATACGTGGAAGATCCAAAAACGTACCGCCGTGTGCCGACTTGTCATAGGGCGTCGTATGATGCCGTAGTCTCGGATGAGAACTACAAAATGGCGCTTCGTTATGCGGACGGGGCGCAAAAGTCCGTTTACGAACGGGAAGCGGCGGCGATTGACGAGATTCAAAAAGGAATCTTGGCGCAAGCGCAAAAGGAAGAGCCGTACGACGTTTTTATTTGCTATAAGGAAACGGACGAGAACGGTAAGCGCACGCAGGACAGCGTAATCGCGAACGATATTTACTACCAACTCACGGAAGCGGGGTACAAGGTCTTTTACGCGGCGATTACGCTAGAAGATAAGCTCGGGAAGGAATACGAGCCGATTATTTTCGCAGCGTTGCATTCGGCGAAGGTGATGCTTGCGATCGGTACGAAGGCGGAATATTTCAATGCCGTTTGGGTGAAGAACGAGTGGTCGCGCTTCTTGAAGCTTATGAAGGGCGATCGCAACAAACTGCTTATCCCTTGCTATCGGAATATGGATGCGTATGATTTGCCCGAAGAATTTGCGCATTTGCAAGCGCAAGACATGGGTAAAATCGGGTTTATTAACGATTTGGTGCGCGGGGTGAGCAAGGTCGTTTCGCGGAAATCGGTCGGCGCGGAAAGGGCGGCGGCGAAGAGCGTGGACGCTACGACGGTGGGCGCGAATGCGCAGGCTTTGATTAAGCGGATGTTCATTTTCTTGGAAGACGAGGAATGGCAAAGCGCGGACGAGTACGCGGAAAAGGCGTTGGACGTAGAGCCTGAAGCGGCGTTGCCGTACGTAGGGAAATTGATGAGTTCGCTCAAAGTGCGCCGTCAAGCCGAGCTTGCGGAGCAAAGAACGCCGTTTGCGTGGGATAAGAATTATCAAAAAGCTTACCGCTATGCGGACGAGAAATTGAAGGAAACGTTGGCGGGGTATAATAACGCGATCAGTGAGCGTATAGAAAAGGAGGCTGAAGAGCGGGCGAGATGCAGGGAGGAAGAGCGGAAGAATAGGGAATATGCTTCCGCGCAAACGTTATTAAAAAGCAATCGTTTAATCGATTTGAAAATGGCGGAAGAGAAATTGCAAAAGCTTGGGGATTGGAAGGATAGCTTGGAGCTTTTGAATGAAATCCCCCGCCGTCGCGCAAAATTAAAGCGTGAGCTTATAGAAAGTGAAAGACAACGCAAGATTGCCGCCGCGAAAAGAAGAAAACGCAATTTGATTGTGTGCGTTGCCGTAGTGATTTTGGCGGTGATTATTGCCGTGATTGTGGGGATAAGCGCAGCAGAGGCAAGAAAGAAAAAGGCGGCGGATTTGAAGGCGCGTGGCTATTGCGAGATGGAATTATCCGACGATAAGAGCTACTATATCGTTTCGGGCGTGGAAGACGTGGATTGCACGGAAATTATTATTCCGAGTGAATATAAAGGCAAGCCCGTAAAAGAGATTGGTGATAATGCGTTCTATGAGTGCAGTAGTTTGACGAGTGTGGAAATTGGCGACGGCGTGACGAGCATTGGGGTTAATGCATTCGCTTGGTGTGATAGCTTGACGAGCGTGGTAATTGGCGACGGCGTGACGAGTATCGGTGATTATGCGTTCCGTTCTTGCAATAGCTTGACGAGTATTGATATTCCCGATAGCGTGACGAGCATTGGGTATCGTGCGTTCTATAATTGCACTAGCTTAAAGGGTGTGTATATTTCGGATGTCGCGGCTTGGTGCGATATTATGTTTCTTAATGACACCGCAAACCCTTTATGCTATGCGAAAAATTTGTATTTAGATAGTAAGCATTTGACGGCGTTGGTGATTCCCGATAGAGTGACGAATATTAGCGATTATGCGTTCTATAATTGCAGCGCCTTGACGAGTATTGATATTCCCGATAGCGTGACGAGCATTGGTAATTATGCGTTCTATGAGTGCTTTAGTTTGACGAGTATTGATATTCCCGATAGCGTGACGAGCATTGGGGATAATGCGTTCGCTGCTTGCAGAAGCTTGACGAGCGTGGAAATTGGCGATGGCGTGACGAGCATTGGGAATAGTGCGTTCTATAGATGCGATGTTTTGAAGGGAATTACTTTGCCGTTTGTAGGCAAGACGTCAAGCAGTACGGGCGGCAATGCGAAGTTTTCCGTTATCTTCGGGGGGAATGTACCTACGTCTTTGAAGAAGGTGACGGTGACGGGCGGGGTTATTGCGGATGAAGCCTTCTATCAATGCAGTAGCTTGACGAGCGTGGTGCTTGGTGATAACGTGACGAAGATTGGGAATAATGCGTTTAATTCTTGTAGCGGTTTGACGAGCATTGCAATCCCCAAGAACGTGGAATATATTGGTCGCTATGCGTTCCAATATTGCAGTAGCTTGACGAGCATTACGTTTGAAGAT
>JAZTWL010000199.1:0-1057 GCA_045635845.1 Candidatus Scatosoma sp. | reverse complement strand
AAAAAACCCCCGTGCCCCACCCTCGCGCAACGGTGCTCGTATTTTCTCTTTTTCACAACAATTATTTCGTCATTTTCTCTTGCTTAACTTTGTGATCGATTACGTGACGAGAAGCAAGTTCATCTTGAATTTCTTCCACGGTAATACCCATTTGCACCATTAAGACCATTACGTGGTAGGCAAGGTCGGCAATTTCGTAGATCGTTTCCTTTTTATCGTCGGCTTTGCCTGCGATAATCACTTCGGTGCATTCTTCCCCTACCTTCTTCAAAATCTTATCCAAGCCTTTTTCAAAAAGATAGGTAGTGTACGAGCCTTGCGGGCGATCTTTTTGTCTGCCCAAAAGCAATTCGTACAAACCGCGCAAAGAAAATTCGTGACGTTCTTCGTTTACGAAGATCGGTTCAAAGAAACAGCTATCCGCACCCGTGTGGCAGGCGGGGCCTTCCTTATCCACCTTCACGACGAGCGCGTCCTTATCGCAATCCGCCGTCACGGAAACGACGTGCTGATAATTGCCACTCGTTGCCCCTTTACGCCACAATTCTTGGCGGCTTCTACTCCAAAAACATGTCTTTTTTTCTTGAAGCGTAAGCTCCAAGCTTTCTTTGTTCATATACGCCAACGTTAAAACGTCTTTACTCTTTGCATCCACGACGATTGCGGGAATTAAACCCTTTTCGTCAAATTTTAATTCTTCAATCTTAATCATAATTCACTCCTTTTATATGCGGACAGGAATAGAATTTTCCGCAAGTGTTTTCTTCAAATCGGAAATGGCAATTTCGCCAAAATGGAATACGGATGCCGCCAAACCTGCGTCAATTTCGGGAATCTTTTGGAATAACTCGACGAAATGGGCTTTACTGCCCGCGCCGCCCGACGCAATCACGGGTACTTTCACCGCCGCGCACACCTTTTCCAAAAGCTCAATATCAAAGCCGCCCTTCACGCCGTCGGTATCCATGGAATTGACAACGACTTCGCCCGCGCCTTCGCCTACACAGCGCTTTATCCACTCGATTGCGTGCAAGCCGGTATCTTCCCTGCCGCCCTT
>JAZTWL010000198.1:0-10186 GCA_045635845.1 Candidatus Scatosoma sp. | reverse complement strand
GGCGCAAGAACGGTGTATATGCCTTGGGGCGGTAAGACGCAACGCACGCCTGCGATTGCCATGGCGGCGAAGATTTGCGGTGGCGAAACGGACGATTGTACGGTTTCCGCATACGGCTATTCCCCGTATTTGATGGAATCGAGCCCCTTTATCGGCGCGATCTATTCGATTGTTGGCTCGGTTTCCAAAGTAGCGGCAACGGGCGCGAAATATAGCGACGTGCGCTTGACCTTGCAAGAATTCTTCCAAAGAATGACGAAGGACGCAAAGGTTTGGGGCGTACCCGCATCCGCATTGCTCGGTGCAGTTTCCGCACAAATCGGGCTTGGACTCGGCGCAATCGGCGGTAAGGACAGTATGAGCGGTACGTTCGAGAACATTCACGTTCCGCCCACGCTCATTTCCTTCGCACTTGCACCTGCAAAGGCCAGCAAACTTATCACCAACGTATTGAAGGGCGGCGAAACGCTCTATCATATCCCCGTACCCAAGGACGAATATTCCGTACCCGACTTCGAAGCTTTGAAGAAGGTGTATTGGCAAGTATATAAGAATATCGAAAGCGGCAATATCACCTTTGCAACGGTGGTGGAAAACGGCGGTGTCGGCGCAGCGGTAATCAAGTCCGCACTCGGCAATTCCGTGGGCGTGAAATTCGATATGGATGCGAACGAACTCTATCGTGAAGGCTATGGCGATTTGATCGTTTCCTTGAAAGACGAAAGCGCGGTTTGCAGCTGTATTTCCAAGAAACGCATAGGGCAGGTATGCGGTGAATCGTTCGTGTGCGACGATCAAAGCGTTTCTATGGACGGCGCGGTGAGCGCGTATATTAGCCCTCTTGAAAGCGTATTTGCCACCACGGCAAGCGCGGACGGCAAGGCGGAAAATTGCGATTATACGTCGGGCGCGAAGTATACGAATATCTCTACGAAGATTGCAAAGCCCCGCGTGTTTATTCCCGCATTCCCTGGTACGAACTGCGAACTTGACACGGCAAGAAAATTCTTGCTCGCAGGCGCGGAAGTGGAAACGGTGGTTGTGCGCAATCGTACGCCCCAAGACATTGAAGAAAGCGTTGAACGTATCGTGAAAGCGATTAAGAACGCGAATATCGTTGCATTCCCCGGCGGTTTCTCGGGCGGTGACGAACCGGACGGTAGCGGTAAGTTTATCGCAACCACCTTCCGTAATCCGTATATTGCGGAACAACTTGAAGAACTTTTGAATAACCGCGACGGTTTGGCGCTCGGTATTTGCAACGGCTTCCAAGCATTGATCAAGCTCGGTCTCGTGCCTTACGGCCACGTTACGGAAATGACGGCGAATTCGCCTACGCTTACGTTCAATAATATTTCCCGCCACGTTTCGACGGTGGTGGACGTGCGCGTTGCGTCCAACTTGTCGCCTTGGCTTTCGGCTTGCAAGGTAGGTGAAACGTACAAAGTACCCGTATCCCACGGCGAAGGTAAGATCGTTGCACCGATTGCAGAGCTTGAAAAGATGAAGGCAAACGGTCAAATTGCAACGCAATACGCCGATTTGAATGGCAACGTAACGATGGAATCGCCTTTCAATCCCAACGGCTCTATGTGGGCGATTGAAGGTATTACGAGCCCCGACGGCCGTGTGCTCGGTAAAATGGGGCACAGCGAACGTATCGGCGAAAATCTCTATAAGAACGTCGAAGGCAACTTCGATATGAAGATTTTTGAAAGCGGTGTAAAGTACTTCAAATAACCTTTTTCAAGGAGTGAATCGATTATGATCGATATGCATACGCACATATTGCCCCGTATCGACGACGGGGCAAAGGACAGCACCATGTCCGCGTTCATGCTCAAAAAAGAAGCGGAACAAGGGGTGAAAACGGTGGTGCTTACGTCCCATTATTACGGGCGTAAGCATGGCCCTGCGCACTTTTTGGAGCGAAGATCGGCTTCCTTTGAACGAATCAAGGATAAAATCCCCGAAGGTATGGAAGTGCGGCTTGGCGCGGAAGTCCATTTCACAGGCGTAAACGTAGCGGAGCATGAAGAGCTTTGTAAGCTTGCAATCGAAGGCACGAAATATATTTTGATCGAATTTCCGTTCACGGAAAAGTGGACGTACGAGCTTTTAGATAAGCTTGCGGAGTTTATCGGGGAAACGGGCTATACGCCGATTATCGCGCACGTAGAACGTTATCGCGAAGTGCAAAAACGTCCTGCTTACCTTTCCGAATTGATGGAAATGGGGTGTTTGCTCCAAGTCAATACGCAAGCGTTCTTGAATAAGCGAGATAAAAAACTTGCTTATGCTCTTTTGAAGAAGGGTATGGTGCATTGTATCGGTACGGACACGCACGATATGGACGCGCGCGCGCCCATTTATGCGGAAGCGGAAAACGCCGTGAAAGACGCGGGCTACGAAGCGGAATGGGACAAAATCCAAGAGAATATGGCAAAGATCTTGTCGGGTGAAGAAGTGAAAGCGAATCCCCCGCAAGCGTTGAAGAAGTTCTTTGGAAAATATCTCTAACGGAAAGGTGTGAATTTTATCTTTCGTTCGTTTGACAACGCGCTTAAAGATATGGTATAATCCAAAAAGCGGAAATACTTTTCCGTTTTAGGAAAAATGCGTTTCGTGAAGACGAAAAGCGTTTATAATAAAGTGAAAAATAAATTAAGAAGGAGAAAAATACAATGGCTAAAATTACGGCAGATACGTTGATTGCAGATTGCTTGAGAATCAACCCCAACGCACCCGAAATCTTAATGGAAGCAGGTATGCATTGCTTCGGTTGCGCAATGGCGCACGGTGAAACGGTTGCGGAAGCAGTTGCTGTACACGGTGAAGACCTTGACGCATTGCTCACCAAGCTTAACGAAGGCTTGGAAGACTAATCAAAACAAAACGAAAAAGAGCGGATCAAAATCCGCTCTTTTTTTATGAAAGGAAGGGGGCATGTACGCGTTGAACGCAAAAAAGAAGCCGCCGTGGATAGCTCCACGGCGGCTTATCGTTTGGTTATTCTTCGTCTGCGAACCATTCGGGGTGCGCGGAAAGACGATCTTCGTCGGTGATTTGACGGAGTACGCGGCAGGGATTGCCCACAGCGAGCGAGTTGGGCGGAATATCCCGCACGACTACCGAACCCGCACCGATTACGCAGCCTTCTCCGATTTTCACGGGCCCGCAAATGGTGACGCTGCCCGAGATCCAACAGTTGTCTTCAATCGTGACGCTGCCCGCGCGTTCAAGGTTGGTGACGTTGCCCGTCTTTTCGTTGAAAAAGGCGTTGCGATCTTCGTGGCGCAAGGGGTGAATAGGGGTGAGAATGGAAACGTTCGGACCGATGAAAACGTTTTTGCCGATATTGACCTTTCCTTCGTCCAAAACGGTGAAATTAAAGTTCGCATAGCTCCCGTCGCCCATGGTGATATTGCTCCCGAAATCGAAATAGATCGGACCTTGCAAATATACGCCTTCGCCGCGGTTGGGCAAAAGCTTGGCAAGTATCTTTTCCCGTTTTTTCGCGTGCGATTCGTCCGTTTTATTATATAAACGGCAAAGCTTGTGCGCTTTCGAGCGCTCTTCGGGCATTCCTTCCGTGAAGGGATCGTAAACCTTTCCTGCAAACATTTTTTCGCGTTCCGTCATAGTGCTACTCCTATTGTTTTTTATTAATAGTATAGCATAGTTTTGAAGGATTTGCAAGGTTTTTCAAGAAAAAAATTGCAAAGCCTATTGACAAGGCCTATTTTCTGTTATATAATAATCACAATAAGCTATGCGAAGGCATAGTATAACAACGAAAGTCAAAAAAAAGGAGCAGGAAAGATTATGAAAAAGACTTTGACGAAAGTGATTGCGTGCGTAATGGCGTTTGGTTTTACGTTTGCGGCAACGAGCTGCGGTGGCGGTAGCCAAAGTGAAGCGAAGAAGGAAGAAAACTTCATCAAAGAAATCGGCGGCGTATCGGAAACCTTCACGGGCGCAGTATCCACGGAATCTTACGCAACGGCAAACGAAGCGGCTACGGCTTACGTGGAAACGGAAATTGTAGGTGAGCTCGGCGCAAAGATTGAAGCTATGGAAAGCAAAGCAAGCTATGAAGGCGAACAAATCGCAGCGCTTAATATTCCCGCAGAACTTACGGCAGGCGCGGAAACGGTAGAAGAAATCGAAGTGGAATATTCCGCTTTGGCTGGCGGCGAATATATGTCCACGGCTAAATCCACGAAGAAGGTCAAAGTTTACGTAATTAAATATACGACGGATTGGAAGTACTATACTCCTTGTCCTGAAACGGGCTCTACGATTTCCAAGAGCTACTATGATTCCGTATTCAATATGGAAAAATATAAGAACTGCACGTTCGATATGGATATGGAAATGGATATGTCCGCAAAAGTGTCGGGTGGCGGCTATTCGCAAAAGCTTTCGATTGGGCTTGAAATGTCGCAATTCGTGCAATATTCGGAAACGGCGATTTATATCGAACAAACCATGTCGATGACGGGCTTGGCTGCACTTGGCGGTGAAGATGTGTCCACGTCGATTTGCGGCTATTTTGAAACGGTGGGCGATTCGATCGTTTGCTACGTGCAAATGGACGGCAGCGAATGGTATGAGGGGGACATTGAGACGATCGGTTTCTCGGATTTGGAAGAATTGACGCCTTTCTACGATCAATATTTGGATTTCACCTATTTCCAAAAGACGGATTTCGGTTTCCAACTCGCAGATGAACAAGCGGAAAAATATATTGATTTGACGTTAAGACAAGACGAATCCATGGGCGAACTTATCGCAATGTTTGGTGAAAACTTCGGCATGGATATGTTCGTTAAATATTACGTTTCGGAAGGCGTATTGTCGGGCATGAGAATGGATATGACGATGGATGCAAAAATGACGGAAGACGGCATGACGATGACGATGGATGCGGACGTTCTTACGACGATGACTTGCACGAACTACGGCACGACGGTAGTTAAAAAGCCCGCATCTATCGGCTAACGAATAGGGAAAATTTCAAAAATGGGGCACCCATGTACGGGTTGAATTCCAAAATTAAAAAATGAATTAACGAAAAAGGAAGGCGTTGCTTGTAAAAAAGGAACGCCTTTTTTTTGTGCGAAAATCACGCAAAAATGAGAGAAAAATTAGTGTCTTTTTATAAAAAAACGGAAAATATAAATAGTAATTTTCTTATTTTTTGAAACAAAACAGGTGGATTTCTTGGTAGTTTTTGCCGTATATCAATGATATAATGAAACAAAAATGACTTATTATGGAGGGAAAAGCTATGAACGAAAACTATGCGGAACCCATTATAAACGTGATAGTCTTTGCACAAGAAGATATCATTACCACAAGCCCTAGTGATGGGGATAACGTCTTGGACGATAGTTTCTTCGATTAAGATAAGGAGGCGTAAGAAAATGAAAGGTTTATCTATGATCAAAAAATTGATGCTTTCGGTGTGCGCGGTAGTGTGCGGCGCATGCTGCTACGGCGCGGTTGCGGCGCAAACTGAATCCACGCCTAATAATCAAATTGAAGCGCAAGCGGAAACGGCAACGGCTGTGAGCATGGATTGGCGCGGCGCATATACGGAAGGCAATACGTTGGATTATTGCTATATCGGCTTTGCGGGTTTCACGACGCAAGACGATTATAATGGCAATGCAAATAGCGATTACGTATTCCAAAATATTTTGATTAACGGCAAGTCCATTTACGAAATCAACGCGACGACGGACGTAAGCGGTTGGGCTTGGGACGTGTTCCCTTCGACGGCGGGAGCACAATACGAAAAACCCGTTATCGGCTATATCAAAGACACGAAGGGTAGAATCCAACTTCGTATCCACAAGAACCTTTCTAGTGCGCTCATGGAAAAGGACGACTGCTTTGTGGTCACCGTTTGCGAAGGCTTCTCTTTGAACGGCTACGTGGTTGATAAGGAAACGAGCTTCCGAATTCAAGACGGCGCGGCGCATTCGGCGGAAAAAACGCCTACTATGGACTGGCGCGGTGCATACACGGAAGGCAACACGCTCAATTATTGCTATATCGGATTTGCGGGTTTCACGACGCAAGACGATTATAATGGCAATGCAAATAGCGATTACGTATTCCAAAATATTTTGATTAACGGCAAGTCCATTTACGAAATCAACGCGACGACGGACGTAAGTGGTTGGGCTTGGGACGTATTCCCTTCGACGGCGGGCGCGCAATACGAAAAGCCCGTTATCGGTTATATCAAGGATACGAACGGCAGAATCCAACTGCGTATTCACAAAAATCTTACGGACGCGCTGCTCGTGGAAGACGGTCACGTGCGTATTACTGTGAAGCAACGTTTCTTGTTGAACGGTTATATCGTACCTGCGGATACGACGTTTGAAGTGATGAGCGTGCAAAATGCCGCACCGATTACAGCAGATACGTGGAACTTATTCCCGAATACTTCGCAATTGTATTATACGTACGTTAATTTCGATGGTTTCTCGAAAGTAAATAACTACGACGGCGATGCAAATAGCGATTACGTATTCCAAAATATTTTGATTAACGGCACGTCTATTTATGATATTCGCGCAAATACGAACGTAAGCGGTTGGACGTGGGAAGCATTCCCCCAAAGTAGCATGTCGAGTTTCCAAAAGCCGATTATCGGTTGCATTGAAATGGCGGGGAAATTGCAGCTTCGTATTCACAAGAATTTTTACGATGCAATGATTGCCGAATACGGCGCGTTGGAAATCACCGTTAAAAAGGGCTTTATCTTAAACGGTTATATCAATAATACGGAAACGACGCTCGTGAAGAATGGCTCGAACGTGTACGTAGCGCCTACGGTGCTTGACGCAAGCGCGGTTGCGCTCAATCGTTGGCAACCTATGTCCAATGCGAAGATTACCTATTTCGATATTCAATATACGGCATTCCCGAAGATTGATTATGCAATGATGGACGTTGCCGCTTGGGCATACCTTGGAAACATGATCGAGATCAACGGCGTGAAGATGTCGGAAATCAACGCAACGACGGACGTAAGCGGTTGGGAATGGTTGCAATTCCCTTCGACGGCGGCGTCGATATATCAAAAGCCTTTCGTCACCTTGATTAAGAATGGCTCTATGGAAGTGCGCATACACGATAATTATTGGGCGAGCATTCAAGAAGAAGGCTTGAAAGTGACCCTTCTTCCCGGCTATTATATCGAACAAAATGGACAAATGTGCGTTTTGGGCGAAGCAGTCACCTGCATGAAAGATCCGAGCGTAAATTCTACCATGAACGGCGGTTTCGTGGCAACGACAGACACGGAAAACTACGAAATGGTGGACGGCGCGTCCGTTAGAATGAATGAAGAATCGAGCGGTATCCGTTTCACGGCGCAAGTTTCCAAAGCGTATTTGGATAGCTTGACGGCGCAAGGTCATTCCTACAAGCTCATGATGCAAGTCAACCGTGAAGGTTCGGAAAAGACGGCGTACGTAGAATGCACGAATTCCTATGAAGAAGGGGAATACGTTATATATAACGTAGCGATTGTCAACTTGAAGGAAAGCTCCTATGGGCTTGACTACACGGCAAAACCCTACGTGGAAATTACGTATGCAAACGGCACGACGAAGAACGTATTCACGGAAACGTTTGCGGTGACGAGAAATATTAGTCAAGTGGCATACAGCGCGTATACGGATATCAGCGACGTATGCGACGAAAAATATAAGTACGAAATTCTTTGGGAAGGTGAAGTGAAATATTCGCCGTATTCCTTGGCGCAAAGAGAGATGCTTGCAAGCTACGTAACGGACGTGGTATTGCTTACGGACGGCGTATATGAATTCCATAACGAATCGGACGGCAATTTCTTGATGTTGAGTGACAACGCGGAAGTGAACGCATTCTTTGCGGAATACGCGGATAGATTCGTGTACTATTATAAGAATTTTGAAACAACGGGCGACGTCGTAACGGATACGGTTGTGGGCAACGCTTCCATGAGTTGGAAGGATTGGGAAGCCGAGAGTATTCTCTTCATGAGCAGCTTGCACCTTAACGGCAACGACGATCAATTAAACGGCGATATTGAAGATGCGAAAGTGGATAAATATGGCTACGTTTGGGAAGGGGATTCCTACTTCGGTCAAGGTTGGATCTTCCCTACGTACGTAGGCAGCCGTGCAGCGACGAGCGATCCCTTCCTTTCCGATGGTTGGGAATTTGAAAACGGGAGAAGAAATAGCGCCATTCTTGCACTCGATTCAGGTGCAACGGGCAATTGGGGCGCTTGTGAAGCCGAATGGCAAGCTACTGGCGACGGTACGTTTGCTAGCGCAACGGACGATTCGGGGTCGGGTTATTTCCTTGGTCATGGCCAAAATTCGACGTATATGCTTTTCTCGTTGGAAAGCAGCTTATATAACGGCGTATTGCAAGCGGCGCATTCTCCGTTTATTGAAATCGGCTTGAATTGGTCCATTTTGTCGGGCAATATCAACGAATTGTACTTGGAATTTAAGTCGGGTAAAAACGGTTACGTTTCCTTGCCTCTTTCTACGTGGGCAACGACGGGAATTGATTTTACGGTGGAGGCAAACTCCTTGCGCTTGTACGTTCCCGTATTTGAACACGCAAGCTGGACGGGTACGATTACGGGTTTGCGTATTAGAGTAACGGGCAATTTCTCTGCTTACGTTCATCTTGATTTCGTTCGCGGCGCATACGATACGCGTATGGTCGATAGCAACACGTCTTTCATTAGCGCGGGTAAACAACACTTTGAAAACACGGGGGATATTGAATTCCTCACGGCAAATATCAATAATTATAGAAAGGCGTTGATGTTCCTTGCGAACTATATGGCGGAGAACGGACTTATCAACCTTGCAAACTTTATAGGCCACAACGGCTCGGCACAAGGTTTGGCAACCTCCTTAAACAGTACGTATTGGGATATTATTTCCCTTGCGCCGAATTCTTCGTATGTGAACGCGCTCTATTATAAAGCGCTTGAAAACATGGCGTACTTGGAAGACGCGTTGGCAAAGAATAATATTAGCGTAGCAGCACCTACCGTGAAAACGACGTTGTTGGGCGCGGATATTGCTTATACGTACACGGCGGATGATCTTCGCGCTATGGCGGCGGTAGTAAAGGCGGCGGTTTCGGCTAACTTGAACGAAAGCACGAAGACGGGCTATTTCAAGACCTTCGACGTGACGATCGACGGCGAAACGGTAAGAGCAGGTAGATTTATTGAAGGCTACTACGGCGATAAACAAATCGACTTCGGCGCTGTTGCACTCAACTTGATGATTTTGGAAACGGGCGTAGCGACGGAAGAACAAAAGACGCTCGTGCTCAATTGGATTGCAAGCATTGACGATTTGTACGAATATACCTTCGCACCCAAGACGAATACGGAAGATTTGAAGGATCAATATTGCTGGGGCTACGCGGCGGCGGACTACGGTGTTTCCTGCCAAAACGGCGGTGCAATTCTCTTCGTAAGCTACTACGATATTATGGCAAGAGCGCAGGTTTACGGCGCGAATAACGCCTATGCAAGACTTGCGGAAATCATGGCTTGGTTCAACGACGTGAAGGCGGCGTTTGAAGCTTCGGGTGAAACGAACGCGAAGAAATTCTTCGAAGTATATTACGCGGATAAGGGGCTTACTCTTCAAGGTAGAAACGAAGAAGGCACGCTTGGTTTGCATGCGGAATTCATTGAAAACGCGATTCTTTACGCGTCTGTACCCAACGTATTCTTCGGTATGGATACGCATTACGACGAAGACGGACTTGTCGTAGAAATCGCGCCCAACCTTCCCGATGCAATCGGTACGTGGAAGATGGAACAAGTACGTTATGCAGGCTTGGAATTCGACGTGGCAATCGGCAATGATTTCGTGCTCCTTTGCAACGTGGAAGAACTTGCGGACGGCGCGCTTTCTAGGGGCACGACTTTCGAAGTGACGCTTTCTTATACGGGAGCAAGCCCGAAGGTTTATATCAACAATAAGCTTGTTAAAGACGGCTACGTTGTGAACGAAGCGGCAAAGACGGTGACCGTTAAAGTGGGCGCGCAAAGCGTAAACGTTTCGGTGCGTTAAAAGCAAAGTTTATAAAATGAAACAAACGGTGGGGGATGGCGGAAAGCCGTCCCTTGCTTGTT
>JAZTWL010000197.1:0-5005 GCA_045635845.1 Candidatus Scatosoma sp. | reverse complement strand
GCCTACGCCGTTTTCACGGGCGCGAGCCAAAACGCCGTCCACGCCGCCTTGCTCGTCAAATTCGCCGCCCGTTAAGTGGCAATGAATGTCGATATACATATTAGCCCAAAACCGTGCCGTCGGCTACGTCCTTTTCGGGTACGATGAGCGAGAAATTGCCGTTTTCGTCCTCTGCGCCCATGATCATGCCTTGCGATTCAATGCCGCAAATCTTTCTAGGTGCAAGGTTTGTGACGAACACTACCTTCTTGCCAACCATTTCTTCGGGTTTATAATGCTTTGCAATCCCCGAAACAATCGTGCGCACTTCGTTGCCGAATTTCACCGTTTCCTTCAAGAGTTTGCTCGATTTCGGTACGGCTTCGCACGCGATAATTTCGCCCACGCGAAGCTCTACTTTCAAGAAATCGTCGAACGAGATTGCGGGCGTTTCTTCCTTCGCTTCTTCTACGGGGGCAGGTGCTTCCGCTTTCTTCGTTTCCGCAGGCGCGGTCTTTGCCATTTCCGCTGCATACGCCGCCGCTTGCGCTTCGCGGATCTTTTCCACTTCCGTAAGCAAGGGTTTCATATCCGTGATACGCACGAACAAGGGCGCAATCGCCGTCACCGTCACACTTTCACGCAAGCCGAAGCCTTCGCAAGCTTCAAGCGAACGGCTTTCGCCGCCGAATGCCGTGAAGATCTTTGCGCACGTTTCGGGCATAAAGCTATCAAGCAAGCTTGCGCCGATTTGAATCGCTTCGGAAAGGTTGTACAAAACGTCGTTCAAACGCGCCTTCTTCGCTTCGTCCTTTGCAAGCGCCCAAGGCATCGTTTCATCGATATATTTATTCGCACGGCGGAAAATCGAGAACACTTCGGAAATCGCGTCCGCAATACGGAGCTCGTCCGCTTTTGCAATCGCTTTCTTCACTGCCGCAAGAATCGTCGCTTTGAATTCCGCATCGGGATCTTCTTCGCTCGTCGCCTTCGTTACCGTACCGCCGAAATACTTATCAATCATCGCTACCGTACGGCTCACAAGGTTGCCAAGTACGTTTGCAAGATCGGTGTTGAAGCGTTCCGCAACGAGTTCCCACGTGATTTGACCGTCGTTATCGAACGGCATTTCGTGGAGTACGAAATAGCGCACTGCGTCCACGCCGAAAAGACGAGCAAGATCGTCCGCATAGATTACGTTGCCCTTCGATTTACTCATTTTACCGTCCCCTTGCAAGAGCCAAGGGTGACCGAACACTTGCTTGGGCAAAGGTTCGCCGAGCGCCATCAAGAAAATGGGCCAATAAATGGTGTGGAAACGCAAAATGTCCTTGCCGATAAGGTGCAAATCCGCCGGCCAGTACTTCTTATATTTTTCGTCGTGATTGCCGTCCGCGTCGTAGCCGATACCCGTGATATAGTTGGAAAGCGCGTCCATCCAAACGTAGGTGACGTGCTTGGGATCGAAATCCACGGGAATCCCCCACGTGAAGGACGTACGGGAAACGCAAAGGTCTTGCAACCCCTTCAAAAGGAAGTTATTCATCATTTCGTTCTTACGGGAAACGGGTTGAATGAACTCGGGGTGGGTATTGATATGTTCGATAAGTCTATCCGCGTACTTACCCATCTTGAAGAAATAGGCTTCTTCGCGTGCGGGCTTTACGTCGCGGCCGCAATCGGGGCACTTCCCTTCTACGAGTTGGCTTTCCGTCCAAAAAGATTCGCAAGGGGTGCAGTACATACCTTCGTAGTAGCCCTTGTAAATATCCCCTTGATCGTAGAATTTCTTGAAGATTTTCGCCACTTGTTTTGCGTGGTAGGGATCGGTGGTGCGCATGAACTTATCGTAGGACGTGCCAACGAGATCCCAAATTCCTTGGATTTCGCCTGCGATATTATCCACGAACGCTTGCGGCGTAACGCCTGCCGCTTCCGCTTTTTCTTGGATCTTTTGGCCGTGTTCGTCCGTACCCGTTTGGAAGAATACGTCGTAGCCTTCTTTGCGCTTGAAACGTGCAATCGCGTCCGCTAAAATCGCTTCGTAGGTATTCCCGATATGGGGTTTGCCCGAAGTGTACGCAATTGCCGTCGTAATATAATAGGGTTTCTTTTCCATAACAAAACTCCTTTTTACTCAATATCTTTTTTATTATACTACTTTTCATAAGAAAAGTAAACCGATTTTTACGCTAGCGAGAAGGCAAATCTCACGCGAATGCGATTTTTCGGGCATTTCCCCCTAAAACGGCGCATATATTTAGCGTATGAATATCCTTTTTGGCGCGGTTTTACTTCTTTGTTCCGCCATGCTTTTGTTGCAATCCCCCGAAAATTTTTTACCCGCTATGCTCGACGGCGGCGCGCGCGCCGCCACCCTTTGCGTTTCCCTAATCGCCACCTATTGCGTGTGGATGGGGCTTATTCAAGTGTGGGAAGATAGCGGCGTGACACGGGGTATTTCCAAACTACTCCGCCCGCTTGCAAAAAAACTTTTCAAGACGGACGATAAAGACGCACTCGACGCCGTTTGTATGAATTTATCCGTCAACCTACTCGGCGTTTCGGGCGCGGCAACCCCTTACGGCGTGAAGGCGGCAAAATTACTCGATCAATCGGAAAACGCCGAATATGCGTCCGCTATGTTCTTCGTGCTCAACGCCACGTCGTTGCAGCTTTTGCCCACGTCCTTGATTGCCGTGCGCGTTTCTATGCACAGCGCATCCCCCGCAGATATCGTACTCCCCACACTTTTTACCACCCTTTTTTCCACCCTATTCGCCGCCTTTCTCACTTGGGCGATTTTACGCCCAAAAAAGAAGAAAATAACGGGCGGATTTTTGAAAATGCAGGGGGCGTGTACGAGATGAACACCGTTTTAGGGCTTATCGTGCCCACCATATTCTTCCTATCCTTCGCCTTTGCCGCTTGTCGAAAAGTGAAGATCTACGATTCCTTCACGCAAGGCATGAAAGGTGCAATTCCGCTCATCATTTCTATCTTTCCGTATATTGCCGCGGTCACCATGTTTTCCAAACTTTTGGAAGTGAGCGGGTTAGGGGATAAGCTTGCAAGCCTTCTTGCGCCACTCTTTCGATTTTCGGGCGTACCCGACGAGCTCGCGCCCTTGATTTTGATCAAGCCCCTTTCGGGCAGCGGCTCGATTGCCGTCATTTCCGATATTTTGGAAATGCACGGCGTAGATAGCTATATCGCAAGGTGCGCATGCGTGCTTTACGGCTCGTCGGAAACCGTCTTTTATATCGGCGCGGTATACTTCGCCGGCCTAAAACGCAAGCGCCTACACGTCGCCTTTTTGATTGCCCTTTTCTCTTATTTACTCTCCGTGATCCTATGCTGTGCTCTTTGTCGCATTATGTGACATTTTCACAAATTCACATTTTTCTCTAAAAATGTGGGCTATTTTCCCTACCAAAATACCTACTTTTTGTGAAAATAATGTGAAAATGTGAATTTTTAACATTTTTTGAGCGGTGGTTATAGTTTTTAGACGTAAAAAAAATTTTTTCATTTTTTTCTTTACTTTTTTTGGAAAAGGCGGTATAATATACTTGTAGATCGGTTGAGAGAAATCGATTTCATGAACAAGCTCATCATTTTCCCCCTTATCATATTAGGTAGATACCTTGGAATCGAAAGACTCCAAGGTGTTTATCTTTTTACGGCGATTTTATAACGAAACAAGCTCCCTTTGCGAAGGGAGCTTGTTTTTCTTTTTATTTAATTTTAGTGAACGCTTTGACCCATTTCGTAGGCAATTGTCATGAGTTCGGGACGATCTTTCACTTCCCCTTTCTCATAAACGCCTTTGCCGTACAGCGTGCCCTTTTCTTCGTAGCCGTCGATGCACATAGCAAAGCCGTGGAAACAAGCGAGCGTCGTATCGAGCGTATCCTCGTCCGCCTCCGCCGCCGTTGCGATATAATAGAGATCCTTATTCGCGATTTCACGCCATCTTGCCACGCAACGATCAATGAGCGTTTTGAGCTGCGCGCAGATGGAATAGAAATAGACGGGGCTTGCTAAAACGAGTACGTCGCAATCGATAATCTTTTGCAAAATATCCGTCATATCGTCGTTAAACGCACACCTGCCCCCACTCTTTTTACAAAAATAGCAACCGGTGCAAGGCGCAATCTTCTTTTCGGCAACGAAGATTTTTTCCACTTCGTTCCCGCTTTCCAAAGCCCCTTTCATAAATTCATCGCATAAAATATCCGAGTTTCCACCCTTTCTCGGGCTACCCGATAAAATCAAAACCTTCTTCATATTTCGCTCCGTTATTTAGAAAATCCCGTTGGAAAAACCAACGGGATTTTTTTATTTGCTTGAAAATTATTCAGCGCAGTTCTTCTTAAGGATTGCAAGGTTATCCATGATTTCCTTGGGCATCTTGTCGCCGAAGTTTTCTGCATAGTAGGAAGTGATTTCTTCCGCTTCTGCAGCCCAACGAGCTTTGTCTACTACAAGGAGCTTATCGAGCGTAGCCGCGTCGATATCGCAGTTTTCAATGTTGATATCCTTTGCGTAAGGAAGGTAACCAATTGCCGTTTCGCGAGCTTCTACCTTGCCGTCGCAACGATCCAAAATCCAATCGAGAACGCGCATATTGTCGCCGAAGCCAGGCCACATAAAGTTTCCGTTTTCGTCTTGACGGAACCAGTTAACGTTGAAGATCTTCGGTTGCTTTTCTTCTTCTACTTTCGCGCCCATATCGATCCAGTGTTGGAAATAACGGTCTACGGAATAGCCCATGAAAGGTTTCATAGCCATCGGATCGTGACGAAGTACCCCTACTGCGCCAGTCGCCGCCGCCGTCGTTTCGGAAGACATGATCGTACCTACGAACGTACCGTGATTCCAATCTCTCGATTGATATACGAGCGGAGTCGTCGTTGCGCGGCGTCCACCGAAGATGATTGCCGAAAGAGGTACGCCTGCTTTCGAATTGAATTCGGGCGAAATGCAAGGGCAGTTTTCAGCGGGAGCGGTGAAACGGGAGTTG
>JAZTWL010000196.1:0-17559 GCA_045635845.1 Candidatus Scatosoma sp. | reverse complement strand
TTCTTTATCGTCGTAGGCGTATTCCACCTTGTCCCCCTTATACACCTTGTACAAAGGCGGCATACCGATATAAACGTAGCCGGCGTTCACCAAATCACGCATATAACGGAAGAAGAAGGTGAGCAAAATACAACGAATGTGCATACCGTCTTGGTCAGCATCCGAAAGAATGATTACTTTGTGATAATTGCTCTTTTCGAGCTTGAAATCGGGATCGATACCCGCACCGATTGCACTAATCATGGTACGAATTTCTTCGTTTTCAAGAATTTGCGAAAGCTTTTTCTTTTCTACGTTCAAAGGCTTACCGCGAAGGGGCAAAATCGATTGGAAATGACGATCTCTGCCTTGTTTTGCCGTACCGCCTGCCGAATCCCCTTCTACGATGAAAAGCTCGTTATTTTCCGGCTTTTTACCCGAACAGCCTGCAAGCTTGCCGACAAGCGTCAAGCCGTTGATTTTGTTCGTCTTACGGATATTATCCTTCGCTTCCTTCGCCGCAATACGCGATTTTGCCGCGCCTTGCGCTTTCTTGATAATTTCTTCCATGGTCTTTTTATAACCACGAACGTTTTTGAACGCGTTAAAACCTTCGATTACCGCGCTTTCTACAGCGGGACGCGCTTCGGTGTTGCCAAGCTTCGTCTTGGTTTGACCTTCAAATTGCACCACCGCTAATTTTACGGAAAGTACGACCGATAAGCCTTCGCCGAAATCGTCGCCTTGGAAATTCGCGTCTTTATCTTTCAAGAAACCGTTGCTTCTTGCAAATTCGTTCAATACTCTCGTCAAACCCGAATGGAAGCCCATTTCATGGTAGCCGCCCTCGGGGGTGGGAATATTATTGACGAAAGAGAACATTTTTTCTCTATAGCCTTGATAATGTTGGATAGCAAATTCCACTTGGATATCGTTCTTCACAGTGGAGTAATAAATCGGCTGCGCGTAAAGCTTTTTCTCGCTATCGTTCAAGCTCTTTACGTAATCGGAAATACCGCCGTCAAACTTAAACGTTACGCGATACGGCTCGCTTTCCAACGCAAGCTCGTCCACTTCGCCAAAAAGGGAAATTTGACCATCTTGTCCCATACTGAATAAATCTTGGGGTGCTTCATCTTCCGCAGTATTTTCCACGGGCGTTTCCCCTTCTTCATTCGCCGTTTCTTCGCTTTCCCCCAAGAACATCTTGGTGCGCTTTGCTTCCGCCATCGTAATGCGTTCGTCGATAAAGGTGATTTCTACCCCCTTATTCAAGAAAGCAAGCTGACGAAGGCGTTCTTCTACGGTGTCCATATTAAATTCCGTTTCGGAAAATACCGTTGCGTCCGGCTTAAAACGCACGAACGAGCCTTGACGATTCGTACGAATACCCGTATCTTCCAAAGGACCGTCGGGAATACCCGATTCCACCTTCTTCTTACGCGCGTTAAATTTGGAATGGAAGCTCATCTTATAGACGCGCTTATTTCTATATACTTCTACCATCAACCATTCCGACAAAGCGTTCGTAACCGACGCACCTACGCCGTGCAAACCGCCCGAATATTCATAGTTTCCTTGTCCAAACTTACCGCCTGCGTGCAATTTCGTGAAGACAAGCTGAACGCCCGAAACCTTTTCTTTCGGGTGAATATCCGTGGGAATACCACGGCCGTTATCTTCTACGGACGCGCTACCGTCTTTATGCAAAGTGACCTTCACTTTGTTCGCGTAGCCGTTTGCCGCTTCGTCGATTGCGTTATCTACGATTTCCCAAAGAATGTGGTGCAAGCCCTTAATGCCCGTCGACCCGATATACATACCGGGGCGCATACGTACGGCGTCAAGACCTTCCAAAACTTCCAAATTCTTTGCGCTGTAATTGTTGTTTGGAGTCATTTCTTCCTTTTTCGTTGCCATTTTTTCCTCAATCCACGTAATAATTCTAAAACACCAAATTTTTAGGCAAAATATGCCCATAATATGCCATTTTAGTACATTATATCATCTTTTTACAAATTTTTCAATTGTTTGAACCAAAGTTTTTTTGCAAAATTTCCACGATTTCGTCAAAGCAGCGCACGTCATAGGTGGGTAAAATCCCCCCGTTTGCGCTCTTTCCATGTGGATTAAACCAAACGGAATCAATCTTCGCGTCGTTTGCCGCCTTAATATCCGCACTCAAACTATCCCCGATCCAAAGCGCGCGTTGCACGTCAAAATTCTCAATGCGCGCCATGACGTAATCGGTATATTTCTTATCCGGCTTATCCGCGCCCGCCGTTTGGGAAATGAAAATGCCGTCGCAATACTCGTGCAATTTTGCAATCGCAAAACGGGATTTTTGAATATATTCCGTGCCATTCGTTACGATATACACCCTGCCTTGCGAGCGTAAATAGCGCAAAAAATCTTGCGCGCCCTCCAAATATTGCGGGTGCGTGGAAAGATATTCGATATATTCTTGATTAAATTCCCCCCCGTCCGCAGCTACGCCGATATGCGCCAAAAAGCGAATAAAACGGGTGTCCATAAGCTCATCACGCGTAATTTCCTTGCGTTCTAACGCTTCCCAAAGCTTGGCGTTGAACGCCTTATATTCCCCTTCGTACTCCGCTTTCCATTCCAAATGCAAGGCTTGAAAAGCCCCTTGAATGGCAAGCATTGCCGAGCCGTGAAAATCTAAAATCGTATCGTCTGCATCCACGAGAAATATGTCTTTTTTCATCTTTTACCCCTTTACAACGGCGAGTTCTTTCAAAGCGCGCGTATAAGCAATATACTTTTCACTTGCGCTCATTCCGTCTTCAATGACAACGACGGACGTGAATTCCAAGCCCTTACTTTCATATACAGACATTATATTCACTTTCGAGCGAGAAACTTTCCCCTTCGCGCCGATATCGTTATACGTCTTGCGCAAATACTCCGCCTTCTTGCTGTCCGCGCAAATAACCGCCTTCAAGCCCTTCTTTTCCTTGAAGAAACCGCTAATACCGCGCACGGAAATTTGCGATACGTCCGGACCGTCGTAACCGATCGATTGCATATCCAAGCCCAAGCTAGAAGAAACGAAGCGAACGATTTGGTTCGTATTACGGTAGTTTTGGTTAAGCGTGTGCACCGCATACTCGGGGAATACGCTTTCCCAAGCCTTTACGCCACGCCAAGGCGTGACGTTCTGCGCCACGTCGCCAAAGATATTGAACGCCGCTTTTTGATTGATTTTACGTAGTAAATCATATTCGCAAGGCGAAATATCTTGTCCTTCGTCCACGAATACGTAGGAATATGCAGGCGAAAGTCTTTCCTTAATACCCGCGCAAATCACGCAAAGCGCGTAGGCGTCGGAAACGTACATTTTCTTGGAAGTCATACCGTATTTCATCTTCGTCGCCTTGACGGTTTCACGATAGAAATAACGCACAACGTCCACCATATTCGCGCTTGAGCCGATTTCGAAGAAGGTATTATCTCCGCGCAAATAGGCGTAAAATTCCGTAAACGCCACGCCCGAATCCCCGATTAAACGCACTTTTTCGTCCATACGAAGGATTTCTTCTAAAAGTTCCTTTCTACGTGCGATTCGATCGGCATACAAATAGACGTCCACGTTGCCAACGCGTTGCTTAAAACGCATCAAATCGCTAATTTCCTTCTCGATTGCTTCGCGAAGTTCGTCAAGCGAAGCGCGAGCTTCTTCCACGATTCGTTCCATTTGTTTAACGATAAAGAACGCGCTCTTATAGAAGGGCAGCATTTGCCGATAGAAATATTCCGGCTCTTTCGCTTTGCCGCTTTTCAACGTGCCGTCGAAAAAATCTTGCACTTCTAAAATGCAGTTCATCAGTTCGCGGAAAGGCTTCGTATAATATAAGCCCCCTTCCTTGCGTTCCTTGATTTCACCCAAAATCGAGCGGCGCACGCGCATAGACGCATTCTTGATCGATTCGTACGCGGTGATTTGCGTATTACACTCTTTTATAATGTCCGAAATAAAGTCTTTGCATTCTTCGCCCGTAAAAAGTCCGTACAAATTATCGTAAACCTTATCAAGTTTCTTTTGCACGTCCTTAACGAATTGTGGCGAGTACACGTATTCGAGATACTTTAGATCTTCCTTTTGCGTGGGATCGATTTTATCGGACAAATCGATCTTCTCGTTCTTCAAAACCTGCAAGAAATATTCGTACGTGGTGCTCGTTTTCACGCGCTCTAATTCCAAAATCTGTGCAAGCTCGTCAATGAACGCGTTGAAGGAATTGCTCGGCGTGATAATTAACACGTCGCGCGGCTTTATATCTTCATTATTATACATAAGATAGCTCAAACGGTGAAGCATAACCATCGTCTTACCGCTACCCGCACAGCCTTGCAAAACGAAATTGCTTTGTTCGGGCTGCGTAATGATTTCGTACTGCTTTTCTTGAATGGTTTCGATAATATCTTTAACCGCCGCTTCTTCCTTGCGATTCTTGATAATTTCCGTCAAGAAAGGATCAAGCATATTTTCTTCATCGCGGTTGGCAATTTCTTCGGGCGCGAGATAGCCTTTCAAGGACAAAAATTCGTTCTTGAAATCCAAAATCTTACCGCTTTTTGCTCGAATTGCACGGCGCAAAATCGTTTTATACTCGTATTCACCAAAGGTGAAGGTGGAACAGCTCTTTTGATAATAACGACGAGCAACGGGAGTACGCCAATCGAGAATTTCCAAGCGGATATCCCCTTTTTTGCCGATATAATAGCTATTATAGCCTTCCTTATCGTCGATCAAATCCATACGCGCAAAATACGGCTCTTCAAAGAAGGGACGATAAGCTTCCATTTTGGCGTTTTCCGACTTAATTTCTTCGTTCAAAATCAAATGCGTGCGATAATTTTCCGCCGTTGTTTCTTCTTTTTCCAAGCGTTTTATCTCGTCTTTCGCTCTTTGAATGGCTTTTTTGTGCGGACGAATCCGCGCGATACGCAACATTTGCATTACCGCGTTCAAATGCTCGTCTTCGTACGATTTTTGATATTCGTCGTCCAAAAGAGATAAGAACCACGTATGATCCCCACTCTTTTTCGGGTTTATCAATTCCATTAAGTTTTCATAAGGATTCTTTTCTGCCATATTGCACTCCAAACTATCACTTATTCTTTATAATACCATATAAAAACAAAAAAAGAAAGGGTTTGAGCAAAAATTTTTGCAAAGAATTTCGCATTTTTCGACAAAGAAAAACGCTTTGCCCCATTTTGGCAAAGCGTTTATTGTTTTTTTACATTTTGTCGGGAATACCGATACCAAGGAGTGCAAACGCATTTTTCAAGGCTTGTAAAGTCGCATTCGTCAAAGCAAGACGGAAATTCTTCGTCTTTTCGTCTTCCGCCGCTAGAATCTTGCAGTTGAAGTAAAACTTATTGAACTTTTGCGCTACGTCCACAGCAAAACGAGAAATGCAGGAAGGTTCGTATTTTTCCGCAGCCATTACCACCGTTTCGGGGAAGGTTGCAATCGCCTTCACAAGCTCGATTTCTTCCGTGGAAAGCTCGGGAATTTCGTATTCCGTCACGATACCGCCCTTTTGGAGCACCGAATTCGCTCTCGCGCAAGTATATTGCACGTAAACGCTCGTTTCGCCGTCGAAATTGAGTACCTTATCGTACGAGAAAACGATATCCTTAATCTTGTTATTGTAGAGCGCGCCGAAGATAACCGCACCAACGCCCACCTTTTGCGCAACGTCCTTCTTATTTTCCAAATCGGGGTTCTTTTCGTCGATAATCGTATATGCCTTTTCAATACACTTATTGATTACGTCTTCCAAGAAAATTACGTTGCCCTTACGCGTGGACATCGTGCCTTCTTCCAAGGAAACCATGCCGTATGCTACATGCACGAGATCTTTTGCCCATTCCTTGCCCATCAATTCCAAAGCCTTGAAGAATTGCTTGAAGTGCAAATTTTGTTGATATGCAACGACGTACAAACACTTGTGGAAATCGTAGGTATCCTTTCTATATTGCGCAGCCGCCATATCACGCGTTGCGTACAAGGACGTACCGTCCGATTTCAAAATCATGCAAGGCGCCATGCCGTATGCTTCCAAATCAACTACTTGCGCACCGCGGCTTTCAATCAAAAGACCTTTTTCCTTCAATTCGTCCACGATCGGTTGCATTTTGTCTGCAAAGAAGCTTTCGCCGTTGTAGGAATCGAAACGAATATCCAACATATCGTAGATACGTTGTACGTCCTTCAACGTCAATTCCTTAAACCAATGGAAGAGTGCAAGGCATTCTTCGTCCCCTTGCTCGATCTTCTTGAAATATGCACGCGCTTCGTCGTCGTATTCGGGGTGTTCTTCCGCTTCTTGGTGGAATTTTACGTACAATTCGTTAAGCGCGCGAATACCGCCCTTTTCAATGACGTCTCTATCACCCCAACGCTTATACGCCGAGATAAGTTTACCAAATTGCGTACCGTAATCCCCCAAGTGGTTGATCCCCACCGTCTTATAGCCAAGAAAATTGAAAATACGATACAACGCGCCGCCAAGCACCGTCGTGGACAAGTGCCCGATATGGAAAGGCTTTGCAATATTGATGGACGAATAGTCCAAGCAAATCGTCTTGCCTTCGCCTTCCGTAGAAGCGCCGTAGTTTTCCTTTTCTTGAAGAATTTTATCAAGCGTAG
Source organism: Candidatus Scatosoma sp. (assembly GCA_045635845.1). Classification (GTDB taxonomy): domain Bacteria; phylum Bacillota; class Clostridia; order Christensenellales; family Borkfalkiaceae; genus Scatosoma. The sequence goes on along the minus strand of JAZTWL010000196.1, from coordinate 10,895 downwards.
CACGCACGAACGCGCCCTTGTTTATCTTAAAATTAAGATAACCGTTCACTGCCGAAACTTCCGAAAGCACGTTATCCGCCGCAATCGAAGAATCCGCCAAAAGGTTATTTTTCAATTCTTCTGCAATCATAACCGGGCTCTTGCGCATCAACTTTGCGAGCTTGAAGCAAGGCAAAGCGTAATCGCCCATTTCCGTATTCGGGGGCAACGCAATCAAATCGTAAAGTTCGTCTTTGGACAAGCCTTCGACGTTCAATTTTTCCGCAATATATTTCTTGTAATCCATATTTCTACCTATATCCGTTTAATTTCCATATTAATATAGCATATTTTTTCAATTTGAGCAAGTATTTTTTCAAATATGGCGCGTTTAATTTGCCAAATTTTAATTTTTGTATTATAATATAGCGGAAAAAGCTTAAAAGGAACGAATTTTCTATGAAACTTGGTGTTGTAGGTCTTCCCAACGTAGGGAAATCCACTCTTTTCAATGCAATCACGCACGCAGGTGCGGAATGCGCCAACTATCCCTTCTGCACGATTGAACCCAACGTGGGCGTGGTAGCAGTACCCGACGAACGTTTGGATAAGCTCGCGGCTTTGTACGCAAGCAAAAAGGTTACCCCTGCAGTAATCGAATTCGTGGACATTGCAGGCCTTGTAAAAGGCGCTTCGCGCGGCGAAGGCTTGGGCAATAAATTCCTTTCCCACATTCGTGAAGTAGACGCGATCGTGCACGTTGTACGTTGTTTCGAAGACGCGAATATCACGCACGTGGATGATAAGGTTGATCCCGTGTCCGACATCGAAACGATCAATTTGGAACTCGTTATGTCCGATATGGAAGCCGTGCAAAACCGTATGAACAAGGTAAAAGTACAAGCCCGTGGCGGGCAAGATAAGAAAGCCGTAGAAGAATACGCGTTCTTGGAAAGATTGTACGCGCACTTGGAAAGCGAAAAGCCTGCTCGTAATTTCCCCTTCAACGACGGTGAAGACGAATTCATGAAAAACTGCTTCCTTTTGACGATGAAGCCCGTTATTTATGCGGCAAACATTAAAGAAGCGGATATGGGCAAGGACGAAGATTCCCTTCCCTTCGTTGTAAAGGTAAAGGAATTTGCGGCAATCGAAGGCGCGGAAGTGCTCGTAATTTGCGCAAAGACGGAAGAAGAACTTTCCCAAATGGACGACGAAGACAAGGCGATGTTTATGGAAGAATTCGGGCTTGGCGAAAGCGGTCTTGATCGTTTGATTAAGAAATCCTACGCATTGCTTGGCTTGATCTCCTACCTTACCGCAGGTGAAAAGGAAACGCGCGCTTGGACGATTACGAAAGGCACGAAAGCTCCCCAAGCGGCAGGTAAAATTCACACCGACATTGAAAAAGGCTTCATTCGCGCGGACGTTGTAAACTGGGAAATCCTTGTGACGCTCGGCTCGATCCCCGCGGCGAAGGCGGAAGGCAAAGTACGTTCGGAAGGCAAGGAATACGTTATGCAAGACGGCGACGTTGTGGAATACTATTTCAACGTTTCGAAGAGATAAAAACAATGAAAAATAATAAGGGGGGGACGTTGTTTTTCGACGTCCGCCCTTTATTATTTGGGTTTATTTACTGCAACTTACTATATCCAACGCAGTCTTTTATGATCCTTATCAATTCTTCTATCTCTGTTTCACAATCCAAATCGATCCACTTATGAATAATCCCAGCGACGCCTTGCGTGAAAAATTCAAGGTTATAAATTTTTTGCGTCTCGTCCTTTATAAATTGAGAAACCGCAGGATATAAAATCGTGTTGTACATTTTCTTATAAGCCCTTTCCGTTTGAAATATTTGCGGTTTCCTATGCGCCAATTTTAAGATTCGTTTATTCTTTTTGCAAAAGGATAAATAAGGAAAAATAAATTCTTCCGTAATCAAAAAAGCCTGCTCCTTGGATTCCATCTCTAACGGGATACTTGCGGAAAAAGAATTGACAAATTCCCTATTAAGATTTTCAAGTGTTTCTTCTAACAAATCGTAAATGTCGTCGTAATGCAAATAAAACGTTGAACGGCTTACCCCCGCCTTTTTTGCAATTTCCGTAATGGATATAAAATCAATATCTTTCTTTTCTAATAAAGACAAAAGCGCTTGATTCATCAAGCTTGCAGTATAGAAATACTTACAATCATTTTTCTTCATTTTTTACCACCTTCAAGTCCAAATTCGCCTTTTTAATCATTAGTAGCGCACATAAAACGATAAGAAAATCTGTATTATTTTTAAGCTTCACCCAAAAATTAGAAGACATCTTTATTCGTCGTTAGCAATCTCGTTTGCGAGTCTGATAATATCCGCAGCATATTTTTGCTTAGATTTTCCTAGTATTTTTTTATACAAGGGATAATTAATCCCCGCACCGAAAATGCCGATGCAACCAATAACAATACCAGTGCCATCATAAGCGACGAACCGCCACCAATAACGCCCATAGATAAACACATCCCCGTGCCTAAAATAAGGGAAGAAATAACGCCAAAGGTATAGGTGAAGATATTCGCAGGATTTTTTGCCCTTGCGTCTAATTTTCTCAATGCTTTCACCTTGGAAGTTTGCTTGGGCGCATATTGATTCGCAATATGCTCTGCATAAATTTTGTCCGTATTCATTTTAATTCTCCTTAAAATAATTTGTTGTTTACTCGAGTAAGTATATTATAACACACTCTAAAAAGACCTACAAAAACAAAAAGAAGATAAAATGTTTATTTCAAGAATAAAAACACGCATAAAAAAATCGACTTTCGTTAAGCCGATTTTGATTAATTTTGTTATAAAATTCCTTTTTCCATTAAATACGTTTCTAAAATTTGCGCGGCATGCTCTACCATTTCCGCACAAGAACGCTTGCGATAATATTCGGGCGTGCGACTTTCCGCGTCACCGCCCACTTGCACTTGCAAGTTCATGCCACGAAGCAAATCCCCGCAAATCAAACTACCGAATTCCGCTTGGAATTTTCCGCAAAGGTCTTGCACAAGCGCGTACGTTTCCTTCTTGTTTTCGGGAGTATTTTCCGCTTTTGCGCAAGTCAAACCCATGACTGCCGCCATACCGCTCACCGCGCCGCAAGTTAAACGCAATCTACCCAAGCCACCGCCAAACGGCAACATAATTTTCGAAATTTCGGCTTCCTCTATTCCGCACACGTCGGAAAAAGCAAGCGCAACCGCTTGCGAACACGCATATCCTTGAAGAAAATATTCTTTTGCTTTTTCTGCTCTTGACATTTGTTAGCTCCTTATGATATAATAAATTTTATGAAAGACAAACTTTTTTATGCGAAAAAGGACGCTTTTCCAAGCTCCAAAGCCGCGATTGAAAAAATTTTAACCGAAGTTTACGGAATAGATTGCCCCGTTCTTTCTTATACTAAAAACGGCAAACCCTTCCTTGAAAGCGGCGAAATCCATTTCTCGATCACGCATACGAACGAACTGCTTTTTCTCGCTTTTTCCGACGAAGAAATCGGGATTGACGCGGAAAAAATCTCTCGGGAATTGCATCATTTGCCCATTTTGAAAAGGCTGCACCCATCCGTTTGTGAAAAAATCGCTTCAAGAGAAAGCTTTTTGAAGATTTGGACGGCAATAGAAAGCGCAATCAAGTACATGGGTGGCACGCTCGCACACGATTTGAAAGCTTTTTCCTTCCAAAACGAGCAGCTCTATTTCCAAGAATCGCCCCTTCCCGCAACCGTATTCACCCAAGTTTTTAACGGTCATTTTATAAGCGTTTGCGGCAAGAATTTTGAAAAAATTCCCTTCGTGGAATTATTATAACACACTCACAAGAAAATTTCAAGAAAATATACACTTTTACATAGGAGAAAAAATTATGATCGGTGCAGTGATTGCAATGCAAAGCGAAGCGGATATTCTGCTTCAAGAAATGAACGTGCAAAGTACGCTTACCATAAGCGGAAAAACGGTACACGTAGGCAAGGCGTACGGAAAGGACGTCGCGCTTTGCGTATGCGGCGTAGGCAAAGTGAACGCCGCGCTTGGCACGCAACTTCTCGTTAGTAAGTTTAACGCGGAAAAAATACTCAATTTCGGCGTTGCAGGCGGCTTAAATCCTTGCACGGAGCTTTGCCAAGTTTACCGCATTTCCCACGCCGTACAATTCGATTTCGATCTCGTAGAACTCAACGGCACGAAAATGGGCACACTCAACGAATATGAAGAGCCCTATCTTGCACTTAATACGCTCGATATTCCCTTCCCCGAACGTAAGCTCGGCACGGCGGATCGTTTCAACGATTCCAAGGCCGATTACGCGCTTTTAACCAAGGAATTACAAGCGGATATCCGTGATATGGAAGGCGGTGCAATCGTACAAGCGGCACTTTGTGCACAGTTGCCCGTGTACGCAGTAAAAGCCATTTCCGACGTTGCGGGTAGCGGCAGTACGACGGAACAATACTTGCAAAACCGTGATAAAGCGCTCAAAAACTTGCAATCGGTACTCCCTACGATTTTCGAGAAATTATAAGAAAGGTGAACTATGGTCGATTTAGGCGATTGGAATGAACGACTCGCCCCTCTTTTCGCGGACGAGCGGTACTTAAAAATCCGTAAATTTTTAATAGACGAATATAAAAATCACACCGTCTATCCCGATATGTACGATTTATACAACTGCTTCAAGTACACGCAATTCGATAATTTGAAAGTGGTACTTTTGGGGCAAGACCCCTATCACAACGTCGGGCAAGCGCACGGCTTGTGCTTTTCCGTGCAAGAAGGCGTGCCGAATCCCCCCTCCCTTGAAAATATTTTCAAGGAATTGCAAGCGGACATCGGTTGCGGTAAGCCGAAAAACGGCACGTTGACGAAATGGGCGAAAGAAGGCGTACTCCTTATGAATACGTCGTTAAGCGTACGCGAACATCAAGCGAATTCCCATTCCAAATGCGGCTGGGTATGGTTTACGGATAGCGTAATCAAGCTCATTTCCGAACAAAAAGAACACGTCGTATTCATTCTTTGGGGCGGCAACGCGAGAAGCAAAAAGCCGCTCATTGATACGAGCAAACACTTGATTTTAGAATGCGCGCACCCGTCCCCCTTATCCGCATACGCGGGCTTCTTCGGTTGCAAACACTTCTCCAAAGCAAATGCTTGGCTTATAAGCCAAGGCTTACAACCCATTGATTGGGATTTAACGAAATAAAAAAGACCACCCGGTTTGGGTGGTCTTTTTTTACATCAATTTTTCCAAAATCTTTTTGAGCGCGTATTTGCAGTGCTCATAGGTAAGTCCGCCTTGGAAATACGCCGTATACGGGGGCTTTACGGGCGCGTCCGCCGAAAGCTCAATGCTTGCCCCTTCTACGAAACAGCCTGCCGCCATAATCACCTTGCTATCATAGCCGGGCATATCCCACGCTTCCAACGTGACAAAGCTATCAATCGGCGACGCTTCTTGCACCGATTGAATGAAAGCGCAAAGTTGTTCCGCCGTATCAAAACGGATGGCGCGCGTGATGTCCGCAGGCGTCTTGTCGAGCTTGGGGAAATTCTCGTAGCCGAGATTTTCCATGCATTTCCCGATCAAGAAACTACCTTTAATCGCTTGATTTACCGTGTGCGGCGCCATAAACAAGCCTTGATAGAACAAACGCCAACCATACGCGTACGAGCCAACTTCATTCCCGATTGAAGGCGCAGTCAATCTTCTGCCGATCAAATCGACGTATTTTTCCGTGCCGACGATATAGCCGCCCGTGGGTGCAAGCCCACCGCCAGGGTTTTTAATAAGCGAACCTACGGCAACGTCCGCACCGACGTCGCAAGGTTCTTGCTTTTCTACGAATTCACCGTAGCAATTATCGACGAAAATGCAGCCCGTAAAACCAAGTCCGCGCACGAAATCGCACACTTGACCGATTTCTGCCACCGTGAAAGCGTCGCGAAGCTCGTAGCCACGAGAACGCTGAATATAAATCATCTTCAATTTATCCCCGATTCTTGCCATATCCGCTTGAATTGCAGCAAAATCGAATTTTCCGTCCGCCGTCAATTCCGTGCAGTCAAAGGAAATGCCGAAATCCTTAAGCGAACCGTTGCCTTCTCCGTAAATTACCCGACGAATGGTAGGGTAAGGCGGGCCCGAAACGCTCAAAACGGCATCGCCCGTACGCAAAACGCCAAACAAGCCGACCGTAAGCGCGTGCGTACCGCTCAAAAGCGCGGGTGAAACAATCCCTGCTTCCGCGCCAAGCGCATCTGCAAAAACGTCCCCGAGCACAAAACGCCCTTCATCGCCGTAGCCATAACCCGTCGTCGGGTTAAAATGGCGCAAGGCAATCGAACGCTTATTGAATGCTTTAAGCACCTTTTCTTGATTATATTCGCTAATTTCATCTGCTAAAGCGAATTGCGCTTTCAACTGCGCTTCGCTACTTTTAATAAGTTCTTCTACCGTCATTTCTTCTCTCGCTTTTATTTTAGTATTATGTCACACGTAGGTATTATGTGTGACATAACACCTTCTTTACAAATAGTTCTTTACTTCTTCGATATTTGCGCTATTTGGCAGCAAATATACGTGATTTTGCATACGTTTGAAGAAGGTTTGCTGACGTTTTGCGTAGTTTCGCGTGTTTTTCTTAATCAATTCCTTGATTTCTTCTTCACTTACGCCAAGACGCAAGCCTTCCGCCACTTCCTTATAGCCGATGCCTTGCATGCATTGCATATCTTCCGTGACGCCCTTTTCTAGTAAGGCTTGCACTTCCGTCACAAGACCTTGCTCGAACATAATATCCACTCTTTTATTGATACGCTCGTAGAGCTCTTCTCTCGGATATTCAATCGAAAACGCCGTAAAATCAAAGCGTGGCGTAGGAATATCTTGTTGCTCGGATTTTGCCTTACCCGTCACGTCGTAAATCTCTAACGCACGAATAACGCGCTTCAAATCGTTAAAATGGAGTTTTTGTGCGCTTTCGGGGTCTTTTTCTTGCAAAATGGCGTGCACGTACTCTTTGCCCATTTCTTCGGCAAGGCGTTCGTATTTCGCACGCACCGCTTCGTCCGCGCCAACGTTGCCAAATTGACTCTTATAGAGCAAGGAATTAATATAAAAACCCGTACCACCGCAAATAATCGGCGTTTTTCCTTCCAACAAAAGCTTTTCCACGATCGGCAATGCCATTGCTTCATAGTCACTTACCGAAAAGGTTTCCGTCGGCTCAACGACGTCAATCATATGATGCGGAATGCCGTCCATTTCGTCCAAACTCGGTTTTGCCGTACCGATATTCAAGCCCTTATAAACGAGCAAGGAATCCGCGGAAATAATTTCCCCGTTTAGTTCTTTGGCAAGCGAGACGGAAAGCGCTGTTTTCCCCGACGCCGTAGCGCCGCAAATTACAATTACTTTCGGCATCACACTATCCTTTTGAACATTTTTTCCAAGTCGGCTTTCTTCATTGTCACAACCACAGGACGGCCGTGCGGGCACTTCAAGCCCAAATCGCCGTTCATAAGCTTAAACAACGCGGAAACTTCTTCTTTCGTCAAATCCATACCGCCTTTTACGGCCGCTTTACAAGCTTCGCTTGCCAACTTATCTTTCAAGATATCGACAAGCTTAATGGCTTTGTACGTTTCGATATTCGCAAGAATTTCCGAGAAGAATTTTGCCAAATCAATATATTGCAAATCAAGCGGTACCGTGGAAACTTCAAACTTATTCCCTTCGATTTCTTCGATATGAAAACCCATTCCGCAAATATCGTCAAGATGCTCGGATAAAAACGCACCTTCAAAAGCATTCACTTCCATCACATAAGGCACGAGCAAAGGTTGCAAAACAACCGCGCGCGTTTTCATTTGCTCCTTCAAACGATCGAAAATCAAGCGTTCGTGTGCCGCGTGTTGATCGATGATATAGAATTCGTCACAGCGTTCGTACAAAAGGTAGGTGTTGAAAAGCTTACCCGCATACGTGCACGTGGAAATATCGATACGGCTTTGCTTATATTGCCACTCGTATTCCTCTAAAAGCTTTTTATTTTCCAAGAAAATCGGACTGGACTTTGCTTGCTCCAACATATATTCCCTTTGCTTTTCCGCATGGAATTCAAATAAGTTTCTTTGATATTCCAAACCCGGGAATTTTGCAAGCAGCGCGTCATAGCCTTCTTCACGAGCTTTCGCCGCCGCTCTTCGGCTAATTTTATTAGTATTTTCGGGGATATAAGGCCCGATTTTCGACGCAGGAATAAAGCCGCTGTGTTGTTCCTTGCGTTCTACGAGTTTGGTGACGTCTTCAAACGGCAAGGTAATGCCTTGCTTTCTTGCCAAAAACTCGGGCGATGCTTCCCCTAAACTTTTTTTCGCTTCTTCATAGCTCATGCCAAAGCTAAAGGAATCCGCTTCCTTCGTTTCTTGCTTGGATTGTGCAGTCGCCGTTTCTTTTACGATCGTTTCCTTCTTTTCTTCAAAAATCGGCGTATTCTCTTCTTGCACCGTATTTTGATCGGGAGCAATATATTCAAGGGCTTTGGGTTGACCGTCCAAAACCGCTGAAATTACGCTATAAATACAGCCATAAACGATTTGATTATCCGCAAAACGCACGTCCGCCTTATTCGGGTGCACGTTGACGTCCACAATCTCCGTAGGCACGTCCACGTGAAGCACGTAGAAGGGGTATTGCCGCTTCATCAAATAACTATTGTAGGCGTTGGAAATCGCCGCCGAAATCGTTCCATTCACGATATATCTACCGTTCAAGAAGACGTTTTGATAGCTCTTATTCGATTTATAGAAATGCTGATTACCGATATACCCACGAATGCGAATGCCGTGTTTTTCGGCGTCAATTCTATAACATTTACGCAACGTTGCCGCACTGTAAACGCTTACCATAGCTTCTTCGTCGCCACCGCCGAAGGATTGCAGCACCTTTTCGCCGTTGACGTAATAGGTGAAAGCAATATCCGAACGATTCAAAATGAATCGGGAAATATAATTCGTGATATCCGCTTCCTCCCCCTTGTCCGTCTTCAAGAAAGTCAAACGCACGGGCGCGTTAAAGAAAAGCATTTCCACGCATACGTCCGTACCGTTTTCGCCCGCTGCTTCCGTGATTTGCCCGATTTCTCCGCCGTCGGACGTAAGGGAATAGCATTTACCGTCCGCAGTCTTGGACGTAATCGTCATTTTCGATACGGAGGCAATCGAAGCAACAGCCTCCCCTCTAAAACCGAGCGTGAGAATATTTTCAAGATCTTCCGCTACGGCAATCTTACTCGTCGCGTGCGGCAAAAATGCGGAAGGCAAATCTTCGCGCGCGATACCACAACCGTTATCTACGACGCGAATGAGTTGTTTACCGCCCTTTTCCACGTAGATCTCAATCTCGGTTGCGCCGGCGTCGATTGCATTCTCAATCAATTCCTTCACAACGGAATAAGGACGATCTACAACTTCACCCGCCGCAATACGATTATAAACTTTTGCAGGTAAAATATTAATTTTAGCCATACTTTTCTCCGTTAATTATCAAGTTTATCCTTCAAATCGCTCAAAATCAAGAAGGCTTGCATGGGCGAAAGGGTGTTGATATCGAGTTCGGAAATAATTCTTTCCGTTTCCGTCAAGACTTTCTCTTCCGTTTCTTCTTCCACTTCAAACTTGGTGGGAAGATTTCCGCGCGCAATATCGTTCTTTTCAAGGGCTTTCAAAATGCCCTTCGCCCTTGCCGTCACTTCTTTGGGAACACCCGCAAGCGCCGCTACTTCAATACCGAAACTACGGTTTGCGCCGCCCCTTGCAATCTTGCGCAGGAACACGATCGCGCCGTTCAATTCCTTCACCGTGATCTTATAATTTTTCACGCCTTCAAGGCTCGTTTCAAGCTCCGTCAATTCGTGATAGTGCGTAGAGAACAACGTCTTTGCGCGCACTTTTTCCGTCAAGAATTCGATAACCGACCATGCAATCGACAAACCGTCATACGTACTCGTGCCTCTGCCCACTTCGTCCAAAATAAGCAAGCTATCCTTGGTTGCGTGCAACAAAATCGTTGCTACTTCCGTCATTTCTACCATAAAGGTACTTTGATCGAATATCAAGTTATCGCTTGCGCCTACGCGCGTGAAAATACGATCCATTAAGGGAATTTGCGCCGCTTTCGCAGGCACGAACGAACCGATATGCGCCATAATCGAAATTAAACCGATTTGCCGCATATACGTACTCTTACCCGCCATATTCGGACCCGTAATAATCGCACAACGATTATCGACGTTATCCAAAAGCGCGTCGTTAGGCACGAAACGTTCTTTCGAAATCGCTTCCACAACGGGGTGTCTGCCGTCCGTAATGCGGAGCGTTTCCCCCGCTTCGCACATTTGCGGACGAACGTAGCGGCGTTCTTTGGCAACCGTGGCAAGCGAAGTCAAGCAATCCAAAAGCGCCAACGAAGACGCAAGCGTTTTGAATTCTTCGATTCTTTCCAAAAGCACGGACAAGATTTGTTGATACAATTGATGTTCAATTGCAACCGCCCTTTCCCCGCTCGACAAAATCTTTTCTTCCAAAATCTTCAATTCTTCGGTGATATATCTTTCGCCGTTTGCAATCGTTTGCTTGCGGATATATTCGGGCGGCACTTGTTCCTTGAAGGAATTGCTTACTTCGATATAATACCCGAACACCTTATTATAGCGAATCTTGAGCGTACGGATACCCGTGCGTTCCTTTTCGCTCGTTTCCATTTGTTCCAAAATAACCTTTGCATTCTTGGATATTGCGCGGAGCTCGTCAAGTTCTTGATTGAAACCGTCCGCAATAAAGCCCCCGTCTTTCATGACTGCGGGTGCTTCAGGG
>JAZTWL010000195.1:0-3902 GCA_045635845.1 Candidatus Scatosoma sp. | reverse complement strand
GTTGTAGCGCCATTAAATTCGGCACGGAAACGAACGGCGGCTTTGAAGATATTTTGATTGAAGACATCGATATTTTCGATACGAGAATTACGGGGATTGCGATTGAAAGCGTGGACGGCGCAATCGCAGACGGAATCACCGTGCGCAACGTGCGTATGAAGAACGTGGGTGCACCGTTTTTCGTGCACGTGGGGATGCGCATGCGCGGACCGCAAGGGCGTGAAATCGGGCATATCCGCAACGTCACCTTTGAAAATATCACGGCAGTCGGTCCGTACGAGCCGTACGAAATCGTGGCTTGGAATTACGTAAGCTACGTGGAAAACGACGTATATCAAGAGCCGTGGAAGATGAATTTTGCCTACACCGATGCTACGATGACAAGGGATGATGCGTGGCAAATTTCTAGCAATATGTGCGGCTTAAAGGATCATCCTTTGGAAAATCTCGTGCTTCGCAATATCTATTTAGAGCTGGACGGCGGCGTGGATACTTTCGATCCCGTCGTGCCGGAAATTCCTAGGCCGTATCCCGAAGTGAATACGTACGGCAGAATATTGCCGGCGAAGGGGATATATTTTAGGCATATTAACGGGCTTACGATGGAAAACGTAAAGGTAAAAACCTATCGTGACGATAAGAGAGAAGATTTCGTTTTCGATAGAGTGGAAAATTTGAAAGTACAATAAAAAAGAATACGGCTGCCATTCGGCAAGCCGTAAAATTTTATATACGAAAGGGGCGTGTACGCGTTGAGTTAGAATTTTGCAAGCTGATTTTTGCGATAAGTCAATGGCGAAACGCCTTCTTTTTTCTTAAAAATTAAGCCGAAATAGTTGGCGGAAGAAAAACCGCACGCTTCGGAAATTTCATTGATACTTTTCTTGGTGGAAACGAGTTGTTGCTTGGCATTGGTGAGCCGAAGGGTCAATAAAAAGTCAATGGGGGAGCGGTGGGTATATTTTTTGAAGTTATAAAGCAAGGTAGGCTTGGATACGAAAAAATGCTCGGCAAGCTTGTCTAAATTGACGTCTTCATTATAGTGTGCGTTTAGATAATCCAACGTTTTCAGCACGAGTGGCGGCATGGCGTTTTCGGAAACGGCTTGCGGCGCTTGCCGATCTTTCGCCGTTTTACTCAATAGATAAATCCCATAAGAAAATAGGGAGTGAAGCTCGTATTCAGCCCGTTTCTCCGTCTTATCCACCGCATAGGCTTTTCGTATTAAATCGGAAAGCGTTTGTTCTTCACGCTCGGAAAGTTTTAGGATTTGCAACGCTTTTTTATCCAACGTTTCCCTTTGAAATGGATCTAGATAGGCAGGCGAAACGTTGATATTATGTCGTTCAAAAGAACCGCCTTCCGTCTTATGCACCACGCGCGGCGGAATCACCACAAGCGCAGGTGCGGAGATTTGATAGAAAGCGTTGGAAAGGAAAAACGACCGCTCCCCCTTGGCAAGAAAATAAATTTCATAATGCGCATGCGAATGAAATTCGTGCATGGACCAATCTTCCGCGCGAATGGATTTATCGACTTCAAGAAAGGGCATATCTTACTCCTTTTTATAATATATATGTAATCTAATAAAATATTATCATTTTTTATATTGAAAGTCAAGTGTAATTGTGTTAAGATATAATAGAAATATTCAAAAGGAAAAGGATGGGAAAAAGACATGATAAAGATTTTGCAATACGGGGAAGGAAACTTTTTGCGCACGTTTGTGGACGTCTATTTTGATACGCTCACGAAAGGCGGTAAGGGCGAGTATGAAGTGCATATCGTAAAACCGATCACCTTCGGTTCTTTGGAACGCTTTGAAAAGCAGGGGAATAAATATCATATCGTCTTGCGCGGTATGGAAAACGGCGCGCAGGTGGAAAACGTGTACGCAATCGATTCTCTCGCGCAAGTGATCGATCCGTTCGTAGACGATACGCCCTATTACGCGCTCGCGAAAGATCCCGATTTGAAGATTATCGTTTCCAACACGACGGAAGCGGGGATTTGCTACAACGCCGCAGACGAAATGGACGGCTTTGAAAAAATCACCTATCCCGCAAAGCTCACGAAGTTCTTGTACGAGCGTTTCAACGCGGGCTTGGACGGCGTGTACCTTTTGCCCGTCGAGTTAATCGATCACAACGCCGACGAGCTCAAAGCTTGCGTGGATAAATATATCGAGCTTTGGAAGTTGCCCGCGGCGTTCAAAAAGTGGAACGACGAGCAAAACTTCTATTGCAATACGCTCGTGGATAGAATCGTTTCGGGCTATCCCCGCGACGAAGAAACGAAGGCGCATTTGACGGCGCTTATCGGCGAAAACGACGAGCTTATGTCTATCGGCGAGCCGTTCGGGCTTTGGGCGGTAGAGAAAAAAGGAAAGATTGCCGAGTATATTTACGAAGGCGTGCACAACATTGAAGTGGTGCTCACCGAAGACATCGGCTATTATAAAAAACGCAAGGTGCGCGTGCTCAACGGCAGTCATACGAATCTCGTGCCTGCGGGCTTATTGCACGGCGCGGTGACGGTGTACGATTGCATGGTGGACGAAACCCTTTCGTCCTTCGTGGAAGACACCTTGAAAGCGGAAATCATTCCCTTCGTTTCGGACGATATCGCCGCGACGACGGTGTTTGCCGATAGCGTGAAGGATCGGTTTATGAACCCCTTCTTGAATCACCAACTCGTGAGCATTTCGCTCAATTCCATTTCCAAATGGCGGGCGAGAGTGTTGCCTTCCTTTAAGGATTATTACGAACGCTACGGCGAGATTCCGCCCTGCCTTACGATCGGTTTTTCCTATCTCATGGCGCTCTATTCCTTAATCGAAAAGGACGGGGATAAGTTCGTAGCGCAAGTGCAAGGCCGCACGATTGAGCTCAAGGACGATTTGCCGTACTTGGAATATTTCGCAAACGGCGGCTCGGTGCTCGATTTCATGGCGGATAAGGACGTTTGGGGGGAAGACTTGACGGCATACGCAGGTTTTGCGGACGCGGTGTTTGGCAACGTAGAAAAGATTAAAAAAGGGATTTACTTGTTGTGAAAAACGTAATCATTAACGAAAAAGACAACGTCGGCATTAGTTTGGACGGAAACGACAAAATTCCCGCGGGGCATAAATATGCCTTGAAGGAAATTGCGCAAGGCGAGTACGTTATCAAGTACGGCGAAATTATCGGCAGAGCCACGCAAAATATCGCGCAAGGGGAATGGGTGCACACCCACAACGTAAAATCCCATTTGGACGAAAACGTGGCATACAGGTACGAGTTTAACGCGCAAAACGCGGAAAAAGCGCACGCTACCTTCCGTGGTTTTAAGCGGGAATACGGCAGAGCGGGGATTCGCAACGAGATCTATATTATCCCCACCGTCGGCTGCGTGAACAACGTGTGTATGCGCCTTGCAAAGGATGCGCAAAAATTCGTGGAAGGGAGCATTGACGGGATCTTTGCGCTCACCCATCAATTTGGTTGTTCGCAACTTGGCGAAGACAACGAGAACATCAAAAAACTCCTTTGCGCAATCGCGCTCAACCCTAACGCGAGCTTCGTTTTGTTCGTAGGCTTGGGCTGTGAAAACAACGGTTTGGACGGTATGAAGGAATATCTTGCGCCCTACGGACGGAAGAATATTGCTTACTATAATTGCCAAGACGTGGACGACGAACACGCGTACGGCATGGAAATTTTGCAAAGCTTTGCTTTGCAAGCAAAGGATTTCAAGCGGGAAGAAGTGGATTTTTCCGAGCTTTGCATCGGCTTGAAATGCGGCGGCTCGGACGGATACTCGGGCTTGACGGCAAATCCGCTCGTCGGGAAAATTTCGGATAAAGTAGTCGGCTTCGGCGGCAGCGCGATCTTGACGGAAGTGCCCGAAATGTTCGGCGC
>JAZTWL010000194.1:0-8569 GCA_045635845.1 Candidatus Scatosoma sp. | reverse complement strand
CCCGTCCTCAAGCACGGGGCGGCAGTTGATGACCACGACCCCAAAAAACAGATACGCCGCCGCCAACAGCGCAAGTGGCGTGCGCCGTGCCGTCCTTTGCGCCCGTACCGCGACAAGATCCGCAAGGCTCGTTGCGCGTATAGGTGAACGTCTTTTTGCACCCCTTTGCCGCGTCCATAAAGGAAAGGTTCATATCGTGACGAATGTCTTCCCCCACAGCCGATTGTTGCGCTCTTGCACCGCCGCCAAAACCGCCGAACATACTGCTAAACACTTCGGAAATATCTTCAAAGCCGCCGAAACCGCCAAAGCCGCCACCGCCGCCGAAACCACCGAAACCGCCCATACCGGGGTGTTCGAGTTCGTAATCGTACGCCGCGCGCTTTTGCCCGTCGGAAAGGGTTTCGTGTGCTTCGTTCACTTCCTTGAATTTTTCCGCCGCCGCTTCGTCGCCCTGATTTCTATCGGGGTGATATTGCATTGCGAGCTTTCTATACGCCTTTTTAATCTCGTCCGCGCTCGCCTTTTTATCCACGCCGAGAATATCGTAGTAATTCTTTTTCTCTGCCATATCCGCACCTAAATAGCGTAATAGGGTTTGGTGTTACCCAAACCCATTTTCGCTTGTTTTTTCTTAATTTGCCCTACCCATGTACGGGCTCACCGTTATTGATGGAATTCCGTATCGTCGGAAGGATTAGGGTTTGCCCCCTGCGCCCCCGCTTGTTGATAGAGCTTGCTGAAGACGGGTTGCACGTCTTGCATAAGCTTATCGTAAGCTGCCTTGATACGATCGTCGTCTTCGGAAGCAAGTTCCGTCTTTGCTGCGTCGATCGCCGCTTGCAAGCTTGCTTTATCGCTTTCGTCAAGCTTATCGCCCGCTTCTCTCATGGTTTGTTCGATCGAGAAGATCATGCCGTCAAGCTTGTTCTTGTTTTCCACTTTTTCTTTGCGCTTCTTGTCTTCTTCCGCGAATTGTTCCGCTTCCTTTACAGCCTTATCGATTTCTTCATCGGAAAGGTTCGTCGAAGACGTGATCGTGATATCGGTGGATTTACCCGTACCCTTATCTTGCGCCGTTACGTGTACGATACCGTTTGCGTCGATATCGAAGGTTACTTCGATTTGCGGAATGCCGCGAGGTGCAGGTGCAATACCCGTAAGCATGAAGTTGCCAAGGGTCTTATTGTCCTTGCAGAATTCGCGTTCGCCTTGAAGCACGTGAATATGTACGCTCGTTTGATTATCCGCCGCCGTCGAGAAGATTTGGCTCTTCTTTACGGGGATCGTCGTGTTTCTATCAATGATACGCGTGAATACGCCGCCAAGCGTTTCGATACCCAAGGAAAGCGGGGTAACGTCGAGAAGAAGTACGTCCTTCACTTCGCCCGTCAAAACGCCGCCTTGTACTGCCGCGCCGATTGCAACGCATTCGTCGGGGTTGATGCCCTTGAAGGGTTCTTTGCCCGTCACTTCCTTTACCTTTGCAACAACCGCAGGCATACGCGTCGAACCGCCGACAAGGATTACCTTATCGATGTCGCTATAAGAAAGACCAGCGTCGCGCATAGCAGCCTTCATAGGCGCTACCGTTCTATCAAGAAGGTCTGCCGTCATCGCTTCGAACTTTTGCTTCGTAAGGTTGATATCCAAGTGTTGAGGGCCTTCCGCGCTCATGGAAATGAAGGGAAGGTTGATATTCGTCGAAGTCATGCCCGAAAGCTCGATCTTCGCCTTTTCCGCCGCTTCCTTCAAGCGTTGCATTGCCATTTTGTCCTTGGAAAGATCGATCGCGTGGGATTTTTTGAATTCGTCTACGAGATAGGAAATGATCTTGTTATCCCAGTCGTCACCGCCAAGCTTCGTATCGCCGTTCGTTGCAAGCACTTCGAATACGCCGTCGGAAATTTCAAGAATGGAAACGTCGAACGTACCACCGCCAAGGTCGTAAATCATCACCTTGCCGCCCTTGTCTTTATCAAGACCGTACGCAAG
The DNA here is from genome assembly GCA_045635845.1 of Candidatus Scatosoma sp. Lineage (GTDB taxonomy): Bacteria > Bacillota > Clostridia > Christensenellales > Borkfalkiaceae > Scatosoma. Next base: position 6,574 of record JAZTWL010000194.1, on the reverse strand, counting down.
CGCCGCCGCCGTAGGTTCGTTGATGATACGAAGTACGTTCAAGCCTGCGATCTTACCAGCGTCCTTCGTAGCTTGACGTTGGCTATCCGAGAAATATGCAGGGCAGGTGATAACCGCTTCGGTCACCTTTTGCCCAAGGTATGCTTCCGCATCCGCCTTCAATTTTGCAAGCGTCATTGCGGAAATTTCTTGGGGAGAATAATCCTTGCCATCAATGCCCACTTTATAATCCGAGCCCATGTGGCGCTTAATCGAGATAATCGTCTTATCGGGGTTTGCAACCGCTTGACGTTTTGCCGCTTGACCAACAACGCGCGAGCCGTCCTTTTGGAAAGATACAACGGAAGGGGTCGTTCTCGAACCTTCCGCGTTTGCAATAACGACGGGTTCACCGCCTTCCATAACCGCTACGCAAGAGTTCGTAGTACCAAGGTCAATACCAATTACTTTACCAGCCATAATATATACTCCTTTGCCGTGTTCTTCACGGCGCTGTTTTTTATCTACAATTATATGTAAACAAGCTTTGACGGCCTTAAACAAAAATTTTCAAAAAAATATAAAAAAATAACAACGACTTATTAGGCCGTTGTTGAAAAGGTTTTTATTCCTTTGTTATCCGCTAAGGAAGCGGACCTTTTTCGATAGACCACGCAAAAAGCGAACAGCTACTATCACTATTTTTATTATACGCGCCAACACAACAAATGTCAAGCATTTTTCAGCTTCCACCACCCTACACGTTGCGCGTAGTCGAAACGTCTCGTTTCCACAAAAAAGGCTTGGCGAAAATTCGCCAAGCCTTTTTATTTTCATTTCATTATAAGAGCGCCATAGCAAGAATAAAGTTTGCCGTCGCAATCGCAAGCGCCGCAATAGAAAATCCCTTCCCTTTGCCGTTGCGATTCTTGGATTTCCCCAAGCCGATACCACCAAATACCCATCCTAAAATAGGCACGAAAAACGAACATACAAAACCTGCAATTGCCATTCCGTTCCCTTTCGGTTTTTCCGCTACTTGCTCTTTTACTAAACAGCCACAGTTCGGGCAGACAACAGCCGCATCACAAATTTCTTTGCCACAATTTTTGCAAAACATAGATAAATCCTCCTTTGTATATCTAATGTAAACATTATATAATGTAAAAATCTATTTGTCAAGTATTTTTATCGATTATAATGTAGAAAATATCTAATGTGGAGATACTATATAATGCGTTTGAGAATTTTAGACATTTTGAAAGAGAAAGGAAAGACGAAATATTGGTTGTATATACAATTAGGTTTAAGCTATCAAAATTTTAATAAGCTTGTCAATAATCAAACAAATGGCATTAAGTTTGAGAACTTAAAGGCTCTTTGCGACATACTTGAATGCACCCCCAACGATTTATTTGAAGACTATCATCAATAAAAAAACAGCGACGGAATTTTCCGTCGCTGTTTTTTTATCTTCAATTTTATTACGGTCTTAAACCGCTGCCGCCTTGCAAGGTGATCGTTTCGCCGGTCACGTACTTCGCCAAATCCGAGCAAAGGAATACGCACATACCGCCGATGTCTTCTTCGGGATCGGCAAATCTGCCCATAGGCACAGCCTTAATCGTTTGTTCGTAACGATCGGGATATTCTTCCTTGAATTTCTTCAAGCCTTCCGTCATTGCCAAAGGACAAATCACGTTCACGCGCACGCCGTCGGGGCCCCACTCCGTTGCCGCCACACGGGAAAGTCCGCGAATACCTTCCTTCGCCGCCGCGTAGGACGATTGTGCAATACGGCCGAACAAGCCTGCGCCGCTTGCAAAGTTCACCACCGCACCCTTCGTTTGCTTCAAGTACGGATACGCCTTTTGCATATAGAAGAAGGTCGCGTAAATACCCGAATAAATCGCAAGATCGAGATCTTCCTTCGTGTGATCCACGAGCATTTTACCCGAAGCGGATGCTTGCGCGTTGTTCACAACCGCGTCGATACGGCCGAATTTTTCCACCGTCTTATCGATTACGTTTTGGATAGCCGCTTCATCCGCGCCATCCGCCGCCACGCAAAGCACTTCACAGCCGTGCGCGCTTTCCAATTTCGCTTTCGCATCCAAAAGGGTGGATTCCGTTCTGCCCGTAATCACGAGCTTCGCACCCGCCTTTGCAAACGCCGTCGAAAGCCCAAAACCGATACCGCGACCGCCGCCCGTAATAATTACCACTTTATCTTTCAAACTAATCATATTTTTTCTTTCACTCCTATTTTTCGACGGTTTCCCCGTCTTTGGCTATATTATATACCAAAAAAATCCGCTTGTCAAGACTCAATCTCAAAAAAAATTAAAAAAGACTCGAAATTTTTTTCGAGCCTTTTCTTATTTCTTATTGCGTGACGATTACTTGCGCGTAGCGTAAAACCTTATCGCCTTTCTTATAGCCTTTTACGTACACTTGCTTTACAATGCCGCTTTCTTCGCCTTCTGCGGCGGGCATCGCCATGATTGCTTCCATGGTGTCGGCATTGAACGCTTCGCCCGTGGGATCGATTTCTTCCACGCCCTCCCCTTCAAGCACTTTTTTGAAGGATTTCAAAATCATATCCAAGCCTTGCTTGGTGCTTTCGTCCGAGCATGCGCCCATAGCGCGTTCCAAGTTGTCCCCGATCGGGAAAAGCGCCGCAACGACGTCGTTTCTGCCTTCTTGGTATCTTTGCGCCGCTTGATTTTGGGTGCGGCGGGGATAGTTTTCGTATTCCGCAGTTACGGCGTACCATTTACGCTTGCTTTCTTCCGCATCCGCAAGGGCAATTTCGAGCTCTTCTTGCTTTTTATTGCACTTTTTCTTCGCGGTTTTATCTTCCTTTTTTCCTTCCCCCGCTTCTTCGCAAAGGATTTCCACTTTTTCTTCGTTTTCCATTTTTCTTTCAATCTCCCTATTCGTCTTCGTTTTATTTATAACGCAAACGAAGGTATCTTAAACAGTTTTTTGCTTAAAATTCCAAATGCGCGAATTTATCACGGCTAGAATAGCGGTAGAAAATCGCCTTTCTGCCGATCACGGTCACGCAGATTGCGCCCAAAAGCTCGGCTACGTTTTCCGCGATTGCGCGGGGCGTATCTTCCGCGTTTTCCAAAATCGTCACCTTGATAAGTTCCTTTGCTTCCAACGCGTCGGAAAGGGTTTTCAAAAGATTGTCGGTGATCCCGCCCTTGCCGATTTGCGTGATAGGCGAAAGGGTAGATGCCAAAGAACGGAGCTTGCTCCGTTGTTTACTCGTAATATTTTCGTTCGTAGTAATCATAATCGTTATTTCCTTGATAATTTATTGATGGGCGTTGCATTTAAACCGTTAAAAAGCTTTCTCAAAAGCCGTTACCCAAAGCGAAACGGACGGAAAGCGTTAAAACTTGCCCGCCGAGGCTCTCGGCCGGCAACGCCGAAATGCGACGCAAATTCCGTTTAAGGTACGAAATCGAATTCCACGTCGCCAATAGACACGGTGTCCCCTTCTTGGCAACCAAGCTTCGTAAGGGATTTGATAACCCCGCGCAAGCGAAGAATCTTTTGGAAGTACATCATAGAATCGGGGTTGTTCAATACGACGTTGCGGCAAAGCATGTCCACCAAACCGCCCACAACTACGTACACGCCCTCTTCGTCCTTGAAAATCTCGAAATTCAAATCGTCGTTCGCCTTGTACTCGAATTCTTCTTCCACGGGAACGGGTTCTACGGGGGGAAGGGTGTTGAGCACTTCAAAAATCCCCTCGATAAGCTCTCTCGTGCCTTCGCCCGTGAGCGCCGTAATCGGGAAAATCTTATATTTTCTGCCGTACTTTTTCTTAAACGCCTTCAAGTTATCTTCCGCGCCGTACACGTCGCACTTATTGCAAACGATAATTTGCGGGCGGGAAGCGAGTTCTTCACTAAACTCTTTGAGCTCGGCATTGATTTTTTGGAAATCCTCGATCGGGTTTCTTTCTTCGCAGCCCGAAATATCCACCACGTGGCAAAGCATACGCGTACGCTCGATATGGCGCAAGAAATCATGCCCCAAGCCCGCGCCCTGCGCCGCGCCTTCGATAAGACCGGGAATATCCGCCGCCACGAAAGACTTTTCATAATAGCGCACCACGCCAAGGTTCGGCGAAAGCGTCGTGAAGTGGTAGTTCGCAATCTTCGGTCTTGCCGACGAAATCTTGGAAAGCAAGGTACTCTTCCCTACGTTCGGGAAACCCACGAAGCCCACGTCCGCAATCACTTTCATTTCCAAAATAACGGTGTGTTGCTTCACTTTTTCACCCTTTTGCGAGAAGTTGGGCGCGTGCCGTCTTGCCGTCGTAAAGCGCACGTTACCCTTACCGCCGTTACCGCCGCGCGCTACGAGCACTTCTTGCCCGTCTTCGAAAACGTCACAAATCAATCTGCCCGATTCTTCGTCGCGCACAAGCGTACCCAAAGGCACTTTGATATAGAGATTTTTCCCGCTTTTGCCAAAGCATCTATTCGTGCCGCCCACTTCGCCGTTTTCCGCAAAATAACGGGATTGGAAACGGAAAGGGAACAAATCGTTCATGTCCTTATCGCCAACGAAATATACGTCGCCGCCCTTACCGCCGTCGCCACCGTCCGGCCCGCATGCAGGTTTGCCCTTGAACGCCTTGAACGAGTTCATGCCGTCGCCGCCGTCCCCTGCTCGAATCACAATTTTCACTTTATCGGTAAATTCACCCGTAGCCATAATACTTTCACTCCTTATAATTCTTCAATAGTATAGCAAAAAAACGCGCAAAAATCAATGAATTATGCAAGCTATAAGTGAAAATTTCATGAATAAAGCCGCCTTTCTTCTATTTTCGGTTGACTTTCCCCTTCGGAAATGATACAATATTTATTGTATTCATTCACAAAAAAGCTAAAAGGAGTTTCGATATGAAACTTAAAACCATGAAGAAATCGGATCTTTTCCGCCTTGCGCTCTTGTGCTGTGCGCTTGCTTTTTGCCTTGTCACCTGCGTATGGGCTTTGATCAAAAAGGACACCGATAGCGCGTTTATGAGCTTGCTCTCCGTGCTCTACGTATTCATTCCCAACATTGCGGAAAAGCTTTTCAAATTCCGTATCCAAACGTCTTTGTACGTATTCATTTTGATTTATACGATTTGCCCCTTGCTCGGCTACGCGTATAATTTCTACCATATCGTACATTGGTGGGACGATATTATGCACGGCTTCTCGGGGGTTATCTTCGCCATGCTCGGCGCGTATCTCCCCTACGTTATGTGCAAGAAAAAGGGTTGCACCGTTGCCCTTTGCGCCTTCTGCGCATTCTTCTTCTCCGTTGCTATTTCAGGGCTTTGGGAGCTTTGGGAATTCACGAGCGACTCCCTTTTCCACACCGATATGCAAAAGGACACCATTCTCCATAGCATTCCCCCTTCCTACGTATTTAGCGAAAAGTTAGGTGGAAAAATCGGTGAATTGATTCCTATTGACGGTGTAGAAATCGTCATCAACAAAGACTACGCTAATCCACTCCCTTTCTACGTCGATCTTGGCTTAATCGATTCCATGAAAGACGTTTTGGTGGAAACGGCAGGCGCGGCGATTTATACGCTTATCTACGTATTTGCACGCGGCAAGCATTTCGTATTCCTTCCTGCAGAAAAAGCAAACGCGCCGATTTTGGATACGGCTCCGCTCTCCGTCGAAGAAGACGAAGCCGAAGCGGAAGCGGCAATTTCGGAAAGTGAAGAATAAGCAATCTTGAACCATTAAAACACCGCCGAGGTGCTTACCTTCGGCGGTGTTCTTTTATTTTCCATGCCATTTTACCGATTGCAAAATCCCCGTCGTAATCACCCTTTTTTCCCCGCTCGATTGCCGTTGCATAGCATCTTCTAATAAGTCGGAAAAGAAATTCCGCGCGTCCACGATTCGCTCGCAAAAAAGATAGTACGCAAGCGACCCGGGAACGGTGTTCACTTCGCAAAGATAGGCTTTATTCCCACTCACAAGAAAATCCATACGCACAACGCCTTGCATATCCATGCGTTTATAGACGGTGCGGGTGTAGGAACGGATTTTTTCACGCAATTCCCCACTCAACGCGCACCTGCCCTGCCCTTTTGCCGTATTTCCGCTCGGTGCACCGTCGTTTTTTCTATGTACGTACTTATCTTCAAAGGTATAAACGCCGCCCCCAAACGCACATTCCGCTTCCGAAACGATAATCTCGCCGTTTAGGGAATAGGCAGCGCAATTTACGTCCTGTTTTTCCTCCAAGTATTTCTCGATAATCACGCGGTCGTCTAGCGCAAACGCCCCTTCTATTGCCCGCTTCGCTTCCCCTTCGTCCTTGGCAACGGCAATCCCAATCGACGAGCCCAAATGCGCAGGCTTGATAATCACGGGATACTTCAACCGCCCTTCAATACTCTTGAGCAAAAACTTGCCCCGCTTCTCGTAATCTTTCTCGTTCACACGCAAATAATCCACCGTCGGCACGTTAAGCGCGCGCATAATCAGCTTGGTGGTGTACTTATCCATAAAGACGCCCGACGCCGTCAAATCGGGCGCGGCAAGGGGTATAT
>JAZTWL010000193.1:0-1295 GCA_045635845.1 Candidatus Scatosoma sp. | reverse complement strand
ACCAAGAAAAAAACCCCGCGGGCGACCGCCGTCTGCCTTATTCTTTTATAATTTTATGCCGAAGAAATCGGGCTTTCCGCTTGCAAGCTCCTTGCACAAAAGGCTTGCCACAAACGCACGCTTTTCGTCGTACGTCGGTTTACGAAAAAGATGCTTCCACTTGAACGCGCGGTGCTCTTTCGGGAAAAGATATTTCAGCGACGGGAACTTAAATTCCCCGTTCACGTTCACCACGATATTGATTTGTTGTGCACCCGAAACTTCTCGCCAATCGAAGAAATCTCTGCCCTTTTTATAACGGCAAATATATACGCAACTGCTATCCCCGCCCTTTTGATAAGAGTATTCGAAAACGAACCCTTTTTCAAAGAATGGGGCAGTGAGTTTTTGTATCGTTTCGGAGATCAAGTTTTCGTTCATCTCGTACCTGCTACGCCCTTCTTATTCCAAAACCGCTTTGATACGGCGCAAACCACTACCGCAGCTTTGTTCCTTTTGGATCTTGAACTTGCCGAGCTTACCCGTCGATTCCACGTGCGGGCCGCCGCAAATTTCCTTCGAGAAATCACCGATCGTGTACGTTTTTACCACTTCGCCGTACTTGCTTTCGAACAAGCCCGTAAAGCCTTCCGCTTTCGCTTCTTCCAAGGAAATTTCCTTCATCACAACGGGGATATCCGCCTTGATCACTTCGTTTACCATATCTTCTACGGCTTTGATTTCTTCCGCCGTCATAGGTTGAGGCAAGTTGAAATCGAAACGCAATCTTTCTTCGGTGATGTTCGAACCCTTTTGGTTTACGTCGGGCGAGCATACTTTCTTAAGCGCCGCGTGGAGCAAGTGGGTGGCCGTGTGGAGCGCCGTCGTTGCTTCCTTGTGGTCTGCAAGACCGCAAGCAAACTTCCCTTCGCTGCCTGCCTTACTCTTATTTTGGTGTTCTTCAAACGCCGCCTTGTAGCCGTCGATATCTACGGTGAAGCCGCGTTCTTTCGCCATTTCGTCCGTGATTTCTACGGGGAAACCGTAGGTATCGTACAAACGGAATGCTTGCTTGCCGCCAATCAACAATTCGGGTACGTAGTCGGGGTTTTGTTGGCTCATGAACATATTCTTGCGTACAATGCCGCTAATGCACTTTTCAAATTCCTTCAAGCCTTGTTGCAAGGTCTTGGTGAACTTCGCTTCTTCCTTCGCGAGTTCTTCCGCAATCTTTTCGCGGTTGATTTGAAGCTCGGGATATACTTCCTTGTAGTACTCGATAAACGCTTCCGAGATCTTGGAAAGGCTGCCTTCGG
>JAZTWL010000192.1:0-1309 GCA_045635845.1 Candidatus Scatosoma sp. | reverse complement strand
AGGTCGTTTGATAAATTTCACCCGATTCGCCTTTCTTGACCAAAGACGCTTTGACGTTTTCGGTAGAGAACACGCCGTTTTCCATTTCGCGCATATCGCCAAGAAGCAATATCATATCTTCAAGCGCGCAATGCACTTCCGCCGATTTATGCCATTCGAGCGCGTTTAAAGTATCGTTTCTACCCCAACAATAGCCGATTTGCGCGTCCATATCCCCAAAATACGCGTCGTAATACGCTTTCGCTTCCTGCGTTTCAAAAGCAGGCACGCTTGCCATATACGAGCAACCGCTTTCGGGCGTTTTAATGTCTTCCGCGCCCTTTTCAAACACGTCGAAAAACGGACACGCTACGACCTTGCCGTAAGTTTCAAATTCTTTATCGTTTATCGAATAAATTTTCATTTTATTTTACAATCCACTTATGTTCTTCTTCCGTGGTGCAGAAAATACCGCGGTACTCGCCCGCCATAATCCAAAGGCAATAGTTCTTATATCCAGGCGCAACGCTAAACGGGTGGTAACCCTTCGGCACTTCCACAAGATCCCCCGTCTTTACCTTGTACGCTTCGTCGATATCCCCTTCTTTGGAATATACCATTTGCACGCCGAAGCCTTGGGGCTTGTCAAATTCGAAATAATAAATTTCGTCCAAGAACCCTTCGGTAGGCATATTGTCAAGGTCGTGTTTATGGGGCGGGAAACTTGCCCAATTACCGTCTTCTACCCAAAATTCACCGATATAGAGAAGATTCGCGCCAACCGTTTCGGGCAGGTTGAACGCCGCCTTTCTCGTGAACGAGCCTTTCCCAAGATCTTTCGTCTTAATCTCGGACACGGGTACGTACGCCGCAGGATAATTGTTCTTTGCAGGCGCTTTGCAAACGGCAATTTTCACGTCGCCGCCTTTCGCCGTTACGCTGAAAACCACGTCCTTTCCAACGTACACCGCTTCCGCAGGCCCGTCAAATACGTTTTCACGCTTCCCAACTTCAGGGAAATGGAAATTTTCGCCTTGCACTTCGCATTTACCGTACAAAACGATGAGCGCAAATTCCTTTCCGCATTCGGAAAAAGTATGCTTTTGCCCGTCCGCAAGCTTTAAAAAATCAAGCTCCAAATAGGTCAAAGGCGAATTTCTATCCGTTACCACTCTTTCGTAGCCGTACTTTTCAACGTAAGTTTTCTTCAAATTCATAATTACATATTCTCCATAATCATTTCTTCGACGGTGATTACGCGATACCCTTCGGGGCAGGTCGCTTTAAGCGCCACGTATTCGGCAGGGTTTTCGGTTACGACCGTTTTGCA
>JAZTWL010000191.1:0-4709 GCA_045635845.1 Candidatus Scatosoma sp. | reverse complement strand
TGACGATTGCCTTCAGGGAAGAAGACGTTTGCAGATACATGGACGTTATCTTGGCGCAGGGCATCGAAAACCCCGTTCTTTGCGACAAATATTTGATGGGTACGGAATTAGAAGTCGATGCGATTTCGGACGGGAAAGACGTCCTTATCCCCGGCATCATGCAACACATCGAACGTACGGGCATTCACTCGGGCGACTCGATTGCCGTATATCCTCCGTACAATCTCGACGATGCAATGCTCGAAAGAATCATTGAAGTTTCCACGCAGCTTGCGCTCGAATTGAAGACGAAGGGCTTGATCAATATTCAATATTTGATTTACCGTAGTCAACTTTACGTAATCGAAGTAAATCCCCGTGCGTCGCGTACCGTACCGTACATTTCCAAGGTGACAGGCGTGCCCATGGTAGAGCTTGCAACGAAGATTATTGCGGGTGCAAAATTGAAGAAACTCGGCTTTGGTACGGGCTTGTACCCCGATTCGCCGTACGTTGCGGTAAAAGTACCCGTATTCAGCTTTGAAAAGCTCAACGACGTAAACTCGCAGCTTGGTCCTCAAATGAAATCGACGGGCGAAGTGCTTGGTATCGGTAAGACGATGGAAGAAGCGATGTTCAAGGGTCTTGTTTCGGCAGGCTTTAAGATGTGTCATCCTTCGGAAAGACGTCCCGTTGGCGTGTATATGACGGTAAACGATCAAGATAAGCTTGACGTATTGTCGATTGCGAAGAAATTCGGGGATCTTGGTTGCCGTATGTACGCTACGAAGGGTACGGCGAAGGTGATTCAAGATTTGGGCATCGATTGCGAAGTGGTGGATAGACTTTCCGCTACCGATTCCGTAATCAAATTGATGGATGAAGGCAAGATTGACTACGTTGTTTATACGGGTAAGACGGACTTGGAATCCATCAACGACTTCATTCGTTTGCATCATCACGCGATTTTGCTTGGTATTACGGTGCTTACGGCGTTGGATACGGCAAACGCGCTTGCGGATATTATTGCGAGCCGTTTCACGGAAAACAACACCGAACTCGTAGATATCAATGCTTTGAGAACGGAAAAATTGAAGTTGAGCTTCACGAAAATGCAATCGTGCGGCAACGATTATATCGTATTTGATAACCGTGACGGCAAAATCACTTGCCCTGAATCGATTGCAGTAAATTACGTGCAATATCACTACGGTATCGGCGGCGACGGCATTGTCTTGGTGGAAAATTCCGACATTGCGGATGCGAAGATTCGTATTTTCAATAAGAGTGGTTTGGAAATGCCTATGGGCGGCAATACCATTCGTTGTGCGGCGAAGTATTTGTACGAAAAGGGCATCGTGCGCAAGAACGATTTGAGAATTGAAATGCTTTCGGGCGTTTATGACGTGAAGGCATATTCGTTTAGCGGTAAGGTAAATTCCGCGAGTGTAAACTTGGGTAAGGTAGAGCTTGCAGGCAAGAAGATCCCGAGCATTTGGAACGAAAAGCAAATTGTTGGCAAGAATGTGAATATCGGCGGCGAAGATTATGCGATTACACTTGTAAACGTGGGGAATCCCCATTGCGTAGTGTTCACGGATAAGGTGGATGCGGTTGATTTTGAAAAGGTTGGCCCTGAAATCGAGCATTGCGAATATTTCCCCAACGGCATTAACGCGGAATTCGTGCGTGTCGTAAACAAAGTGACGATTAAAATGCGTGCTTGGGAACGTGGTAGCGGCGAAACGTGGGCAAGCGGTACGGGCGCGTGTGCGGCTGTTGTTGCGGCAGTGCTTGCAGGCTATTGCGAAAAGGATACGAATATCACCGTAAAACTTCGCGGTGGCGATTTGACGGTAAATTACCATTCGAATGGCGAAGTGGAATTGATGGGAAGCGTGAAGACGGTGTACGAAGGCGCTTTCGAAATTTAAGATTAGGTAGGAATTATAATGGACATTTTTTACGAAGAAAGCTCGATATCGAGTGATATTAAGAGTGGCTCGAAGAAATACATGATTTTGAACGTGCTTTCGATTATTTTCTTGGCGTTGGGCATCTTTTCGTTGATACTTTTATTGAATACCGACATTTCCTTGTTGGTATTCGGGTTGCTTATTTCGGCAATGCTTTTTAGCTTTTGGTTTCTTTTCCGTAAATGGAAAATGCGCTATAACGTAAGCTACGATTATTCCTTCGTTTCGGGGGAATTGCGCATTTCAAGAGTTTTCAACGTAAATAAGAGAAAACTCGTTGCACGTATCGATTGCGAAGAAATGATTCAAGTGGGCGACGTGGACAATCCTTCTTACGATCGTTTTGATTCCGATCCTACGGTAAAAACGGTGCTTTGCACGTCGAATTATGAGCCTACAGAAGGCAAATTCCTCATGTATATTCTTGCAAATTACGACGGCAGAAAGTTGTTTGTGTTAGAATGCAGAGAAGAATTGCTCGTGCATATATTGAAATTTGCGAAGCGCGGCGTTTTGGAATCGGACTACGTTATGCAAGAAAAGAAGCAAAAAAGCTTATGATTTATTTAGATAACGCGGCAACGACGAAGCCTTGTGCTGTGGCGTTTGAGCAAGCCAAGGAATACGTAGTAGAAAAATTTTATAATCCTTCCGCAATGTATCGGGAAGGTTTTGCAATGCAGAGCGAGCTTAAAAAAGCGCGCTCCGTTTTGCTTTCTAAAATAGCTGATGAAACGGCGTTTGAGTTGATTTTCACTTCGTGCGGCACGGAATCGGATAACCAAGCGATTTTCTCTTTTGCAAAGCGCGGAAATGCGGTGACGACGGCGGGGGAACATTCTGCTGTGTCTGCTCCGTTTGCGGAATTGAAAAACCGTGGCGTATGCGAGCCGAGAATTGCGCCCCTTGAAAAGGACGGTCGCGTAAACGTAGCCAAGCTCTTGGAATTGATTGACGAAAAGACGAGTTTTGTTTCCGTAATGCACGTAAATAACGAAATGGGCGCAATCAACGATATCAATCAAATTGCAAAGCTTGTCAAGCAAAAAAATCCGCGCGTAATCTTCCATAGCGACGGCGTGCAAGCGTACGGCAAAATCCCGTTCCGTTTGGCAAAAGAAGTGGATTTATATTCGATAAGCGCCCATAAAATCGGCGGTTTGAAGGGCGTAGGCGCTTTGATTAAGCGTAAAACGCTCGTTTTGCCCCCGTATATGATCGGTGGCGGACAAGAATCGGGGCGTCGCAGCGGCACGGAAAATACCTTTGGTATTATGCAGTTTGTTTTTGCCGCGGAAGAGAAATTTAAGACGTTGAAAGACGATTATGCTCGTCTTAACGAGTATAGAGAGTTGCTTTGGAATGGTTTAGATTCGTCGATTTTCACGAGAATTTCGCCGCAAGAAGGCACGCCGTATATTTTGACGGTGTCGGCGGCAGGACTTCGCGGGGAAATCTTGTTGCACATGGCAAACGATGCGGGTTTGATTATCGGTACGGGCTCGGCGTGTTCGTCTAATTCCAAATCGCGATATAGCAAAATCGCGCTCGCGTGCGGGTATGATGAAAAGATTGCGGACGGCGTACTTCGTATGAGTTTTTCGCAAGATACGCAAAGGGAAGATGTCTTAAAAGCGATTGAGATCTTGAATAACGTTGCAAGCGATCTCAAAAAACGAATGAAATAAGGAAAGAAAGAATGAAAAGAGTAGTGATTATTCGCTATGGCGAATTGTATTTGAAAGGAAAAAATAGGGGCTTTTTCGAAGGAAAGTTCGAAGCAAACTTAAAAAATGCGTTGAAGGGCATTGATCATAAGTTTGTGAAGCAAAGCGGCCGCTATTTGATTGAGAATTTTGCGGAAGAAGAAACGGAAATCATCGTTGAAAAATTGAAGAAGGTATTCGGTTTGCACACGTTGAGCGTGGCATATGAAACGGATTCCGATTTGGATTCCATTTTCGAAGCGGCGAAGCTTTTGATTAAGCCGAGTGGCACGTTTAAGGTGGAATCTCACCGCGGCGACAAGCGTTATCCGCTTACGTCCCCCGAAATTAGCCGCAAAATCGGCGCAATGCTCTTGGATTATAGCAAGGGCAGCTTGTCTGTTGACGTACACAATCCGTCTTTTGCAATTCGCGTAGATATTCGCGAAAACGGCAAAGCGCTCGTATTCGGTGAGTTTATCGAAGGTGCAAACGGCATGCCCGTTGGTACGGCAGGTAAAGGCTTGCTTTTGCTTTCGGGTGGTATTGATAGCCCCGTAGCAGGTCATATGATGGCAAAGCGCGGTATGACGGTGGAATGTTTGCATTTCCATAGCTATCCTTATACGAATATGCAAGCGAAGGAAAAAGTGGTGGATTTGGCGAAGATTTTGTCCGAATATACCGTTGGGACGACGCTTTATACCATTAGCGTCACCCATATCCAAGAAGCGATTCACGAAAAGTGCCGTCCAGAACTCATGATCACGCTTTTGCGCCGTTTTATGTACCGTATCGCGGAAAGACAATCTTTGCGAATCGGCGCACAATGCATTATCACGGGCGAAAGCTTGGGGCAAGTGGCGAGCCAAACGATTGAAGGCGTCACGTCGTCCAACTCCGTCGTGGAAAAATTGCCCGTCCTTCGCCCTTTGATTGGTTTTGATAAGAACGAAATTATCGATCGTTCGGTAAAGATGGGGGCGTACGAAACGTCCATCTTGCCTTTTAAGTCGGATCGTAGCCATGTCGTTCTGTGAGCCAAGGA
>JAZTWL010000190.1:0-4887 GCA_045635845.1 Candidatus Scatosoma sp. | reverse complement strand
CCTTTCGCGCGGGCGTTTTTGACTTGCACCGCGTTATCTATGCAAATTTTTCGTATTAAAAATGGCAATTTCTCTGCCGTCTTGCGCGTCGATATAGACGAAATAATTTTGTTCGTCGTAGCCGCACAAGAACTCATACGCCAAGCGTTCGCCGCGCGCCGTGTGAACAACGCAAAGATTCGACGATTCCAACGCCATGCCGTCGTGGAGTTTTTCACTCGCTTCGCCCATCGTGATTTTGGGGTTCATCTCATCCCTGTCCCTATGATTTCGCTTATATTTCGTGCAATCGAAGCCCGAAACCGTGCCCCGTGTACGGCACACCTTCACGTGCATTTCGTCGGGATAATAGAGCACACCGTCATTCTCGTAAACGTACGTGAAATCGCTCGTTGAGCCGTTATCCATCACGCGGACAAGCTCCATATCTTCATACCCGAGCTTTTCCAAAAACTCGTCGGCAATCCGTTCTGCGTTGGGACGATCGAAGGTTTCTTGCATACAATCTTCGTAATAATCAAAGCGCAAAAGCGTGCCGTCCTTTTGATCGAGCTCGGCAAAAAACATCGTGCCCTTATCGTCGTAGCCTTGCAAATTGTAGGCGGAATAGCCCATCGTCACCGTCTCACCTACGCACGTATATTCCCCGATGCTATAGTCCGAGAAATACCCCTTGCAAAGCTCCACCGCCTTACTCGGATCAATCCGCGCGCCTTCCTTTTCCATTTTCGGGGGCTTCTTGAAGGACTCATTGAACTTTTCAAACGCCGCGCGATTTTCTTCGAGCGTCAACTTCTCCAAGTTTTGCATGGTATCCGCAATGCTCCCCACGCCGTCTTTGAAATAGTTTTTCAAGTCCTTATCCGTCATTTTTTCCAACATACTGTTCACTTCTTCGCGAATGGCGTGGTTGGTTTTATAGAGCCGTTCGAGCGTTTCAAAATCCCCCTTGGAAAGCTCTTCACCATTGCGGAGCTTGCCGAGCATACGCTCGCACTCCATTGCCGTGCGGTTGATGAACTCCGTCACGTTGCGATCTTGTTCCAAGGAAATGGGAAGCTTTTCCAAATCGAGCTCCGCAAGCCGCGTTTGCACCAAAAGGTCGGTCAAAATACGGCTTTGTTGCGAAGGCGTAGTGGCAATTCTTGCACGATCCAAATCGTCGTCTACGTTCTCCATAATCCCCGTCAACTCGTACATGGTAGCCTTATAGCCCGTCATAGCCCCTTCCTTCGTTGTCTTCATGTCCATTGCACCGACGGTAACCGTCGTTGCCAACGCCAAAGAAACGACGCCGAGAGAAACCACCGCCGCAATCCAACCGCCGTACCCCTTTTCGCGTTCCTTGCGCTCCTTCTTTTTGCTTGCGCGTTTCTTGGCGGCCGCTTGGTTTCTATTCGCCTTTCTATGCGCGCGGCGACGGATTTTTTCTTCATGCTCCGCCTTCTTCTTTTCAATGCGCGCCTTGCGTTCCGCCGCGCGTTTTTCCACAATCGCTTTGCGTGCGGCTGCATGCTTTTCAATCTTCGCCTTCTTTTCCGCGCGGCGTTTTTCTCGTGCCGCTTTCTTTTCCGCTGCCTTTTTCTTTTTCGCTAAAGCCTTGTCCACGCGCGCCTTCGCCGCCTTCGTTTCTTGGCGTGCCTTCTCGCTTACAGGCTCTTTTTTTGCCGTGCCAAGCGCCGCTTCCCCTTTTGCTGTTTCTGCCTTTTGCGCCGTTTGCTCCGTCTTTACCACACTCTTGCGCTTGCTCTCTCCGGCCGCGCTTTTCTTCCTTTCAATCTTTTCCACTTTCTCCGCACCCGAAGACACGTTCACCGCAATTTCCTTTTCTTCTTTCTTCATTTCCCTCTCCTTTTTACATAGCAAAAACGTGCTTGCCGATTACCGTAATCGTCGGCCGACTAAAAATCCATTGACTCGTCGCCACGGCGGGGTTGTAATAGTACAACGCGCCGCCCGTCGGATCCCAACCGTTGATAGCGTCCCTTGCTGCTTTCATAGCCGTTTCGTTGGGCGTCAAGTTAATTTGTCCGTCCGAGACTGCCGTAAAAGCGTGCTTTTGATACACCACGCCCGAAATCGTATTCGGGAACGCGTTATTCCGCACGCGGTTGAGTACGACCGCGCCGATCGCCACCTGTCCAACGTAGGGTTCGCCCCTACCTTCCGCATAAATCGTCTTCGCGAGCAGGTACACGTCCGAGCTATTATAGCTCCCCGCACTACCAGAAGACTGCGTGCCGTTCAATGCTTCATACGAACTCGTCATGCCGAGCGCTTTATAGGTAGATTTCCCCACCACGCCGTCCGCCTTCAAGCCGTTCTTCTTTTGGAAACGAATCACCGCGTTCTTCGTCCCTTCGCCAAACACGCCGTCCACCGCGCCGTTATAGTACCCCCAAAGCTTCAAGCGGCGTTGCACTTCCTTCACTTCGCTCCCCTTCGAGCCTTGGCGAAGCACCGCCGCTTCCACCACCGCTTCTACGGTTTGCTCCGCGTAAGCGCTATTGCTAGACTCCCATGCCACCGCCGCCGTAGACACGCCAAGCGCCAAACAAGCCGCAACAATGAGTAGTCCTTTTTTCATGGATTTCTTCATTTTCTTCCTCCCATATTGAATATGTACAAGGAAAAACCACCCCACCATGTACGCGTTGAGCGTTTATTTCTTCCATTTTCGAATGATTTCGGCAATCTTACTCTCATAGACGATATTGCCGCTTTCCCCCGCAAAACACAAGGGTGGATAAACCACGCACCACCAGTTGTCGCCTTCCCCTTTTCCAAGGCGTAAAATCAATGCCGCATACTCGCCCGCGGGAAGGGTATATTCCCCGTAAATGCGGGTGGGAAAGCTTTCCACCGTCAGCTCCGCCGTCGCGCCGTAGAAAAAACCGTTTCGCTCCAAGGTGCGCGTTGCCACCGCCGCAATTTCGCATAAGTGCTCCCGCACTCCTTCGACCGCCCTTTCCTGCGTTTCGTATTCCGCTACGAGCGGCGTGAGATAGTCTACCACGTCGTCACGGACGAGATATTTCACCGCTTGCGCGCCTCCATCGTTGGAATCGGCGCGAATGTGGATACGCAGGTATTCGCTTTCCACCCCTACCGCCGCGTCGGGAAATACGCCCGAAAAACCGAGCGCCGTTAAAGTTATTATGACGAGCGTTAAAAAAATTATGCAGTACTTTTTCATAAAAAAATAACCTCCGCGTTTCGTACACGGAAGTTATTGACAGAATTTTATGAAGTTATACGTGAAAAAATCGTTAATCTTCCCATTGCAAGCGGTGAAGCTCCCCTTCTTCCTTGAGCCCCGCAAAATCCGTTTGACGGAGTGCTTCGTAAAGGGCGATTGCCACCGAGTTCCCAAGATTGAGCGAACGCGCGTCCGCGTGCATGGGAATACGCAAACACGTTTCTTTATTTTGAATCAAAAGCTCTTCGGGCAAGCCCTTCGTTTCCTTGCCGAATACGAGAAAATCCCCGTCGCGGAAGGCAACGTCCGAATGTCGATTCTTCCCTTTCGTCGTGAAAAAGAAGAAACGGGAATCGGGATATTTCGCGCGCAATTCTTCAAAGCTATCGTAATAGGAAATATCTACCAAGTGCCAATAATCCAAGCCCGCGCGCTTCAAATATTTATCACTCACTTCAAAACCAAGCGGCCGAATCATGTGCAAATGGGTGCTCGTTGCCGCGCACGTGCGCGCAATATTGCCCGCGTTTTGGGGGATTTCCGGTTCTACAAGTACGATATGAAACATTTCCTTTCACCTGCCTATTTTCTACCCCTTTATTGTACCCATGTCCGCAACGAAAAGCAAGTGTTTTCCATAGTTTGACAGTATTTTTTGCGATTAAACTGCATTTTTTCTTCCCATACTGCCGTAAAAGGAGTGACGCTATGGAATTTGAAAAAACGGAAACTTACAAAAACCTTGCCCGTAGCTTTGCGGGCGAATGTCAAGCGGGTATGCGCTATCAAATGGTTGCCAAACTCGCTATGCAAGAAGGCTACAAAACCCTTGCGGATACGATCAAGACAATTGCCAAGAACGAAACGTTGCACGCTACGCAGTTTTTCAATAAAATGATTGAAAAGACGGGCAGCCGAGACAACGTCGAGTTCGACGCAGGCTATCCCTTCCACGCGGGTACGCTTGTAGAAGGCTTAAAATTCGCCGCTATGGACGAGCGAAGCGAAACGGAAGAGATTTATCCCACCTTCGCCAAAATCGCGAAGGAAGAAGGCTTTGAAGATATCGCTATGCTTTATAAACTCGTTGCGGCGGTAGAAGAACGGCACAAGATCGTCTTCCAGTACTTGCACGAAGCGGTGCGCACGGGCACGCTTTATCAATGCGATCATCCCATGCTTTGGATTTGTAGCGAATGCGGTCACGCGCACGTCGGCACGGAAGCGTGGAAGGTATGCCCCCTTTGCAAAGCCAAGCAGGGCTACGTGGAATTGCACCTTCCCTACGAAGGCGTCAAGGAATAACATTGCTACAAAAGGGCTCAAACCCTTTTGCATATAGAAAAGGAGCTAGATTATGAAACAAAATAAGCAAAACACCAAGAGTTGCGGCGCAAAGAACTGTGGCACGAAGAATTGCGGCAAAAACAAGAGCAATTCCCAAGAAGAAAGCCATAGCTATAAGCACGGCGGCAACAACGACTAATGGCGAAAAAATCCACTCAACGCGTACCTGCCCCCACGCAACGTGGGTTGAGCGTTTTTGTTCCGCCGTCGAATACGGACGTGAACGGAAGCTATACGGGCAAACCGAAAAATAAAAAAGAAACGCCCGTGCAGAACGCAGACCATTTATAAGCCTTGCACGAAATCGTGCAAAATAAAGCACGCTTTGTTCTTCGGCCAGA
>JAZTWL010000189.1:0-10918 GCA_045635845.1 Candidatus Scatosoma sp. | reverse complement strand
TGTTTCTCGACGTATTCGCCTTGCGAAGCAAGAACTCCAAAAGCTCTTCGCTGCGGTTTACCTTGTAGATTGCCGTATAGACGGGCGCGCCGTTTACCCGTTCCACCCTTGCCCCCGTTTCGTTGCGCTTTACGCCGTGCGGCAAAGGCGCGCGGCGTTTTTCACCGCGTACCTGTCCTTTTCCATTTTCCGTTTTCGTCGTTCTTCTTTGCATACTCTTTTCTCTTTACTTTTTCTCTAATTTTACGCACACGATATAGGAAACGCCGTCGAAGCTATAGCTCGGACCGTCCCCGCTTGCACAAAAAATGTGCGTCGGTTCGCCTTCTTCATTGAACAAGACGGAAGGGCGTTCCATGTTCCCTTGTACGTTCACTCTGCCATCCGTCCAAGTCACTTTACGAGTGTACACCAACGGATCTTCCCCGATTTGGAAATCGATACAATCGTCGCTCTCCGCATAGAAGCCGTTGCCCCATTCCCCCGTGATTCCGTACGCGCCGTTTTTCACGTCATCCTTGGCGATCAAGCAGAATTTTTTCTTCTTCTCGTCATACCAAAGGAAGGGATCTTCAATGTGCATATCTTCGTTTTGGAAATCCAAAATGGGGGTATCCATCAATCTTTTGAATTCCCCGTCCGGCTTATCCGCTACCGCAATACCGAGCTTTAAGGGCTTTGCATAGGCGCAGCGGGATTTGTAGATCATGTACGTCTTGCCGTCGGGCATAATCGTTACGGACGGATTCGTCGTAACCGTGCAATCCCAATGATCGCAAGTGCGCGGCTCTAACAAGGGGGTATCTCTACGCACGAATTCGCCGTTGATATCGTCCGCCACCGCAAGACCGATTCTCTTGCGATTCCACGTTTCGTCGCAATATTCCGAGCGCACGTCGCGGGTGGTGGGAATTTCCCCGCCGTACGTCGTGCCCATATAGTACAAATAAAACTTGCCGTTATATTCCTTAATGCAAGTGTTGTGCGTATTCATGCCGTCGAAATATTGTCTTCCGCGGCGGGGCAAAACGACGTTTTGGAAAACGTACGGACCTTCGGGTTGGTCGGCAACGGAATGGATAATTTCGCTATTGAAAAGCCAATTCCAGCCAAAGCCGTATTCCTTCTTCCAACGGGAAGAGAACATGTGGTACTTCCCGCCCGATTTTATCACCGAACAATCCCACACGTAATAATCGTCCATTTTCAAAGCGATATTCACTTTACCTGCTTTATAGCCGAAATCGTTTTTCACGTAAAATCCCCTTTTTGCTTGGATTTTTTCTTATTATAACACGAGATAGCCGTTCTTGTCAATATTGGAAAAAGATTTTTTGCAAAAAAACGAGCCCCTTTTTAAGGGGCTCGTTAAAAGCGGTTTGCTTATTTCCAAATGATTTCGTTGGGGGAAAGGGTCAATTTTTCTTCCTTGCCGTCCACCGTATAGAAAAGGGTTTCTTGCGTTTCAAACGTGTTGTTGATAATCGCGTACTTCTTCGTTTCGGGATAGTAGGTGCAATCCGTCACTACGTTGGACGAATACGCCTTCTTCATATCCCCTTCCTTGCTTGCCGACCAGAACATCGCGCGAAGAAGCAATCTTGCGTTTTGCGGGCTATAAGGAAGTCCTGCAATGTACACGCCTCTGCCCTTGCCGTATTGATTTGCCGCAAGCTTCACTTCGCCTACGTTTACGTTTCTCTTGAAACGAGGGGAAATTTCAATATCCAAAACTTCCGCGTTTTCAAGCGCGTAAATATTCTTCATGCTTTCGCCGTAATCGATTTCGCCATCCACTTCTTCGGTGATGAAATGCGCCTTCTTTTGAATATTGTACTTATCCTCGGAAAGGGTGAAGCCACGTTCTTTTTCTACGCCGAGTACGTCGGAAAGTTGGAAGAATTTACCGCCTTTCGCGTATGCCGTAGGTTCGCCCACACCGATAAAGCCGTGGCCGTCCGCCACCCACTTTCTAATCGTGGTGATCAATTTTTCATCCGCCCAATATTCCGCGCCGCTAAACGCCGTACCCGCGTCACCCACGTTCAAAATTACGTCGATATCCTTATCGATACCGTTTTTCAAAACGTCGTCAAAGGAAATGAAACGCACGTCCACGCCAAGGCCGGAAAGCGCTTCGTACACACCTTGATAGGAATAAACTTGTTGGTACCAAAGCTCGTGCGCAACCATGTGGCACATCCAACTACGCTTATAGCCCCATGCATTCAAAACGGCAACCGTCAAGCCCGAATAAGGCTTCGCGTTATTCGACGCGTCGCAAATTGCACGGAATTCATCGCATACCTGCCCTGCTCTTTCGATAAATTTGGGGAATTCCGCCGCGAGTGCAAGATAGCCGCCAAAGCCCATTCTATCCAAGGGCTTACGCATCATTGCACGACGCGCAGTCACCCAATTTCGATTGAGTTCCGCAACGGCGTTTTCTTCGTTGCCTTCAAAGAAGGTATCGGGGAAGAAATAGGGCAAGAATCTGCCTTCGTGATATTTGACGTGCGGGATTTCGGAAAGCATACGCACCGTCACGCCGCCGCCGACCGAGCCAACCACCGCGTCGAGTTGCATATCCTTGAAATGTTCGCCGTAGGGCTCCGTGCCGATCCAACTATCGCCAAGGAACATCATCGCTTCCTTGCCTTCCGCGTGCACGATATCCACGAGTTCGCGCACCGTTTTGGTGACGTATTTTTCGCTAAATTCCATGTAGTCCAAGAACTTGGGCGTGGGGTTCACGAAGTTATTTTGGTACGTGCCGTTGGAAACGATATCTTCCGCTTTGAGCGCGTAGCCGTATTCCTTTTCGAAATCGTCGAAGGCTCTAGGGCTTGCCGTCATGGGATAACCGAACCAATCCACGTGTTTTTCCTTATTGATTTCGTTGAAAACAAGGAAGAAATGGTAAAGGAAGGTGGTATAGCGCACAACGTTTACGTTTTCGTTATTATCGCACCACTTGCGCATATTGTCCTTGATATGCTCGAAGGTTTCTTGGAATCTCGGCTCCATTACCTTGTGCTTTTCGATATTCCAATTATTCGTGATGTAATTGTACATTTGGGTGGAATCCCAAAGGTTGGTAGCAAAAAAGCTCACCGTATATTCGTGGTAGGGCTTGGTGTTTTCCACGCGTACCTTGCCGCCGCCTACGTATTCCCACGTGAGAATTTCTTCCCCCGTCGTTCTATCGTATACTTGCCAATACTTTTTGGGGTTTTCTTCGTTCACGCCAAGCTGATCGTGAGAATAGCCCTTCAAAAGATCGATCGTAAGCGAATCTTCCTTGGCAAGCTCGTAGCCCGTCATCAATAAAACGCTTTGCAATTGATCGGTGTGCTTATCCGCCCACGCATTGTCGCCACGAACGACGAAATAGGTGTTGTACACCTTTTCCGCGAGCTCCTTCGCATTCTTGGGCAAATGGGTACCGTCGCAATCGCGCACCGCGTCCGCGCCCCAAAGCTCCGCAATCTTTAACGTGCCTTCTACGTAGTTTTCATCCGTAGGAATCGTCACTCTGCCTTTTCTCATTGTTTGCACTCCCTATGTTGATTTTATTTATCGTGAGAATATCCCGCGCCGACAAAGCAAAAACGCCCTACCGCCGCTATTATAAATTGTACCATTGATTTCCCCGTTTGTCAATGGTAAAATGAAAGCTTTTTTTGCGATTTCTTGCGCAAAAATCGTTTCTTTTTGCTATGCAAAAACGTAAGCCGCCCTTTTGGACGGCTTACGCGCGTTTCTTGCTTGTTTTTCTCCCCTTTTAATGGGGAATTTCGATTGACTTTCACACTCGAATCAGTTTGCCAAACGGTGGCACAACGTCCGTATTGATTACCCACAATACGGGGATCCCCATAGCGGCCTTTTCGGGCGGGAAACTTGCATAGCTAGAAAGTTTCTTTCATTCGTGCTGTGCCTATTTATTACTATCTTTATTTTGCACATTTCCCATCGTTTCCTTTATTATAAACGTAGGCATGTCCCGTATTGAAAAAAATTCAAATTTTGGGGCTACAACAATATTATACCATATCCGTGTCCTACATTCAAACCCCACCTGTTTCCATTTTGGGACACTATTCCCCGCATTTTGCCCTTTTTCTCACATTTTCGGGACACGACCGTGTCGGCCCCCTTTCAATCCCTGTCCGCCGCCCTATTCACACCAACGCCGTTTTGGACGAAAAAAAAGAACTCCATAGAAGAGTTCTTCACGGTCAATAGAAACATACGGCGGAGCACTTCCGCTCCGCCGTACTATCCTATCATTTTCTTATCTATTCGCCCAAGCCTGTTCGTTATAAATCGTGAGCGAGGTGATCGCGTCCGTGCGAATCCAAAAAGTCATCTTCGCGTTTTCGGACGAGATTTCATTCGCCACGCGGCTTGCATACGAATAGCTATGCTCGTACACCGCGTTTTCCACCACGATCTTCATGGTGAGTACGGGCAAATCGTTGACGAAATCAATCGTCAAATAGAAAGTGCCGCCGTGGTTGAAGACGTTGTTCGGTACGCCCAACTTCATATCGCGTTGCACTTCCTTCATATTGCCGTTGGCGTCAATCGAATAGGGACGCATTTCGCCGCCGCGGATTTCCACGCCGTAGCTACCCAAGAAAATACGCACGCCACCGTCCGTCTTTTCGGGCGTCGTCGAAGTCAAGCGCACGCACGCCGTATAGTCATAACCAACCACGCCGCTGCCCGTAAGGGGTTCTCTATTCGCCGTCAAAAGGATCGTGCCGTCACTGCCAAAGGTCATTACGTTATCCATGAATTTGATATTCACTTCGTCGTAAACGAACGAGAATGCAAGTTCGGTGTTATCCGTGAACACCACTTTGCCGTTCACGTTGCCCTTCGCCAAAGCGGGGAGTTTATTCGCCGCAACCGTCATTTTCTTGTTCGCGTAGGTGAATTCCGTTTCCACGCCGCCGAGATAGAGCTTGCTAGGCGTTTTGTTGCCTGCAATCGGGAGCACCAAATCCCCGTCCACGTTCTTCGTGAAGGTTTCGGGCGCGTAGACAGCCGTCTTGGTAGGCTCGCCGAAGAAGATTGCCTTGATATTGTAGATTTCAATTTCCGTCAAGCCCGCGGAAAGGAAGTAGTTTTCCACCTTTTCTTGCAAGGTGTCCCCTTCGTAATCCGCTTTCATTTTCGTAAGCATCGTTTGGAAGCGTTCCGCGTAGCTCCCCGTTTGCGCGCCGCGCAATCTATAAATAGAGTAGCTCGTGAATTCGTAGCCTTGAATACATTCCGTTTCCGAAACCCCGAGAAGGGCGTGCAAAAGGAAAGTGACCGTGCCCGTGCGGTCCGCGCCGCCCGTGCAGTGGTAGTACATAGGATAATTGCTTTCGTCTGCGAAGTACGAGAAGATTTGACGATAGTTTTCCTTGTTTTGATAGAAAATGTCGTCGTAGCCGCCCGCTTGTATGTAGGTGAGCGTTGCGCCGGGGATTAAGCTATCGCCGCTAACGCCCGATTCGCCGGGAGTACGGAAATCGAGTTCGCCCTTGATACCCATGACTTCGCTCATGTACTTCTTGCCTTCTTCCGTCAAGTTGCTAGGATATGCGAAGCCCAAAGCGGGAACGCACAACGAGCCGCCGCGGTAAGCAATGCCTTGCACGATCGTTTTGCCAAGCGACGTTTCGTAGCCGCCCAAATCGCGGACGTTGTAAATGCCGTCGATATTCATAACGCGCGGACCAAGAGAAGTCGTTTGGAATTCCCCTTCGCCGTATTCCATAGTCGCGCCCGTTTCGTCCACTGCCGTCACGCGCACGTAATAATCGCTGCCGCGATAAAGGTTATATAAATCGGTAGACGTCGCTTCGCCGTCCACTTCCACCGTGATTACGTCCGAGAAATCCGCTTGCGTTGCGTATTCCACCAAGAAACTCGTCGCGTCGCCGTCGTACGTCCACGTCACCACGATCGGCTTGCAGGGATTATCCACTTCCACGTAGTAATTGCTCACGTCCGCGCCTTCCCCCGCTTGCAAATATCTCTTCGCCGCGTCGATATACGGGAACACTTCCCCCGTCGGCGACGTCACCGCAAGCGTTCTTTGCGGCTTTGCAGGTTCTTCGGGGATAATGGTTATGGTTTCTCTTTCCTTATCTCCACATAGCATACAAGTGTATTCCATAACATAACCACCGTTTCCACCTACAACTTCTACACCAGCATCCCATTGATGATTGCAGTCTTCTTCGGGCTCTTCCGAGATTTCAGGTTCTTCCGAGATTTCGGGTTCTTCCGAAACGACGGGTTCTTCAGGTTCTTCCGAGATTTCAGGCTCTTCCGAAACGACGGGCGTTTCTACGCTTTCCGTGCTATCGGGCGTGCTTGATTTCGAGCCGCAGCCCACCGCCGCGCCAAGCGAAAGCGTGCCGAGCAATGCGCAAAGCGCAATCCAAATGGAACGTTTTTTCATGTATTTTCACTCCTTAAAAATTTATCTTTTATAAAACCGCGCGGCGCGAAAAACGTGCCGCGCGGCGTATTGTTTCGATTATTTTCTTGTAAGACAAACGAGCGTTTCTACGTGCTTTGTTTGGGGGAACATGTCGTACGGTTGGATCTTTTCCACAGCGTAATAGCCCGCGAGCGTTTCCCCTTCCGTCACGCCTTCGTAGGCGGGATTTTTGGCGAGTTCGCCGTCTTTTTCAATCAATCTACCTGTCAAAATGCCCAAATCTCTTGCAAGCGTTGCGGGATTACAGCTTATCAACGTGAGTTTGGGAATGCCGCTTTCCAAAAGGGCTTTCAAAACGCTGCGCGCGATCCCTGCTCTCGGTGGATCGAGAATAAGGCGCACCTTTTCGCCCTTTTCCTTTTCCAAAACGGAAGGCAATTTTTCTTCCACGTAGCCGCAAATATTCGTCATATTCGTCAAGCCGTTCTTCACCTTCAAGGAATCGGCACAACGGCTTGCTTCTTCTTCAAGCTCAATGCCGTACACACGCTTCACTTTCTTGGCGATCATTGCGGTCATCAAACCGCCGCCCGAATAGGCGTCAATCACCACTTCGTCCCCGTCCGTGCAAACCGTCTTTATCGCGTCGCGGTAGAGCTTGGAACGCACGTTTTCATTCACCTGCAAGAAGGTGACAGGGCCCGCTTCATAGCGAATGCCGTGTTCTTCCCCTTCGAAAAAGCCCGTACCATGTACGAGATGAAATTCTTTTCCAAGGATTACGTTGGTATCTTCTTTATTGATATTGATATAGAGCGTGAAATTGTGGAGCACTGCGCCGAAGAGTTCGATAAGATATGGAATATTCGGCAAATCCTTCTTCACACTTACGAGCGTAACAATATATTTCCCGCCGATTTCTCTTGCAACCAAGTGGCGGAGCGCGCCCGTTTTCCCTTCTTCGTCATAGCCCTTCACGGCACATTCCGTCATGTAGCGTTTGAGCACCGCCATGAGCTTTTCCGCCCATTCGGGGTGGATTGCGCACGCGCTTACGGGTACGATACGATGACTATGCTCTGCATAGAAACCGATTACGTTATTGCCTTCCTTATCCACGCCGACAGGGATTTGCAATTTGTTTCTATATCCGTACGGGAAATCGCTCTTCACTGCCGTAGGCACTTGCATATTCAATCCGCCGATTTTGCGCAAGGCGTCCTTTACGACGGTTGCCTTATGAATAAGTTGAGCGCCGTAGTCCAAGTGCTGCAAACAGCACCCACCACAGCGCAAAAAGACGGGGCATTTCGCGCGGACGCGTTCTTCCGCGGGCGTAAGAATTTCTTCCGCCTTACCATACCCGATATTCCCTTTTACCTTCAACACTTTGAAACGAACTTTTTCCCCGGGTAAACACGCCGGCACGAAAAAGGTGACACCATCATGCTTAATGATGCCTTCGCCATTCGAGCCTATTGCGTCTGTCACGCCGCAAATTATATCGTTCTTTTCTATCATAAAACTTGCGCTCCCCTTATCTATTTGCGCTTATTTCTTCCTTCTTCTTTTGCGAGTACGTCTCGCTCAATGCGTACACGGTACGCCGTTTTCTCACTTTTTATAGAGCCGATACACCAAATTATTCACCGTCGCGCGCCATTTGTACATGAGATAATCATACACCACGAAAAATGCCGAGCCTACGATCAAAATAATCGGGATTGCATATTCATCCACCACGTCTAGCGTCGTCGTCATACCGAAGATAAAACGCCAAATTAGGTACATCGTCACGTCAAACCAAAGCGCTTTAATCGCACACGCCACCCAACGATTGATACGGATTTTGAGCTGCAATTCGTTCACGAGCGGGTGTAACCCGAAAAACATAATGAACGGGAGCAAATCCCAAAACCGCGCCGCATTGAAGATAAGCGACAGGATACACGTCGCCACGTACGACAATACATACCCCGCAAAGCTTCGTTTCGCAAGCGGAAGCATCAAGGCAATCGCGGAGAATAAGTACCCCGTAAAAAGCAAGATTTCCGAATACGAACCGACTGTGAGCAAAATCGTCGCAATCGCACACGAGAGCGCGGATAACGCTATTTCGTAAGAAGATATTTTCTTCATTTCCCTATTCTCTTAATGGCAACCGCAGCAAAGATTGAAAAGACAGTTAATACACATATACGTGTAGCAGCAAGAAATGCATTCCGTACAAGCATTGCCGCCCATTTGTCCACCGTCGTCGTAAGGACGATTGTAGGGGTTGGAATAGGGGTTTTGATTGCGTTGGTATGCCGATTGTTGTTCGAAATCGTTCTTTGCGTTCATTTTGCCGTACGCCGCGCGGTACTTGATATTATCGGGTTCCATTTCCATGGCGATTTCGAGCTGTTTCTTGCTTTCGTTCGTCCAATTCTTCTTATAGAACACGACCGCTTGCAAATAGTGCCATTCTGCGGGACGTTCGTTGAATTCGTCCAAGCGCGCTTGCGCTTCCGCGATCTTATCTTGCTTCAAAAGCTCGGAAATTTCCGCATACGCATCCGTAGCGTTTTCGCCGCCTTGGAGCTTTTCCTTGCGCGAAGCCATAATTTCCTTATATGCCGCGTCCAATTTCGTGAGCGCTTTTGCCGCGTTGTTGCCTGCTTCCCCGTCCAACCATCTTTCTTCTTTGTACTGTTCGCGAAGCAATTTATAACGAGTCTCTAATTCTTCGTCCGTTGCGTCTTCGGTCAAACCGAGAAGTTCGTAGTATTTTTTCATGTTATCTCCCTTCGGCTTTCGCCAAATTTTTTTCTTTTCTTTAGTATTCGCCCTTTTGGCTTTGGGTATTTACTTTTTCTTCTTTTTCTCTTTTTTCTTCGTTTTGCACACGCCGTTCGCGTTGCAGCCGCACATAATCCGCTTCGTCATCATGGGCAAGCCGCGAAGCAAGATATTATCGGATAAATCCCGATTGAAATGGAAAGTGAGTTGGGATAAGCATTCGCGAATATCGAAGAAAATCGCATTGAAAACGTATTCCACTTCCTTTCCCTTTTCGCTTGCAAGAAGCGCCGCTTTGCTTTCGGCGTTATAGGCAAGCACGAAAGGATTATACGCGCCCTTCTTCAAATCCTTATCGTAATCGTCGAGCGCGTCGATTAAATAAATCCATTTTCCAATCGCGTAAAATAAATTACGCGTTTGCGGATTTTTCTTATCTTCCAAAACGTAATCGGAAAACTCCGCAAGCATATTCGCCGTAGCGTCCGCCGCCCGATCCAAGCTATCCGTTTTCGTCCTTTCCGTCTTTTCCTGCTCGGCGAGATTTTCACGAACGATCCGCTCGATTTCGGGATATTTTTGCTTCACGCGCTTAAAACCCTTTTTGAACCAAAGCCGTTTGCCGCGGCCGCGGTCGCCGTCCATAATATCGTCCGTGTACTTGTAGTACACGAGCGCCGTATTCAACGCACCAAGTTGACGAGTAAGCTCGTCCACTTCCGCCATTTGTCTGCTGCGAATACAATGCGTGAAGCAATGCTGCTTTTCTATCTTTACGTCTTCGCCGCGAAGATTATGCAAGATCACCGAGAGAAAGGTGACGTCATAGGAAAGCCCCATGCGCGCGGTATGCCCGCACACTTGCGCGATCCCCTTGCATACGCCGCAGTACATTGCGCGGTACAGCGTTTCGTCTTTTATATATAAATACGGCGTATCCGTGCGGACGTAACCAAACATACGATTTTTCTTGCTCCTATCCTTTTGCGATTAGTATAGCAGTTTCCCCGAAAAAAGGCAATCGCAATTTCGCGGCTTTCCCTTCCTTCACAGAAAATATTCAAGCTTTTCACTTCTTACACATATTTCCCTATTTCGTTCCACGGGAAACAGGTGGAAAACTTATTTCGTGCTCGGGGGTACGGGTACGATTTCCCCATCCGCAAAGCGCGAAATGAGCGCCGTCATATCCTTCAAATTGTTCTTCACGCGCGTTTTGAAACGCAAGGGACGATAGCGGATATCGAGCAAGCTCTTGGGCGGCTTCATTGCCGTCAAAAGGTACAAGCGCTTGATGCCCTTGAAGCTATCCTTTACGTCGTTGCCCGAAAGTGCGTACAATACGTCTTGCGGGAATTTATAGGGATTTGCCGTCGAAAGTACGACGATGGGCTTATTATCCAAGCAGTCGTTCTTTTCTTGCCAATTTTTATATTGCCTATAAACCGCCAAAGCAACGCCCGTATGCGTATCCATTGCATACCCGAATTCGTCGAAGATTTCGTACATTGCTTCCACAGTGTCGTCTTCGGACGAGAAACCGCCGAAGAATTGTTCGTCCAAAATTTGTTTTTCCTTCGCGGTAATCGAATATTCCTTCTTTTCCGCAAGGTCGTTCATGCGTTGCGCCGTAAGCTCTGCGTTTCTGCCGCTAATTTCAAAGAGCAATCTTTCCAAATTCGACGAAAC
>JAZTWL010000188.1:0-1208 GCA_045635845.1 Candidatus Scatosoma sp. | reverse complement strand
AAACTTATGGCCCAGTAGCTCAGTTGGTTAGAGCGCCAGCCTGTCACGCTGGAGGTCGACGGTTCGAGCCCGTTCTGGGTCGCCATAATAATGCTCTCGTCTTCGAGAGCATTTTTTTACGCAAACCAGCGAACAAGATTCACATAAGGAATACTTTTATGAAATTGCGATTACTTTTAGCGGCAAACCAAAAGAAAGAACTTTACGCACAAGCGGTGGAAGCTTGCGGCGGAATTGCCGACGTAAAATATTTACCCGACGACAACGTCGATTACGACGGCTTGATTCTTTGCGGCGGGAATGATATAAGCCCCGCTTATTATAACGAAGAAATCGACGGCAGCGTTAATATCGATTACGAACGGGATAAAACGGAGTTTGCATTGGTGGAAAAGTTCTTAAAAACGGGCAAACCTATCCTTGGCATTTGCCGTGGTTTCCAACTTTTGAACGTTGCACTCGGCGGCAGCCTTATCCAACACTTGGATGCGGTAGATACGCACCGCAAATCCACCCCGCCCGAACTCGTGCACGACGTAGAAGCGGAAGAAGATAGCGTATTCGAAATCCTTTATGGCAAAGACTTTTCGGTGAATAGCTACCACCACCAAGGATTGAAGAAAATCGGCGAAGGCTTGCGCGTGACTATGCGCGCAAAAGACGGACTTGCAGAAGGTTTTGAACACGAATCGCTCCCCTATCTTGGCGTACAATGGCACCCTGAAAGAATGTGCTTGGAGCAAAGCCGCGACGATACGGTGGACGGCTTAAAGCTCTTCCACTACTTCCTTGCACTGTGCCAAGAATATAAAAATGAGAATTAAGCAAAACTTATAGCAAAAGCCACGCCATAACGGCGTGGCTTTTATCATGATAGCGGCAATCTTAAAAACGTTCCAATGCTCTTTTTCGTCATTTATTATTCCTTATAATTTTTTTATATTTTGGGCGCGCAAATAGTTGATATTCGCAACAAAATGTGCTATACTACAAAAGCAGTTAAGCGAACCTTTGCTTAATCGCAGCGTAAAATTTATGGCCTTATCGTCTAGCGGTTAGGACGCTCTTCACTCGGGTGAGAGTACCGTAAGGAGAGCGCAGCTCGACGGAATAGCAAAAGCTTTGCTTGAGCGTCTAAGGTCACCAAAAATTGAATATGGCCTTATCGTCTAGCGGTTAGGACGGCGCCCTCTCACGGCGCAAACTCG
>JAZTWL010000187.1:0-1353 GCA_045635845.1 Candidatus Scatosoma sp. | reverse complement strand
TACACGGGTAAGTGGGAAAGTTACGAATTAACGGGCGGCGAAATCGTTGTAAACGCAGTTTACACCGAAATTCCCGTACCGCCTACGAGTGAAGAACCCGACGAACCCACGAGCGAAGAACCCGTAGTTCCCCCGACGAGTGAAGAACCCGACGAACCTACGAGTGAAGAGCCCGTAGTTCCGCCTACGAGCGAACCCGATGAACCCACGAGCGAAGAACCCGTAGTTCCCCCGACGAGTGAACCCGATGAACCTACGAGTGAAGAACCTGTAGTTCCCCCGACGAGTGAACCCGATGAACCTACGAGCGAAGAGCCCGTAGTTCCGCCTACGAGCGAAGAACCCGTAGAAGAAGAAAAGGAAAAGAAAGGCTGCTTCGGTACGATCGGCGGTGTTTCTATCGGTGCAATCGGTTTGTTGGCGGCAGTATTGCTCAAGAAGAAGGAAAACGAGTAAGCTTTTTGGATAGAAAAAGGGGTGTATTATGAAGATGAAAAATACATTAACGCTTTTATTAGCAGGATTGATGGCAGTTTCTATGACGGCGTGCAGCTCGCAAGTGTCGGGCGCAAGCCGTAGCAAGGCGAAGCCGAACGCGACTTCTCGTCCTTTGAATAGCGCGAATAAGACGTTGGACGAAGACGGCTCGATTACGTTGACGGACGTTTCGCAAGCGAAAAATTTGATTTTGTTGATCGGCGACGGTATGGGTCCCGAACAAGTGAACGCAGGCGAAATTTATAAGGGCGAAAAGCTTGCAATGCAAGGCTTCCCTTATCAAACGAAGGTGCAAACGCGTTCGGCGTTCGACGAAATCACCGATTCCGCGGCGGCAGGTACGGCGCTCGCAACGGGCAGACGTACGAAAAACGGCATGGTAGGCAAGGATCCCGATTATTTGAATTTGGAAACGATTGTCGATATCGCAAGCGGTATGGGGAAACGCACGGGCGTTATTTCCACGGAAGAACTCTACGGTGCAACGCCTATGGCCTTTGCTGCACACGCATACAATAGAAACGATAGGGATTGTTTGTTGAAATCCGCTGCAACGGATAGCAACGTGAATTTCTTTGCAAGCTATACGATGGGTGCAGCTTATCAAAAGATTTTCACGGATGCGGGTTATCAAAGCATTGCGGACGTAGATTCCATTTCCGAATCTTCTTCGGATAAAGTGTTCGGTAGCTATATGATTCGTGCGGATGCTCCTTCTATGAGCGCGAACGCGAATAGAGTCGCTTTTGATAGAGTGGTGACGGAAGCGATTGAATATCTCGCCCAAGACGAATACGGTTTCTTCCTTATGGCGGAGGGCGCACATATCGACCACGGCGGACACAATAACGATAT
>JAZTWL010000186.1:0-10694 GCA_045635845.1 Candidatus Scatosoma sp. | reverse complement strand
AGCAAACAAATCAATTTTTTCATGGATTGTTTCTTCATATTATACCCCCGTTTCAATGCTAATCGCACGAATAGCAATTTGCGAGCCTTCGAATTGCAAGACGAACTTACCAAGATACGTGTCTACGTGAATAGCAGGCACTTCAAGCGTCAAGGTGGACCATTCGAAATCTTGCATGTTGCTATCGATTGCCACGTTGTAATTGTCAAACGTAGGCAAGCCGTCAAGGTCGGGATTCGTTTCCGCTTTCTTTGCAAATAAGCAAAGGAAGTGCATCGAGTCTACCGCCGTCTTGTTTTGATATACGATCTTCACCTTCGTCGTTTCCGTCACGAGTACGTTGTACGTCGTATGAGGAACGGCAACGTGCCCGTTCTTTCTCGTTTCCGCAATGTACATAGACGCGCTCAAAATGCTAGACGAAGAATCTTTCATGAAGATCGACGCCTTCAACGTTTCGTCGTATTGATATGCGCCGCCGCTGTACCAGTCTGCCCAGCCGCGATATACTGCCGCATAAGATTCATAGTACGCCATGCCCGTTTCGCCCACTTCGTAGCGAATTTCACGGATAAGCACGCTGCCCGTGCCTTCAAAGGAAAGCTTGAGCGCTTGTACGATGCCGCGTTCGGAAAGGTTGAACGGTACGTTCACTTCTTTCACTTTGCCCACGTCTTCCGTATCCAATTCGTAAACGTATTCGCTCGTGAATGCGCCGTTGATCTTATATTGTACTTTCACAGCCGTGATGGACGAATTGTTCGGCAAACGGTAAACGAGCGTTGCGCTTGCATAGCCGTCCGTCGTTGCTTTGTACGTCTTATCCGCGGAAATAACCGCCGCACCGCTTTCCGTTACGTTGAACGCTACGCCCGAACGATTGCTATCGAAGAGTACGCTTACGTCGTCCGTAGATTCGAAGCCGTAGCACCACTTATCGTTCAAGTTAATACCTACCGTATCGTAAGGAACGAAGTCGCCAAGGGAAATATCTTCAAACAAAATCATGTTGTCTACGCCAAGGGACGTATAGATGATTTCGATTGCTTGCAAACCGTTTTCCATGAAGGATTTGCCGTACAAGTTCACCGCATACTTCTTGCTTTCGCTCATACGCGTATTGATTTCCAACGTCGTCTTGATAATTGCGCCGTCCGTATTGTACAAATATATAACAAGTTCGTCTGCATAGCCGTAGTTTTTAAGGGTGAGATTCAACGTGGTGTACGTTGCCAAATCAATGAACTTCCCTTCGGGAACGGTCAAGGTAACACTGCCCGACTTCACGCCCGTTTCTCTGCCTACGATTTCGTTTTCCGCATATAAGAGCAAGCCTTCTTTGGAATTATAGGTCGTCGTATTGCCCGTCGTGCCCGTTACGCAAGCATAGTCTTTGGGGAATACGAAGCCGAATTCGTTTTCCGCTTGCGCGTTGGAAATTTCGTTCAACGTCGCGGGATCGGTTGCCACCGCTCTTTCCACCACTTCGTTGATTTCGTCGCTATCTACAACGGGTACGTCGTAGGTGAGCCCTTCAATCGCTTTGATCAAGAACACGTTGGAAAGATCGTCTTCCCCTTGGTTCTTGTAGTTTGCTTGAATACGAAGGGAGCCAAGGAAGGGCGACGTGCCCCAAATGGAATAACCGTTCTTATAGATTTCGTACAAGTTGAAATCCACGTACGTCCATTCCGCCGTTTCTTCCATGTTCATTTGATCCGCCGTCAAGCTTAATCTTGCGCCGTCGTTACCCGTATAGTTCGGGTAGCAGAAATCTTGCGTGTAGTTGGGGCCCGTTTCCGAATACTTATTCGATTCGGGATCGAGCATGGTCGTGAAATACGCGCATACGTGATCCGCGCTGCCCAAGTTCTTAAACCATACGCGCACGATTTGCGATTTGGAAATATCGAGAGGCAAAGCAAGCTCTACGAAAGGATCTCCGTAGCTCGGCGCATAGCCGAAGTTTACGTAGGTGCAGTTTTCTTCCTTTGCGCCCGTTTCGTAGTTGGTTGTAACGGTGTATTCTTCCACCCAACCTTCTTCGTCGATTAAATTGCCCTTTTCATCCGTACCGTACGAGCCGATATACGCCGCAAGGTAATCGGAAAGACCACCCGAAGAAAGTTCGCCGTCTTCTACGTTATCGCTCAAATAAACGCCCTCGGAGCGTTGCATATAAATGCTCGTTTCGCCCTCTACGGGATCGAAATAGTTGAAAGGAATCGAATGCGTTTCTTCTCTAAACGAGCCAAGGTACTTATGCCCTGCCACGAGCGTTGCGTCTTCTTCAATGAAATCGCCCTTGAAAGCGAGTTCCGTCTTTTCAAAAACGCCGTTTACGTAATAATGCACTTCGTATTGTTCCACCCACTTTGCGTAGAGCGTCATGTCTTCTTGCGCGCGGCCGTTTTTGAAATCCCACGCAATCGTGCATTCCTTATCCGTGTACCAACCGTAAAGCTGCAAATTCGTAGGGTTATCCCCCGAAATAAACGCCTTGGGACGGGAAACACGCTTGCCCACTTCCACCACTTTGTCCTTTACGGTGTTGGTGGGAAGGTCGGTGTTCACGTCAAACTTGACGGTGACCGTCGCCGCCTGTACGGGCCCGCTTTCGGACGTGGTACTACCGCCGTCCTTCGAGCCACATGCCGTAATCACGCCGCCCACGCCTGCTAATAAGAAGACGGAGCATACGCCTGCAATCCATTTTTTAAGTTTCATTTAGGTAACCCCCAAATTATAATTTTAAGCCCGCGGCAAATTCACCGCTCTTGAAGTACTTCATCGAAATAATCGTCGTGATAATAAGCGGGAAGGACGAAATAACGTACATTGCGTACGATTCGCCGTAAACCGTCGTATTACTCGAAACGAGCGAGTGCATCAACGAAGTAAGCGTTTGATTTTCTCTCAAGATCAAGCTTGCCCACAAGTATTCGTTGTAAATACCCGCAAACGAGCCGATAAAGTGATAAAGAATGATCGGGAACGCCAAAGGAATCGTGATTCTCGTAATCAAAATGAAATCGTTCGCGCCGTCCAACTTCGCGCTTTCGTACAACGATTTCGGTTGTTGCGAGAAGAAGGTTCTAAATAAGAACATACCGATTACTTGCCCACCGCCGATCATCGGCAATAAGTAGCCGAAATGGGTATCGAACAAACCGAAATTATCACGAATCAAAGGTACGAGAATCGGGTAGCCGATAATCGAAGGTACGAGTAAGATCGAAATAAACACCATGAAGATAAGGTTCTTGAAATAGAAATCCTTAAAGGTGAAAATGTACGCGATCAAAATACTGATAATTACCTTCCCTACCGAACCGATAAAAGCAACCCAAATCGTCGGGAAATATACGTCGCCGATTAAGCTCCACGCGTGGCCGAAGTTGTGCTTTGCCGCGCCCACGATCGTGGAAAGTTGGGGCAAGCCGAACGCGTTGGTACGCACTTGATCGTCCGTCTTGAGCGAGTTTACAATCGTCAAGAACAAGGAAAGGAAGGAAAAGACGAGGCAGAACGTAATAATCGTAATCAAAATCGCTTGCGCCCACGTCTTTTCGTGCGGCAAGAGCAACTTGCTCTTTTTCTTTTTGTTGATAGAAATAACGTTATTTTGTTGTTCGTTCATCATAAGTTATCCCCCATCGTTTCTTTTTTCTGCATCTTGAAGTTCGCGGAAATTGCCATAAACAAGCACGCGAATATCAAGGTTGCATACGCACTCGAAAGACCGTAGTCCGTCTGTTCGTACATCGCTCTATACAAGCCTTCCGCAAGCGTCTTCGTGCCCGCCGAGTTCAATACGTACGTTCTCGAATAGTTTTGTACGGATTCGATAATCGTCATGACGAATATGTACTTAATTTGCGGCATAATGAGCGGAATGTCGATGCAAACGAGTCTGCGCCATACGCCCAAGCCTTCCAAGCGTCCCGCTTCGTGGTATTCGCCGGGAATATTAATCATACCGCCGTAGAATATTAAGTAGCCGCCGATAAACGGGAAGCCCATGAATATGAGCGACCAGCGCGACCAGTTTTCGTTCATAAGCCAGTTGACAGGTTTACCGCCGAAGAGTTCGACAATTTGGTTGAGCACACCGCCGTCCGCGGCGAAGATACCTTGCCGCCAAATCAACATGCTTGCCATGCTCGGGATGATACCGGGCAAGAACATCAAGGATCTAAACCAACCCGAAAGCTTTTGGTTGCGGATAAGCACCAACGCGAACGCGAAAAGCAAGGGCGGTACAAGACAAAGGAAAATATCCCAAACCAAGAAGAATAAGGTGTTCCCCGTCATCTTCAAAATATCCAAATTGAAAAGGCGGATATAGTTGCCGAAATCGTTCCAAATCCAAGCGGGTTCTTTTTGCGTGTAGTTGAAGAAGGACATCGCGATTGCGCCGATTGCTTCGTAATAACAGAACAAAATGAGCAAAATCACGAAAGGAATAAGGGAAAGATAAATCCACTTATGCTTCTTCAAGTCTTCGCGAATCATCTTCATCTTCATGAGCGCGCGTTCGCTTCTGCTTGCGATAATGAACCACACCAAAAGCAACGCTACGACGATTGCAATAAGCAAGCTCACGATAAAGATCGTCGAGAACAACGATTTCTTTTCGAATTGCGCGGGTTTATAGGTTGCCGCGTAATTTTCCATTACGGGGTTTCCGTTCTTATCCCAGCGACGGTATTCGCGGATTACGTGCGTTACGTCGTTATCCTTATCCCCGATAAAGCTGATGATATTGAAATCCCCTTGGAAGGAATAGAGCACTTCGTAGTTTTCCGTATCGTTCAAATCTACGATCTTAATCACCTGCTCGTTTTGGAAGGTCAAGTACAAGGTGTTCGCAAATTCGTTAATCGAAATCCCGTTACCAAATTCCTTGAAATTTTTGTTTCCAAAATAGAGTTCGTCAATACGCACTGCAATATCGTTCAACGTCGTGGTCGTCGGTTTCTTCGTCGGATCTTCTTGATTCAAGATAAGCATTTTCGCTTCGTTGATCGCCTTTTGCGTAACGCTATATACGTAGCCGTCCAAGCCGTTCGTATAGTAGATCATATCGTTCTTCTTCGAATAAACGATACCGCAAAGGTTTGCACCCGATTCCACGATCGAATAATAATCGTTGTTGTTATTGAGCGTTCTCGTTAATACGTGTACGCTTCTAGAACTACTTATGTAGCCGCCGTACCACGGGAAAAGCGTGGAAACCTGTTCCAACGCCGCGCTTTCCGCTTTATTCTTCGCGTTGTTCTTTTCTCTCGTAAGCGTACTGCTGCTCACGCCCGCATTTTCCGCGATCGCAATCAATTCGTCGGCAGTTGCCGCGTCGCCGTTATTTTGCTCGTATGCTTCGGGATAATAATCCTTTACAAACGCGCGAATGGCTTTCGTGTACTCTTGATCGTAAATCGCTTGGTATTCTTGCGAAGCCTTGAAATCTTGTACCGCGTTGATATAGTTATATTCCACGCCGTCTTCTACGTAGTCCGCAAGGGAAGGCGTTAATTTGATTACTATACCGCCGTCCTTGAAGATATAGATTGCGTCTTTCGTTGCCGTGAAAGACAAAATTCCCGTATCCCCTTTCATAGGTTTGAGCGTCGTATAACCAACGGGCGTTTCCGTGTTTGCAGAATCCATTTCCCAAAGCGTCTTTTTGCGAACAGCCCCGCCTTGCAAGCTCGCAAGATTCAATTCATGAATTTGCAAAGCTTCGTAGCCTACTGCCGCGAGCAAATAAATTTTTTCTTCTACGCCGTCGAGCCCTTTAATCACAGTCTTTTGGCTTGCGAGCAAATAATCCTTCGTTACGGAAAGGTTCGTCCCGTCGTCTTCGAGCTTGAAAATATTGCCGTTGCCGTCAAAAACAACGTAATAATCCTTTTCACCCAAGCCTAAATATTTCACCTTCCATTGATCCAAGCTTCCCGAAACCAAATCGTCTTTCGAAACGCCTTCGTCCGTAAGCATGTCTTCGATTGCGGAGAAATGGAAAACGGAAATTCTATCGTTCGAATAGGAATCGTAACGATAAAGGGAATCTTCCGTCGTCAAGAAATAATCCGTACCGTCTTTGCCGTCTACGTGCCCGAGAATCTTTTGTCCATCAATGGATTTGATCTCTTCCGCCTTCGGCGTAATCACACCGAACACCACGGCAAGCGTTGCCAATATAAGCAAAAGGAAAGCCAACACAATGCAGGTGGCCTTCACGGCTTTTTTATCTTTTTGGGTTACGCTATACTTCATTTCTACCCCCATTACGGCAACGTTCTTGCCGTATCGGTTTTTTTGTTATTTCGTTTCAACAAGCCCGTTTACTCGTAGAGAAACAGGCTTGTGAAAAGAAAATTCGTTTTAAGTTCGCGGTTGTCCGCTCTCAAAATTACAAGTTATAGTTAGGATTCTTCCAGAATTCCGTAGGCCACTTGTTTTCCGCAACGATTACGGGCAAGTCGCTACGCATAGCCGTATCCCACTTCGACATGAATGCCGGAACGGTAAGCGTTTGGTTTGCGGGCAAGCCGGTCATCAAAAGGTTGCGCCAGTAGGAGCAGATAACTTCTTGCGTTGCAGGTTTACCGTTACCATA
This sequence comes from Candidatus Scatosoma sp., assembly GCA_045635845.1. Classification (GTDB taxonomy): domain Bacteria; phylum Bacillota; class Clostridia; order Christensenellales; family Borkfalkiaceae; genus Scatosoma. Next base: position 4,072 of record JAZTWL010000186.1, on the reverse strand, counting down.
ACGTACGCCGAAACCCAAGAAGGGGTTCGCGTCAACGTCGCCGCTGAAGGTGATCGTTTCGCCGCTCTTATCAAAGAAATCCTTCCATTCTTGAGGAATTACCACGAGCTCGTTCTTTACCGAAGACAAGCCCTTGGGTACTGCGCCTGCATTTGCCAAGCCCTTGTAGTAAATCGTTTGACCGTAAGGGGACATAACGAATTTCACGAAGTCTTTATTGAGTTCGTTTTGCGTGGAATCGCCCAAGTGGTTGATAACGGAAAGGAAGCCGCCGTTGCCGCCGATATCGCGGGTGATCGTTTCGGGATCTACGATGGGTTCGCCGATCTTATCCCCCGACGTCCAATTGCCGGTGAGCATTTGGGGATAATCGAAATAGCCCACTTCAAAATCTTCCGTCGATGCCTTTTCGTAGTTGATACCAAAGCCTTGGTAATCAAGCATGATTTGCGGGGACTTCTTGCCGTCCGATTGCGTTTCAAATTGGTCGCGGAGCATACCGAATTCTACCGCTTCTACGTTTTGCATCAAATGGCCCTTCATCTTGTGAAGTTGGGTTACGAAATCCTTATATACTTCACTCGTCAAACCGATGTAGCCTTCCCCGAAAGAGCAGTTTTCTTCGAACATCATGTTCAAAAGTTTAGCAAACTTGTAGCCGTAGCCGTAATTCGTTTCTACAACGGTAGCCGTTGCGTCGTATTCCGCCCAAACGGAATCCAATTCACCCGCTTGGATGTACTTATAGAATTGACGATAGTAGTAGTCGCCGTAAACGCGCAAAAGCCAAGTAAATTGCAAGGATTCGATGCTTGCATCACAAAGGGTGATACCCAAAGGATTGCTATAGCCTGCCTCTTCCATCTTCACGCAAAGGTTGATCAAATCATCCCAAGTAACGGGGTATGCTGCTCTACCGTCTGCGTTCTTATAGCCTTGTTCTACTGCCGCTTGGAATGCCACGTCGTTGATGAACCAGCACGTTTGCATGACTTCCGTATTCAAAATGTAGCTTTCACTGCTCGTATCCGCTTCCTTCGTTCTATATGCCGCAGGTTGCAACGCTTCCGCCCAAAGCACGTCCTCACCGCAGTAAGGGTTGTAGGAATTGATTGCGTTACGCATATCAATGCAGTGCGTTCTCGTCGAACCGTAACCCAAGTTGCCTTCTACGATATCCCATTGCGTATTCGTGTTTTGGAGTTCGTAGTTAAGCGTTTCCGAGTAGGTAGAACCGGAATAGTTGGTGTTTACGTTTACCGTTACGCCGCCGTCGTGCAATCTTTCGTATTCGTTAGCGAGCGCTTTCCAGCCTTCTTGCGTGCCTTCAAAGTCCAAGCAAACGTCGATTCTACCCGTACGTTGCTTAATGTTGGAAGCGTCGGGCAAATAATCCGCGTTGAATCCGTCGCCAAGTTCGTTTGCACCCAAAGGAGCAACGGAAATCATCCCCGTTACTTCGCCTGCGGACGAGTTTCCGCCCGAGCTATTGCCGCCCGAGCTTGTACCGTTGCCGCCACCGCCGCCGCAGCTTGCTACGCTAAAAAGCGTGGAAAAGCTAATTACAAGCGCAAGAGCGCCTTTCAAAAGTTTTTTCTTCATAGTTTCCTCCTGTTTTCACAGTATTTTTTCTTGATTACATTATACATTATTATATAAGGCTTGTCAATAACATTTTTTACGGCTTATATCACAATTTTTAATATCTACTTTCGAAAAACAACAATTTTTAACCTGTTTTCCACGAAAAATAGCTTCTTTTGGGATATATATTGACAATTTTTAGCTTTTATGCTACAATTTGCCCATGGTAGACAACGCAAAAAATCTCATTCTTGACAAAACTTTATACGAGCACGTAGCCGACGATCCTTTCTATTTATTCTTAAAAAAAGAACCGTTTTTGCTTGACGAACCGCATTATCATGAGAGTTTGGAGATCATTTATTTAATGCAGGGCGAAACGAAGGTACATCTCAACGGTACGGTTCACCCCCTTTCCCAAGGGGAGATTTTCGTATGCAATCGTCAGCAAGTGCATTTTTACGAGAATTACGATCGTAATCTTCTCGGTCTTTGCGTGGTTTTGAGTAATAAGTACACCCACGATTTCCGCCAACTCTATCACAACGCGCAGCTTCCCTCTTTTTTGAGAAACCGCGCGTATAACGACGAGATTTTTGCTTTGCTCCAAGAATGGATCGATTGCACGAATAAGTCCTTCTTGGTAGATTGTGCGTTTGTAAACCTTCTTTTGGATAAAATCGTACGGTTGTACGGCGTGGAAGATACGGCGCAAACGGACGATATGAATACGATGGCAATTCGGCTCATCAATTATATTTCCGAGCACTACGCCGAAAACCTTTCCTTGGAATCGGTTGCCAAGCACTTTGGCTACTCGAAGGAATATTTTTCCAAAATCTTCAAGCAAGCCGTGGGCAAGAATTTCCTTTGCTATTTGAACGAAACCCGCGCACAAAAGGCGTTGGAAATCATGCAAGACCCGCAAAATAAGAAAAGCGCCAACGAGATTTGCACCGCTTGCGGTTTTAACAACACGACGTCTTTATATCGGCATTTGAAGCGGGCAAACACCCCCGGAAATTCGCAAAGAATCACCAACGAAACTTAAAACGCCCCCGCACAGATACGCGTTGAAAATGGTATTTTTTACCAAAACCCCCTATACAGGTACGCGTTGAATGTTTTTTCACCTGTTTTAACGCACGACGTGAACACTCGTATTCTTCACACTAAAACACCCCCCCCCCACCCGATAGCGGGTGGGGGGGGGTATTTTTTCTTTGCACCACTCTAACTACGCAAGCACGCCCGTCGTTTGCGTGGTACGGCGGAAACAAAAAAGAGCGAGATTTACATCTCGCTCTTTCTTTTTCAATCAATTAGTTTTTCAATGCGCCGGGAGCATCAAAGCTCATTTCGCCTCTATCTTCGGGGAACATCGTACCTGCGGGAATTACGGGAAGGATCATCGGGTTGATGAACGCGTTTGCCGTAAGGGAAGAAACAGCCGCGCGAAGGTAAGGATAAACGATTTCCGTCGTGCTGATTGCAAGCACTTGCTTATCTTCGTCCGTGATAACGTCTTCCGCTTCGAACACACCTACAAGGCGCGCCTTCAAATTGAAAGGCTTGGGTGATTCTTCCGTGGATTCCACTTTCACTTCCAAGGTAACGAACCAAATTTTGTCGTTTTCTTGTACGCGTCTAATGGTACGGGAGAATTGGGGCTTAATTTCGAATTTCGTATTAGGATCCATCTTAATACGGTTCATCGAGTAGGAGAGTTCTTCAGCAGTAATGCCGCGAAGTGCGTATTTCATAGTTGTATACCTCTTAATTTATTTTTCACACTTTATTATTGTAGCACGGATTTTCCCATTTGTCAAGACCATTCGCGCTATTAGTTATTTATAAACAAAAAACATAGGGTTTCAAACAAGTTTTTTCCGCTTTTTTCCATAAAAAATCGCAAAAAAAATATTTTTGAAAATTTTTTAATTTTTTTTGAAAATGTGGTGAAAAACGCTTGCTTTTCTTATTTTTATGTGTTATTATTATAAAGCTTTCGACGGAAGCTTAGCTCAGCTGGGAGAGCATCTGCCTTACAAGCAGAGGGTCACAGGTTCGATCCCTGTAGCTTCCACCAACAGAAAAACAGTGCGGATAAATATGCGGGAATAGCTCAGTGGTAGAGCGTCACCTTGCCAAGGTGAATGTCGCGGGTTCGAATCTCGTTTCCCGCTCCAAGATATCCGTGCTGTTTTTTTATTATCATTTTGCCGACGGGGCAAGAGACGGCGCTATAGCCAAGTGGTAAGGCACGGGTCTGCAAAACCCTTATCCCCGGTTCAAATCCGGGTGGCGCCTCCAAGAAAAACTCTGCACCAAACGGTGCAAAGTTTTTTTATTCAAATTTCCATATCACCACGCCGCTGTGGTGGAATAGGCAGACGCAAGGGACTTAAAATCCCTCGGAGTAACATCCGTGCCGGTTCAAGTCCGGCCAGCGGCACCAAAAATGGGTTACCCCTTTGGGTAGCCCATT
>JAZTWL010000185.1:0-2829 GCA_045635845.1 Candidatus Scatosoma sp. | reverse complement strand
AATTTGGTAAAAGTTCCGTATTATTCGGGTATCGTGGACATCAACGATATTTTGCTCGTAGACGAGCCGAAAACGTACGAGCTGATCGAAAAAATGTTTAAAAGCTTGCGGGAATCACTCACGACAAATACCGTTAATATCGGCTTTGACGAAGCGCATCACGTGGGGCTTGGAAAATATCTCGATAAACACGGTTACACAAACCGCTACGAGCTTTTGTTGCGGCATTTAAATAAGGTCGTAGAGATTGCCGAACGGTACAATTTTAAAGTGCATATGTGGAGCGATATGTTTTTCCGTTTGGCAAATAAAGGACCTTATTATGCGGAAAACGCGCAAATCCCGCAAGAAGTTATGGATAAAGTGCCCGAAAACGTCGCGCTTTGTTATTGGGATTACGGCGAAGGGGCTTGGGAAGAAAGCCGTTTTGATACGATGTTTGAAGCGCACAAAGCGTTTAACCGCGAGCTTTGGTTTGCGGGCGGCGCTTGGTGTTGGAACGGATTTGCGCCTTTAAACCACTATACGCTCTTAACCATGGAGCGCGCAATGACGTCGGTGAAAAAGAACGACGTTAAAAACGTGATTATAACGCTTTGGTCGAATAATGGTAACGAATGTTCCTTTTATTCCGTTTTACCGTCCTTATACGCTATTCGTCAATTTGCGGACGGAAATAACGATATGGAAAGCATCAAACGGGGCTTTTATCAAACGTTCGGTTTGGATTTCGATAAATTTATGTTGCTCGATATCCCCAACAAAACGAGCCGAAACCCCGATTGGCGTAATTGGGAAAATCCCTGCAAGGTACTTTTGTATAACGATTGCTTTTTAGGACTTAAAGATAACGCTCTTTCGCTTGTGGACGAAATTCCTTACGGTAAATACGCGGAAACGCTTGAAAACGTTGCGGGCGAGATGGGCGAATATAAATATCTTTTTGATAATCTTGCGGCGCTTTGTCGGGCTTTGGAGATCAAGGCGTATTTAGGGATTCGTACAAGAAAGGCGTATAAAGACGGGGATAAGGTTGCGTTAAACGCGATTTTAGACGATTATGCGGAAGCGGCAAATCGAGTGGATAAATTCCGCGAAACGATGCGGACGGTATGGATGACGGACAATAAACCGTACGGTTGGGAAATTATGACGGTGCGTTTAAGCGGGCTTGCCGCGCGCATACGCGATTGTCGGGAAAGAATTAAGGATTATTTGCGCGGAACGGTAGCAAAAATCCCCGAGCTTGAAGAAGAATTGCTCGTTTACGGCGGCGCGGCTTTACAAGGAAACCGTTATACGCGATTGATAACGGTTAGTGAAATATAATTTATAATATTAGGAGAAAAAATGAAAGATTTAAATGCAATTAAGTTTGAAGATTTAGGAAAAGGAAGTAATATCAAATTGGAGATGTGCGACGTTGAACACGATATGTATTGGCGCGTAGCTATCGCCGTGTTGGAAACGATCAAAGAAAACAACGAAAAGGGAGAACCGACGGTAATGGTCGTTCCTTACGGACCGCTTGGACCTTACAGCCGGTTGGTGTATCTTGTCAATAAATATCGCGTTTCTTTGAAAAATTGCGTATTTATCAATATGGACGAATATTTGACGGATGATAAACAATACATAGCGAAGGATGATCCGCTTTCTTTCCGTGGCGGTATGGATCGGATCTTCTATTCTAAAATCGACGACGAACTCAACGTCTTGCCCGAAAATAGATTTTTCCCCGAGCCCGGCAACGAAGGTAAGGTTATGGAAATTATTGAAAAATACGGTAAGCTCGATATGGTGTTCGGCGGGGTAGGGATCAACGGACATTACGCCTTTAACGAACCGCCTTTGGACGGAGAAGAATGTTCGAACGAAGCGTTTGCAAACCGTCCTACGCGTGTTCTTGCCGTGTCTTTGGAAACGAGAACAATCAACGCGTTTATGAACGCGGGCGGCGATATCGATCAAATTCCTAAATATTGTATCACGGTAGGAATGAAAGAAATGATGATGGCAAGAAAGGTGATTATGTGCCAACCGCGTGATTGGAATGCGGGCGCTTCGCGTAAAATTTTGCACGGTACGCCGACGGCAAAAGTACCTTGTTCGCTTTTCCAAAGCCATCCAGACGCAACGCTTTTCGCTACGCGTGAAGCATTGCAACCGACCAAGCCTGAAATTAGAGTATATAATAAATGAACAGCAGAATCGTTATAAAAAATGCCAATATCCTTTTGCCGAGTGGGCTTGTATTCGGTAAAGATCTCGTTTTGCAAGACGGGAAGATTGTTGGCGTGGTAAAGGGCGAAGCCGTCGATGGAAACGTTTACGACGCGCAAGGCGGCTACGTTTTACCCGGTTTCGTTGAATTGCACGCGCACGGCGGCGGTGGGTTCGATTTTATGGACCAAACGGAAGAAGCGTTTTTTAAAGTGATTGATAAGCACTTTGAAAACGGCGTTACTACGCTATTGCCTACTTGCGTATCCGCGCCGCTTGCGGAGCTTGAAAAATTCTTTGAGTTATATCGACGAGTGGAAACACGTTGTAAAACGGCTACCCTTGGTGGGATTCATTTGGAAGGTCCTTTTTTGTCGATGGCAATGAAGGGCGCGCAAAATCCCCGATATCTTTTATCGCCCGAAAAAAGCGTTGTTGACGAACTGCTTGCGGCGGGCGGCGACGTTATAAAACGCATTACGGCAGCGCCCGAATTGGACGGAGCGGAGTATCTCGCTCAAGAAAGCGTAAAGCGCGGAATAAAGCTTTGTATAGGCCATAGCGACGCAACGGCGGAACAAACGATTAAAGCAGTCGATTGGGGAT
>JAZTWL010000184.1:0-2901 GCA_045635845.1 Candidatus Scatosoma sp. | reverse complement strand
TGTGACAGATTACGGCGTAAAAGCCGATTTTGAAGGATTGCAAACGCAAGCGTTCCAAGCGGTTTTTGATTTGTGCAAGGACGCGGGCGGTATGGTAGTTGTTCCCAAAGGGAAGTACCACGTAGCGGCGTTGAGAATGTGGTCGAACACCACTTTATATTTGGAAAGCGGCGCGGAGATTTACGGCAGCGACGATTGTGACGATTACGAGGTGTTCCCTATCCCCGAAGGCATGGAAATGCGCTCGGATATGGAAATGATTTCGCAATACTACGGCACGCCTTGGGAAACCTATCGCAGAGCCATGATTACGGCGTATGCGGAAAAGAACATTTCCATTATCGGTGAGCCGAATTCCGTTTTGGACGGTCGCAACTGCTATGATCCCGACGGGGAAGAAGGATATCGCGGACCGCATATCATTTTCCTTTCTTGCTGTGAAAACGTCCTTTTCGAAGGGTATATCGCACGCCATAGCGGCAATTTCTTGCACGAAGCGAACAACTGCAAGAATATCACAATGCGCAAGGTGACTTGCCTTGGCGGTTCGGACGGTATTCACTTGCATTGCAGCGAACATACGTTGATTGAAGATTGTCTTTTCAAGACGGGGGACGATTGTATTGCGGGCATTAACGTAAAGGATTTGCTTGTGCGCCGCTGCGTATTGAATACGTCGTGCAACCTTTTCCGTATCGGCGGTTTGGGCGTTTACGTAGAAGATTGCTATTCCTACGGCGAGGGCTATTATCCGCATAGAAAGACGGTAGTAAAGGGCAAAAACGACGAGCTTCCCCGCCAAGAGGGCAGACACAACACCATTTTCTTGGTGGACTATTTCGCGAACAAGAATTATCCCGAAAAACCGTCCGATCTTCATTTCAAGAATTGCGTATTCGAGAATATTCACACGCCGCTTTACTATATCGCCGATTCGAGCTTGATCCAAAACGGGATTTATTTGGGCGAGTTTACGCTCGAAAACGTGCGCTTTACCGATTTGAAAGATCCGAGCGCGCCCGTAGCGACGAAGGAAAATCCTTTGAAGATTGTGATGAAGAACGTTTCGGTGCATTATCAAGAACCCCGTCCGCAAAGAGAATTGTTCACGATCGGCGAAAATTCCTACGTGACCGTGGTGGAAGAAAACTAATTTATGCTAAAAAACGCGCCCGTTTCGGGCGCGTTTTCTTTTTCAAAGTATGCTCACGCAGTTGCATTCTTTCCAAAAATGTGATAAAATAATAGCAAGAGAGAAAAGAAAAGGAGCTTGCAAAATGAACGTTATCGTAGGTCAATCGGGCGGCCCGACCGCCGTTATCAACGCAACTTTGGCGGGCGTTTACGAAGGCGCAAAAATGGCGGGTGTAGCTACCGTGTACGGGATGAAGAACGGAATCACGGGTGTTTTGGATGATAATTTGGTTTGTTTGGAAGAGTATTTAGACTCCCCCGAAAAGGTGGAGCTTTTGAAGCGCACGCCGTCGTCGTGGCTTGGAAGCTGCCGCTATAAGCTCAAAAGCGCGGAGCAAAGCCCTGCCGACTATGAACGTATTTTTTCCGTTTTGAAGGCGCGGGAAATCGATTGCTTCTTCTATATCGGTGGCAACGATAGTATGGATACGATTGCCAAGCTTTCCGCGTACGGCAAAAAGATCGGGAGCGATATCCGCTTCGTGGGTATTCCCAAAACGATCGATAACGATTTGATGGCAACCGACCATTCCCCCGGCTATGGCAGCGCGGCGAAATTCGTGGCGACGGCTGTGAAGGAAATGATTAAGGACGCTATGGTTTACGAAATGAAATCCCTTTTGATCGTGGAAATCATGGGGCGCAACGCAGGTTGGCTTACGGCGGCGAGCGCGCTTGCAAAAGGGGACGATTGCGAGGGCGTGGATATGATTTTCCTGCCCGAAATGTGCTTCGACTTGGATAAATTCGTGCAAAAGATTGCCGAAAAACAAAAGACGAAGGGGAATCTCGTCGTTGCCGTTTCCGAAAGCTTGAAGGTTGCGGACGGCCGCTACGTATGCGAGTTGGCGGATTCCGCGCAAGAAACCGATCTTTTCGGGCATAAGCGTTTGACGGGTACGGCACGCTTTTTGGCGGAATATTGCAACGAAAAACTCGGCATAAAAACCCGTGCCGTGGAGCTTTCCACCTTGCAACGCTGTGCGAGCCATATTTCGAGCTTGACGGACGTTTCGGAAGCATATGCGGCAGGCATGTACGCGATGAATGCCGCAAAAGCGGGCAAAACGGGCGTTGCCGTGTCCTTCAAAAGAACGTCGAACGCACCCTACGTGTGTGAAATGGACTTGGTTGCGGTGGACTCTCTTGCCAACCACGAAAAGACCATTCCTTCCGCGTGGATTGACGAAGAAAACGCTTGCATGAAGGAAGAATTTTTGACCTACGTGAAGCCGCTCATTCAAGGGGAATTGACGCCCGTTTATAAGGACGGTTTACCTAGCCATTTACCCCCGCTTTAATCCCTTACGAAAAAGAAATTTTGAATATGAATGAGAAATTACGCACCCTTTTAGGGTGCGTTTTTTATTTTCCAAGGCGGAAATTTGGAAGGGGGAGTATGGTAGATATTTCCAAAAAACGCTTATTTTTTTCGTTAATTTTTAAGTTGGAAAATAACGGAAAATAAGGGGAAATATAGCATTTTTTTGCGTTTTTTTCTTAAAAAAAGAAAAGAGAGCAATAAATCACGGCTTTAGAGCAATATTTTTATTGAAATCACGTCTTGACTGTTATATAATTTTTAATGCCTATATATTATGTATATTGTGCGTACAAAAAAACTTTAGTGAGGTTAAATGATGGCTCTTTTCAAAAGAAAAAAACTTAAAGAGAATATCATTGGCGATGCGGGAGAAGAAATAGAAG
>JAZTWL010000183.1:0-2355 GCA_045635845.1 Candidatus Scatosoma sp. | reverse complement strand
AAGATTGCTGCACCGTATTCTTGCCTGATTTCCCCGCAACAAGACCGAAATTGCAAGATATTCAACGCGAAGAAAGTAAGCTTGACGTTGAAGCGTTAATTGAAGAAGCATTTGCTTCGATTGAAAAAATCGAAATTTGAGAAGAAAAATAAAGAAAAGCCGTCCGCAAAAGCGGACGGCTTTTTAATATTCCCACCAATTTTCGTCTATAATTTTTTCGTCTTGTAGTGCGTTTTTATCCTTCGTAGAGATGCGGGGCAAACGGATTTCTTTACCGATTTTATCCTTGTAGATGGGGGTGATACTATATTCGTAGCACTTGCCGTTTTCAATCGTATCGTCGAGAAAAGTTTCTATCAAATTTCCTTCGTAAACGGTAGTATGCGACGCATAATCATAGCGTTGAATGCGGTAGCTATAATAGCTTGGGTAGCTCTTATCAAAGCGAATTTCCACACCATTTTTCGTGAGAGAAATTTGCGGCTTTTTCACGCTTGGATTAGAGAAGGAATCGCTTTTATTTGAAGGGATTGCGCTCGTTTTGAATAGCTCGAAAAATTGCGCTTCTTTCGGGGAATAATCGTCGGCTAAAAGCAAGGTATGCGTGTCATAATACGCCGTCTTGTCAAGCGCGATTTTTTGTACGCCTTGGGGTTGCGTAAAAGGGTGAATCTTACGGTTAATTTTCTCGTATTCATCGTGCAAAGCTTCGTTGATTGAAAGCAAAAGATTGCATGGTTTTCCACCGCCCGTCGTGTCGATGAAGGCGTTGCTCGCCTTGCCAAGCCAAACGCCGATTGTGTCTTGCGTGGTGTACGAAAGGGCGTAGGCGTCCGTGTTTCCGTTTTTCGTGCCTACCGTGCCCGTTTTTGCGGCAATCTCGAAAGGAAGGTTGCGCAGTTTTTTCGCCGTGCCGTTTTGCGCGGTGCTTTTGAGAATATCCGTCATGAGATAGGAAGTGTCTTCATGGAAAATGCGCGTACCCTTCGTCGAGCGTTTATAGATGCTTTTTCCGTTGATTTTCAATTCCTTAATGAAGCCGCTATGATAATGTTCGCCGCCGTTTGCAAAGGTAGAGTAGGCATTCACCAAGGATGGCAGCGCAAAGCCGTTTTTAATGCCGCCCAAGGCAAGGGCAAGCGTTTCATCTTCCTTTTCGACGGGTAGGTGTAGCTTTTGTAAATATGCCGCCGATTTGTGCGGTGTGAGTGCTTGTAAAGTCTTAACGGCGGGGATATTTAGACTTTTTTCCACACATTCTCGTGTGCTAACGTAGCCGTGAAATTCTCCATCGTAATTTTCGGGCGTGTAGCCCGCGTAGTTGACTTTTTCGTCGAGAATCGGCGTCGCGGGGGAAAGAATATCTTCTTCTAGTGCGGGCGCGTAAACGGCGAGTGGCTTTAGTATAGAGCCGGGCAAACGCTTGGCTTGTCCGATTGTGGAAAGGCAAGCTTTATAGCAGTGCGATTGATTATCGAGAATAAAAATCGATTCATCGTAGCTTGAATATTCTTCCGAAAGTTCTTCTAATTTCGATTGAATTATGGGATCGAAATCGGTGTAAATTTCAATTTTTCCGCCTATTTTCACGCCTGTTTTTTCTGCGATTTCCGAAAGCTCGTCGAAGACAAAATGTACGTAGCTTTTCCCACTTTTTGCATTGTTTGGGGTAGGCAGGGGCGCGTTGAGTGAATCCAAAAGCTCGTTTTGCGTAATTTTTCCGTTCTCTTTCATAACGTTCAAGACGATAGATTTTCGCCATTGACAACGCTCGGGGTTGCGAAAGGGGGAATAGTTGTTCGGGGATTTTACAAGTCCCGCCAAAATCGCGGAATCGGCAAGAGTAAGCTCGGACGGCTTTTTGCCAAAATAAAAATCCGCGGCGGACGTAATGCCAAAGCAATCGTGCCCGAAATAGATGGTGTTTAGGTATTTTTCTAGAATTTCCGCTTTGGAAAAGGTCTTTTCTAACTGTTTGGTAAGTTTCCATTCGCGGAGCTTGCGTTTGAGCGTTTTTTCTTGGCTCAAATGAGTGTTTTTTATAAGCTGTTGGGAAATGGTGGACGCGCCTTCCTTGAAGCTCTTTGCCTTGAGATTGTGCAAGCTTGCGCGCAAAATTCCCTTGAAATCGAAGCCGTCGTGCTTGTAAAAGCGTTTGTCTTCCACGCTTACGAAAGCTGCTTGGGTGTACTTGGGAATTTCCGTGATTTTGGTGGTTTGCTTTACGCTGCTTGCAACGTGTTGCATAGGGCATAAATCCTTATCGTAAATCACGATATTTTTCTCGCTCAATAGAAGCTTTTCGGGTTGAAGCGCTACGTTTTTTGTGACGGCGATATAGTACCCGACGGCAAT
>JAZTWL010000182.1:0-2533 GCA_045635845.1 Candidatus Scatosoma sp. | reverse complement strand
CGAGCGTTTGGTTTCGCATAACGATTTAACGGACGACGAAATTTTGTTCTTGACGGCGTATGAAGTGTATATTAAGAATTTCCCGTTTGATCCGGTGGCGGATGCGCAATCGCATATCAATCTTTATTCGAAGACGCCCGAAAATAAAATGCTCTATTTTACGCCGAATCATACGAAATATATCCCCAAAGACGAGTGGGATAGCGTAGAATATCATTATCTTTTGGAAAATCGGGAAATTTCCGTTCCCTTCATTAAAAGGTTGATTGACGACGCGCAAGCATGCGGGTTCTTGACTTGTCACAACCACCCTACGTGGTCGTTTGAAGACGAAAGCATGGCGGACGCGTACGAAAAGTGCTTTGCAATGGAAATTTATAACCATTCTTCGTACATGGTCGGCCATAACGAGCATAACGAGCACTATTACGATTATCAATTAAACAAAGGCAGAAGAATGGCGTTGATTGCGGCGGATGATAACCATAACGCGCACCTCGTAGACGATCCGAGATGCGATTCCTTTGGTGGGATTACGTATCTTCTTGCGGATAAGCTTGATTATGAAAGCATGATCACGGCGTTGGAAAAACAAGAATTTTACGCTTCGTGCGGGCCGCAAATCTTCTCGCTTTCGATTGATAACGGCGTATTAAGCGTAAGTACTTCGCCTGCAAAGCGCATTTGCTTTATTACGAATTGTCATAAGCGCGGGGTATTTATGGCGGCGAAAGACGAAACAATCACGCAAGCCGAATTTGAGCTTCACGAAAAAGTGAAGTGGGTGTACGTGGAAGTGATGGACGAAGAAGGGAATAAAGCGTATTCTCGCGCGTTCTTTAAGGACGAATTGGAAGAATTATAAGGAATCATGACGCATCATTTATTGGTTTCAATTGCCGATATTTCCGAGAGAATGGTAAGCGCGCTTGACGGTGCAATGGGGAAAGGGTATCCTATTCTTTTTAATACCATAGGCGTTATATCCATTTTCCTGCAATTTATGATTTTCCAAATGAAACGCAAAAAACAGATTGTTTTTGTAGGGATCACGAGCGATATCGGTTGGCTTTTCTATTTTGCGTTACAAGGAGATTTTATCAGCGGCACGGCGAATATTATCGGCATTATGAGCAAAATCGTTATTTTGCTGCAAGAGAAACACGCATGGGCAAAAAGTATGCTATGGAACGTGTTTTTCGTTTTGTTCGCGGCAGTATTTTCCGTTTTGACGTTTAAGGTATGGATGGACGTATTTGCCTTGACGGCTTGTACGCTCTCAATCCTTGCCTTCTTTATGACTAAAGAAAACAATATTCGAAAAGTCGCATTCTTGGCGTACTGTGCATTCGCATGCAATAGTATTTCCAAATTCTACGTGGTGGCGTTGATTGCGGATATCACCGCGCTCATTTCTTGTGTGCTTTCCCTCATTCGTTATAGAAAAGAAAGGCAAGAAAGCGTATAAGAGCCAAAATGGCTGCGAAGGAGTTAATTATGAAAAAATATGAAACGCTTGAAATAAACTTGCTTTTCTTTTTTGATCAAGACGTTCTAACGAGTTCATCCAATGAAAACGCCGACGACTTGGGTAGTTGGGATAACGATTGGTTTGTGCAAGGGAATTAAGGAGGCGTTATGAAAAATACGGCAAAGAAAATATGTCTTTGGGTTTTAACGGGCTTGATGTCGTTGAGTATTTATAGCGGCTTAAAGCTCTTGAATGCAACGGCGGAGACAGCCAACGCGGTATACGTTTCCGCAAACGGCAACAATGCAAATAGTGGCACGGAAAGCGCACCTTATGCGACGTTTCAATACGCGCTCACCCAAGTGCAAGACGGCGGCACGATTGTTTTGAAGGATGCCGTTTCCGTAGGTACGTGGACTACGCATGGAAAAACGATTACGGTCACGGGCGGTAGCTTGGACGCGACGAGCGTACCTTCCTTGCAGATCCATGATAACGTGACGTTTACCGATACGAAAATTCAAGTGAATTCGGGTAGCTATATCTGCGCAAACGGCTACACGGTGGTGATGGACGAAGGGGTTTCGTTTAGCAATTCCGTAGACGTTTTTGGCGGCGGCGATCAAGGAACGACGGTAGCAGGTACGAGTTTAACCCTTCTTTCGGGCGCATATAAGGGCGTATACGGCGGTAGCCGAATGGGCATGGTTGACGGCGACACCCACCTTGTTGTAGGTGGCAACGTCAATGCAAATCTCAACGTGGCGAACCACGAAGGGGGCGCTCTATTCTTGGGCGGCGGCGCAATGGATACGATTACGGGCAACACCTATTTGACGTTTGGCGGTAATGCGAAATCTACGCATTTATTCGGCGGCTCGTACGGTAGCGGCGCAACGATTGGCGGTAGCGCAAATCTAATCGTTACGGGCGGCGCGTCTATGAGTATGTACGGCGGAAACAAAGGTGTTGATGCGGGTTGCGACGTCAACGTGAAAGTTACGGGCGGCACGTTCGAGCAAATCTTCGGCGGTAGCGAAAGCGCGGCTTTGACGGGCGACG
>JAZTWL010000181.1:0-8957 GCA_045635845.1 Candidatus Scatosoma sp. | reverse complement strand
CCAATAATCGTGGTTGCCGCGAATGAACACTTTCTTGCCCGGCAAGTCGGCAAGCGTTTGCAAATCGACGAGCGCGTCGGAAAGCTTCATCGCCCAACTAATATCCCCCGAAATAAGCACGATATCGTCCGCTTGTACCTTTTCGAGCCAATCCGATTTAATTTTTTCGAAATGCCCTTCCCAATTCCCACCGAAAATGTCCATCGGCTTATCAGCGGTATTCGAAAGGTGCAAATCGCTAATCGCATAAATATTCATGGCTATATTATAGCCCCTTTTCTCTCTTTTGTCAAGACTTTCCCAAACAAAAACGACGGCAAAAGCCGTCGCCTTCGTTTATTTGCAAGGACAATTTTTCGTCTGCGGGTAAAGGGGCAATTCAAAGAATCCCGCGCACACTTCTTGCGAATATTCCTGTGCAGGGGGAAGCGCGCAATAGCCGTAGGACGGAATGAGAATTTCCACGGGCATGGCAATCTTCAAAATCACCGTTGCACAGACGTTCGCCGTGAAGCCTTGCGTCGTCGTATCGCAGGTAGCGTCGGGAACGACCACGCTCGCCACCGCACGGAGCGTAAACGGGATAATGGACGGGGCAGGTACGTAAAGAAGTACGTCAACGGGGATAGAAACCGTCGCCGTCGCACTGCCGTCCACGCCGTTCGCATCGGTATACAGCACTTCAACGGGCACGGAAACGGTGGCTTGCACACGAGCGCAACGCCTATCCGCTTGCCGATCGATATTCAAGTTGCTTACAGTAGCTTCGCTTGCCGTCGAGCGCGCGGAAACGAACGTCAAAGGATATGTAGGATCGGCGGGCGTCAAATCGGTGAGTGCGAGCGCATAATTCGCGAGTTGGGATTGTTTAATCGCCGCATCGAAGATTTTTTCCACTTGCACGCACACCTTTTCCGTAATGCCGTTGATCGGATTCCCCGTAATCGCGCCGGGGCATTTTTCCGAATTGAAATTAGAATAAAAGGACATAAATTTACCTCCTGTACGAATCTCTCCGAAAAGGCGGTTTTGCCCGTTTTTTCGGTTGTTCGCGTAATCAATTACTTACTATATTCTATGCCGCTTTTTCTCCTTTTGTGCCTTTATAAAATCACCCGCATTCCAAGATAGAACACCCGACCGCCATTCTTTTTGATAAACCCTTCTTCACTCCCGCAAAGCAGGCTCGGCGTATCCCCTTCCTGCACGATATAAGCATTCCCCCTTTCACTCGGAATATGCAAAATCCGCCCTATGGGCGGCGGGGCTGTCAAGCCGTTTTCCCGTGCCAAAAGCCGCGCGGAAATGGAAAAGTACGCCGCAATTTCTTCCAAGGTTTGACCCGGGCGCACTTGATAATATTTTTTTTGCTCCGTCTTCAACATCTCTATTATCCTATGCGCGAGAAAGGGAATTATGCTTCGTTCTATTTTTCCAAGCTCGTCCGTAGAATAATGGTATGAAAAAGAGTATTTATGCAAGCACAGCTATCGTCACGGGACTCTCCGCCGCCACGCGCGGGCTCGGTTTTTTGTACCGCGTCGTGTTATCCCGACTCATCGGCGCGGAAGGCTTGGGGCTATACCAAGTCGCCTTTTCCCTATTCGGACTATTCGCCACCATCGGCGCGGGCGGCATCCCCATCACCGTTTCAAGAATGATTACGAAAGCCAAGGCGGAAGGCAATCCGCGCGCCGAAAAAGAAACGGTGGGCGCGGGGCTTTTGCTGTGCCTATTTTTGAGCCTGCCCATTTCCTTTCTCTTCGGGCTTTTCGGCAAAAACGCGAATTTTCTTTTCACCGACGAGCGTTGCTTCGATATTTTCCAAATCCTATTATGCGGACTCGTTTTTTCAAGCGTTTACGCCGTGATTCGGGGTAGTTTTTGGGGCAACAAGGAATTTTTAATTCCTTCCATTTTAGAAGTAGCGGAAGAAGCGGTGATGGTAATGATCGGGGTTATGCTTTTGCAAAACGTTTCTTCCCCGTCGGATGGCGCGCAAAAAGCAGCGTGGGCGGTGTCCCTTTCCTGTATGCTCGTTTGCTTCGTGGCAATCCTTTGCTTCTTCTTCAAAGGGGGCGGGATTTCTCGGCCGAAAAAACGGCTCAAACCGCTATTCAACGCAACCCTGCCTATCACGTCCGTCCGCGCAGCCACGTCACTCGTCTCGTCGGCAATCGCCGTTTTACTCCCCGCCATGCTCGTGAAATCGGGGCTCGACGAAACGCAAGCGCTCAAACTTTTCGGGATCGTTTCGGGTATGGTAATCCCCGTCCTTTTCATGCCCGCCACCTTTATCGGCTCGCTTGCACTCGTACTCGTGCCCGAACTTTCCGATTCCTATTACCGCAAAAACTACGAACGACTCCGCAAAAACATCTTGCGGGGCTTGAAATTTGCCGTCTTTATCGCGTGCGCCCTTATCCCCATTCTCTTTTCCGTCGGAAAAGACGTCGGCATGCTCGCCTTTTCCAACGAAACAGCGGGAATCATGATTGAAAAATCCTGCCTTTTCGTCTTACCCATGAGCCTTACGATCATTTCCACGTCCATTCTCAATTCTCTCGGCTTTGAAAAGCAGACCTTCCTTTTCTACTTTCTCGGCGCGGCGGCGCTCCTACTCTGTATCTTGCTATTGCCACAATATTGCGGCGCGTACGCCTACCTTTGGGGGTTGGGATTAAGCCAACTCGTTTGCGCCGTTTGCAACCTTGTTTTTTTGTGGAAAAAACACCTGCTTTTCGCAAAAGGACGGGGGCAGGTATGGATTCAACAGTTTTTGCCCCTACTTTTGCTACCCCTTCCCTTATGCGTTTTGGGACGGTTTTTCGCCGTCGAATGTAAGCGATTTTTCGGTGAGCCGCTCGCCACGCTCGTCACCGCCGCGCTCCTTTTATTCCTACTCGCGCTCTTTCAAATTCTGCGAAAAGCTTTCGCCAAGCAAAAGGAAAAAGAGGGCTTGCGTTAAAAAGCGACTTTTTCGCGTGTTTTCGCGAAAAAAAGTGCAAAAATCGCCCGTTTTTTTTCCTACCGCTATTGACAAGCGCACGAGAAAATAGTACAATATTATAAAGAAATAAAAAAGCAAAGGAGCAATTTTATGGGCTACAAAACAAGAGATTGGCGCAATTCCATGCGCGTGACGTTGGACTATAACAACATGACGGAAAAATTCCTTGGCAAAAAGGGTTTTACCGATCGCGAACTTTCTTCCTACAACGCGAAAGCGAGCGCGGCGTTTAATTTCGTAAGAGAAAACCGCGGCAAGGACGAGTTGTTCATGGGTTGGACGGAGCTTCCTTATAACCAAAAGGAAATCGTGGACGACATTTTGAAAACGGCTCGCGACGTAAGAAAGAACTTCCAATATTTCGTCGTACTCGGCATCGGCGGCAGCGCACTCGGCCCTATCATGGCGTTCAACGCGCTTTGCCATTTGCACTACAACGATTTGCCCAAATCCAAGAGAAAAGGACCTAAATTCTACGTAGAAGACAACGTAGATCCCGTAAGAATGCGCGATTTGCTCGACGTTATCGAACCGGAAAAGACTTGCTTTAACGTAATCTCGAAATCGGGCGCAACGAGCGAAACCATGACGCAATATCTCATCATTCTCGACCTTTTAACGAAGGCGGGCGTAAACGTGAAAGATAACGTTATCTTCACGACGGACGAAAGCCGTGGCAACTTGAAGAAGATTTCCGACGAATGCGGCGGTATTAAAAGCTACGTTTTGCCCGACGGCGTTGGCGGTAGATTCTCCCAACTTTGCCCCGTTGGTTTGCTCCCCGCAGCAGTGCTTGGTATCGACATCGTCGGCCTTTTGGCAGGCGCGGCGTATATGGACGGCGTTTGCAACAAACCCGCTATGCGCAAGAACCCCGCGTTGATGTCTGCCGTGCTTCAAGTAGCAGCTATGGAAAAGGGCATGAACGTCGGCGTTATGATGCCCTATTCGGACAATTTGAAATTCCTTGCGGATTGGTACTGTCAGCTTTGGGCAGAATCTCTCGGCAAGAACGTGACGCTTGACGGCGAGCCTTGCAACTACGGTCAAACGCCCGTAAAAGCGCTCGGCGCGACCGATCAACACTCACAAGTGCAACTTTATACGGAAGGCCCTTACGATAAGGTAGTCACCTTCCTTTCCCTTAAGAAGTACGGTTGCGAAATGCCTATCCCCCACGGCTGTGAAAATATCCCCGACGTGGCGTTCTTGGGCGGCCACACCATGGAAGAACTCATTCAAGCGGAAAATGCGGCAACGGCGTACGCACTCACCAAAGCGGGCAGAATGAACTACACCCTTTGGATTCCCGAACTCAACGCCTTCACGCTCGGTCAGCTCTTGTTCCTTTTCGAATTGCAAACGGCGTATGCGGGCGCGATGCTCAATATCGACACCTTCAATCAACCCGGCGTTGAAGAAGGCAAAAAGGCTACCTTCGCCCTGCTTGGCAAGGCGGGCTACGCGGATAAGAAGAAGGAACTCGATTCCTTGCCCGAAAAAGATCCCGGCTGCATTATCTAAATATTATGGCAATATCAAAGCCGCCCGAAAAATCGGGCGGCTTTGATTTCGGTTTTTTAACACAATTCTTGCTCCAAACCTGCAAAAAGTGGACTATCAAAAAACTCTACCAATGAAACGTTTAATCCGTCACAAAGCATTTTTAACGTGACGATGCCGGGATTTTTACTCTTTCCGTACAAAATATTCTTCAAAGAAGATCTCGCAACGCCCGATTCCGTGGCAAGCTTATTAATCGTAATTTTTTCACGCTCGCACAATTCCATAATCCTCATTTTTACAGCTTCATATACGCCCATATTTCTCTCCTTAATTAAAAATATAGGCTAATTATAGCCCATTTCACTTGACATTATGGGCTATATATGATACTATTATTTTGTAGGCAATCTACAAATATACGTTAGGAGTGTTTTTTACTATGGCAAACAGAATTAGAAAGGTTTCGACGAAGAAAGAGTTGGAAAAGATGATTGATGAATTTATTACGATGGGCTATCACGTGGAATCGCAAGGCGAAAATAATGCGCGCGTTGTGAAGAAAGCGCCTAAAACGCAACACGCGTTGATTGCAGTGCTCACTATTTGGTGGACGTTTGGTCTTGGGAACTTGATTTACGCTATGTTGCCCGCGCGTATTGAAGACGAAGTGCTTATCAAAATTGAAGAAGAATAATCGCAAAGCCGCCCGAAAAAATCGGGCGGCTTTTTTCTCGGCGTATAAATCCCCCGCCGCTTGGATATACTTTTCTTATCAAAACGCGAAGAACGCACGCCGCCTATCCGTACATATAATGGAATAGGGAGCTGTTGGTTTTTCAAAAGAGGTAAAGTATGCTAAACGTAAAACGCGGTGAATTATATTATGCCGATCTTTCCCCCGTCGTGGGGAGTGAGCAAGGGGGTATCCGTCCCATTCTAATCGTGCAAAACGACGTGGGGAATAAGTATTCCCCCACCATTATTGCCGCCGCCGTTACGAGCAAAATCAACAAAGCCAAGCTCCCCACCCATATCGAAATCCCCTCCGCTTACGGACTCGTCAAGGACAGCGTGATTCTGCTCGAACAAATCCGCACACTCGATAAGCGCCGCTTAAAAGAGCGGATCGGAGAACTCCCCGAAGCGACGATGCTCAAAGTGAATCGCGCTATCTTGATAAGCTTGGGCTTCCCCGTCAATCAATAAAACTGCATTTTCTCTTGTAAAACCCCGAAAACAGTCAAATTTCGTGCGTGCGTTTTTCGTATAATCGAAGAAAACTGTTTTACGGGGGTTTTTTATGCGCATTCGCAAAAAAATCGATTTTTTTCGCTTCTTTCTATATATCCTTTTTGCCCTTTGCTCTCTATTTTTGCGCTACGTCGGGGAGAGGGACGAGCCCTTCGCGCTCGCCCTTGCGTACGGAATTGCAAGCGCGGGCCTTTCCCCGATTATCGCTTCGGTTTTATATGCCCTACCTTACTTAATTTTTCCGATCAACGCGTACATGCCCACCTTCTTACTGCTATTTTGGCAAGGCTTTTTGTTATGGATCGGCTTCTACGTACAAGAGAAATTCCCCACCGCGCACTCCAAACGGACGGGAGCGTTCACTCTATTCGCGCTCGCGCTTGCGCTCGCCGTCTATATCCTATTCGAGCCCGCGCCCGAGTACGCCTTCCCTTTTGAACGGGAAACGCCCCTTTCGCCCTACGCGGAAAAGGCACTCGTAGCCGCACTCACTTTCCTGCTTTCCGCAATTTTTTCCGTTGCACTCAAAGCCTTACTCAAAAAATCCTTGCGTTGCCGCTTGCGCCCCGACGAATTACTCTTTAGCGTACTGCTTTTTACGCTCGTCGGCGTGGGTATGCATCGTTTTTTGGGTTTCAACGCGTACATGGGTGTGGCATTTTTCCTTTTGCTACTCTTTGCGGACGTGACAAAGGACGCCACCGCGCTCCTTTGCGCCTTCGTTTTGTCCCTGCCGCCCTTTCTCGTTGGCAATCCCGTCACGGAGAAATTTTTCCTTATCGGCGTACTCGTCGTGCTCTTTTCAAAAATGGGGCGGGCGGCAATCGCGTGCGCCGCACTCACCGCATTTTTCCTTTACGGCTATTTCGACGGGCTCTACGCGTACCCTTCCCACTTGCTCGTGAGCACGCTTTTATCCGTCGTCATCCCCACCCTACTCTTTATTTTACTTCCCCCGTCCTTCACGCGTGCGTTGGAAAGAAAACTCGTTTTCTATCGAGAAAAACACCTTTCCCGCCTTGCAATCAACCGCAACCGCGCGTCGATCGGGGAAAAACTCTTTGAAATCTCCGCCGTTTTTCGAGAGATTGAATCCGCTTTCACCGCCCTTGGCGACACCGCCGCCGAAGACGGCGCACGCGCGCATATACGCGCGCAAGTCCTTGCCGAAGCTTGCAAAAACTGTCCTTCCTATCCCGCTTGTCAAAAGCAAAACGCCGCGGTGGATTTGGAAAAACTCATTGAAGTGGGTTGTTTGAAGGGCAAGACGAATTTGATGGATATACCGAGCGCGCTTTCGAAGATTTGCGTCAATCAAAGCGGGATTCTTTACGCCGTGAATCGGCATATCGGGGATTATCGAAAATACTTAACGGAAACGGAAAACGCGGCGTGCGGTAGAGCCCTTCTCGCCAAGCAAGCGCAAGGGGTGAGCGAGATTTTGAAAACCCTTGCTCTAGAGCAAAGCGAGCCGCTTAAAATCTATTCGGAAAAGGAGCGCGCACTCAATATTGCCCTGCTTTCGGCGGGCGTGATTTGTTCCGAGGTGCTCATCTACGGCGACGAAGAAAATTTCACTCTTTCCCTTATCACCTTCGGTAAAGCGGACGTGAAAAAGATTGCCGCCATTTCTTCCCAACTTTTCGGCGTGCCCATGATTATTTCCGAGCGAATTGCGCTCAACGACGATAAATTCGGCTGTATTTTGCGCAAAAAGCCCCTGTTCGACGCGGCGTTTGGCGTGACGAGCGCAAAAAAGAATGGCTCGGCGGCAAGCGGCGACGCACATTCCGTCATCAAAATCGACGAGCGGAAGTTTATGGTGGCGCTTTCGGACGGTATGGGGAGCGGCGAATACGCCAAGCGAGTTTCCGAAAACACCATTTCTCTATTAGAAAGCTTTTACCGCGCGAAAATGCCTTCCGCGCTCGTGCTTTCCACCGTCAACAAGCTTCTCACGTTCAATCAAGAAGAACGGTTTGCGTGTGTGGACGTAGCGACGGTGGATTTGGACAGCGGAAAAGCGGACGTGATCAAGATCGGTTCGCCGCTCGGCTTTATCCTTTCGGGAAACACCGTGAAGGTGCTCGAAGGCAACTCCCTCCCCCTCGGCATTTTGGAATCCTTACGCCCCGACGCAAGCTCCTTCACCTTGCTTGAAAACGACGTACTCCTATTCTTGACGGACGGCGTGGTGGACGCATTCGGCTCGGCAAGCGATCTTTACGATTGTTTGCGCGCGATCCCGATCGGGAATCCACAACAACTCACCGATACCCTCGTCCAAACCGCCCTTCGCTTACAAAACGGCGCAGCGAAAGACGATATGACGGCGCTCGCCGTTCGACTCTTCCGGAAAAACGTCGATTGTGCATAGAAAAAACGCGCTCGTTTTGCAACGAGCGCGTTCCTTATTTGATTTTAGTGACGAATTATTCTTCCGTCGTTTCTTCTACGGGAGCTTCTTCTACGGGAGCTTCTTCCACAGGAGCAGCTTCTTCAGCAACTTCTTCTACGGGAGCAGCTTTTGCAGCAGCAGCGATTGCGCGCTTTTCAGCAGCCTTCGCCATTCTAGCGTCCTTACGAGCTTGCGCCTTCATTTCTTTCGTGATAACGCGCGTAGCTTCGATTTGAGCTCTCATTTCTTGAGGTGTAGGAGGAACGAATGCAGCGCCTTCAGCGTTTTCTTCGATCACTTCGTAGTTTTCATCTCTTTCAAGCAAGGAAGCTTCCGTTTCGCCGTCGAAAAGGTGAATGTGGTTTGCGTCGAATGCAAGTTCTACAACTTCCTTCAAAGCAACGTCTGCACGGCTAGAAATCTTCGCGATCATTTGCGTGGAGCTATCGATGATCGAGCTTTCCTTATCTTCGTGGTCAAGTTCGCAGTAGATTTGCGTTTCAGCACCGAGTTTTTCGATAACTTCGATACGTGCGCTTACAACCGTTTCAGGCGAACCTGCGATGAACATTTGATCTTGGTGAATATCTTCGGGACGAACGCCAAGAACGACTGCCTTATCCGTATCAAGATATTCTTCAATGTTCTTAATTCTTGCAACAACGCTCTTAGGAAGAACAATCTTGTTGTTACCGATGAAGTTCACGTAAACCCTACCATCTTCGCTAGTCAAGGTAGATTCCCTGAAGAAGTTCATTTGAGGCGTTCCGATGAAGCCTGCAACGAAAAGGT
>JAZTWL010000180.1:0-3155 GCA_045635845.1 Candidatus Scatosoma sp. | reverse complement strand
TATTAAAACGGTTAGATGGCTCGAAAACTATTTGATGGATTTCGAAAATACGATTATTATCGTATCCCACAACCGTCACTTCTTGAATAAAGTTTGTACGAATATTTGCGACGTAGACTTTGGTAAAATCAATATGTACGTCGGCAACTACGATTTCTGGTATCAAACGAGTCAGTTGCTTGCACGTCAACAAAAGGAACAAAATAAGAAGGCGGAACAACGCGCGAAGGAATTGCAAGAGTTCATTGCAAGATTCGCTGCAAACGCTTCCAAATCCCGTCAAGCTACGTCGAGAAAGAAAGAGCTCGAAAAGCTTACGATCAACGATTTCAAGCCTTCGCTTCGTAAATATCCCTATATCGATTTCAAATTTGAAAAGGATATCGGGCACGATATTTTGATGGTAGAAGGTTTGACGAAAGAAGGGTACTTCAAAGATCTTTCCTTCACCGTACAACACGACGAAAAGATCGGTATCGTATCGGATAAGAGCACCACGCTTACGATGCTTTACGATATTTTGATGGGCAAGGAACAACCCGATGCCGGTACGATTCGTTGGGGTAAAACGATTTCCGTTTCTTATTTCCCGCAAAATAACAACGAATATTTCATGAATTGCGATTTCAATCTCGTAGAATGGCTTTCTCAATTCTCCAACGATCACTACGAAGAATATCTCCGCGGTTGGCTTGGAAGAATGCTTTTCTCGGGCGAAGAAGCTTTGAAACAAGCAAAAGTGCTTTCCGGTGGCGAAAAAGTGCGTTGCATGCTTGCAAAAATGATGCTTGAAGGCAGCAACTTCTTGATCTTTGACGAACCTACCAACCACCTTGATTTGGAATCGATTACGGCACTCAATAACGGCTTGAGCAACTACAAAGGCTGCATGCTTTTGACTTCGCACGACCAAGAATTGATGAATACCGTAGCAAATCGTATCATCGAAATTAACGATAAGAAGACGTACGATCGCCAAGTGACGTACGACGAATATATCGATGAAACCCAAGTGTAAATCTATATATTATAAGTAGTGCACGAGCCCGCGCATAGATTGCGCGGGCTCGTATTTTTAATGTTTCGACAGTTTTCGACACGGATTATTGAACAATATTGAAAAATATTCAAAATTCATTGAAAAATATTTTGAATATTGTAAAATAATACTTGCTTTCTTAAAAAATATGTTGTATAATGTCCTTACAAATCGATAGGATATCGAAAAAATACATATATTTTAAGGAGGTGCACCATGCGTGCAAATTCACTAATTTTATTGGAGTCAAATAGCGCTGTGTTAGCGCAACTGCAGCAAGCTTTCTCCGAAAGCAATGATTTTAACGTATTATACGCGGGCGATGACGGAGATGATGGGATCAAGGAAATATTGCGCTTGAAGCCTGATCTTGTGATCGTAGGGATGTTCTTGAAGGGAACGGACGGTTGTGGCGTTATTCGCGCGGTAAAGAAGACGTGGGCGGATGCAAAAATCGTTGCAATGGGCGTTGCGAATGACGACGTGATTGAAAAGGCATTATCGGAAGGCGCGTGCTATTATTTGGTGAAGCCGTTCTCGATTGCAACGGCGATGGATCGCATTCGCGAGCTTATGCGCGAGCGTGTGATTGCTATGCGGGAATCGGCGATTGCTTCGCGAAAGAAACCCGTTTCTACCGAAGAAAAGATTAGCGAAATCTTTATTTCTATCGGTATTCCGCCGCATATTAAGGGATATTCGTACTTACGCGAAGGGATTAAAATGACAGTGGAACGTCCTTTCGTGATCAATAGTGTGACGAAGGAATTATATCCTACGATTGCGAAGAAATTTGCAACGACTTCGAGTAAAGTAGAGCGCGCTATCCGGCACGCCATTGAAGTGGCTTGGAATCGTGGCAGAATTGACGCTATAAATGCAATTTTCGGTACGCGTGTGTATTTGGGCGTGGAAAAGCCTACGAATAGCGAATTTATCGCGTTAATTGCCGATAAATTGATTTTAGAAAATATGATTTGACCATTTGCTTTTCTCCCTTGTGAAAAGAGCGGCTGCAACTTGCAACCGCTCTTTTTCTTATTGTTTGTTTGAAATTAGTACATACCGCCCATATCACCGGAAGGCATTGCGGGGGTGGGGGGAGTAGGAATATCCGTTACGATACTTTCCGTCGTAAGAAGGGTGGATGCAACGGATGCTGCGTTTTGAAGTACGGAACGGGTCACCTTCGTAGGATCGATGATACCACATTCTACCATATCGCAGTATTTGTTGTTCAATGCGTCGAAGCCATAGTTTGCTTTCTTGGAGGAAAGTACTTTATCTACGATAACTGATCCGTCCAAACCAGCGTTCTTCGCGATTTGTCTAATGGGTTCTTCCAACGCTTTCAATACAATTGCCGCACCCGTCTTTTCGTCGCCGTTAAGGCTTGCAACGAGTTTCTTTACAGCGGGAACAGCCGAAAGAAGGGCACTACCACCGCCAGGTACGTAGCCTTCTTCTACAGCCGCACGCGTTGCCGCAAGTGCGTCGTCGATGCGAAGTTTCTTTTCTTTCATTTCTACTTCGGTTGCCGCGCCAACGCTGATTACCGCTACGCCGCCAGCAAGTTTTGCAAGGCGTTCTTGCAATTTTTCTCTATCGTAATCGGATTTCGTTTCCGCAATTTGCGATTTAATGGAAGCAATACGAGCCTTGATAACTTCTACGCTGCCTGCGCCGCCAACGATCGTCGTGTTTTCCTTGTCAACGCGAACGGTTGCTGCTCTACCGAGCATGTTGGGGGTCACGTCCTTGAATTCAAAGCCCAAATCGGAAGAAATGACTTCGCCGCCCGTAAGCGTTGCAATATCGCGGAGCATTTCCTTTCTTCTATCGCCGAAGCCGGGAGCTTTTACTGCTACGGAATTGAATACGCCCTTAAGCTTGTTTACGATAAGTGCCGCAAGTGCATCGCCTTCTACGTCTTCTGCAATAATCAAAAGCTTTGCGCCTTGTTGTGCAAGGGGCTCAATCACAGGCAAAATTTCTTGCAAGGAAGAAATTTTCTTATCCGTAATCAAAATGTAGGGGTTTTCCAAAACGGCTTCCATTTTGTCGGTGTTCGTCACCATGTACGCCGAAGCGTAGCCGCGATCGAATTGCATACCTT
>JAZTWL010000179.1:0-5616 GCA_045635845.1 Candidatus Scatosoma sp. | reverse complement strand
GGGATTGTTTTCCTGCAATGCAAGAAGTTCATCTTCGTAGTACATGCCAAGTCCCATGAAATAGGAATCGCGCACGTTGTCCTTTGCGGTAATTTTACGCTCGCATTCGTCGCTCGTCAAGCAATACCAACTGCTCATAATTTCGCGCGCTTCTTCGGGCGAATCGCCGATTTCTTCGGGGTTAAAGACGAAACCCGTCGTTCCCCACATATAACCTGCTATATAGCCCGTAAGCCCCGTTTTTTCAAAGATTTCCTTCGTGTAGATAGATTCATTCTCTACGTAATAATTGTGATTTTCAGCCGTTTTCGGGGCGTAGAAATCATTATCGAAGGGAATTAAACGGTCTTCCGATTTCAATTTCATTGCCATATATTCGGAAGGGCAAAGCAAATCGTAGGAATCGCCCATTTTGATCTTGTTGTACATGGTTTCATTGTCTTGCAAGGCAATGTATTCCACTTCGATATCTTTGCCGTATTCTTCGGCGTACCAGTTTTCGAATTCTTCGTAGAGTGGACGGCTATCTCTCAAATCAATATTGAATAAGTCGTAGTAGAATTCTCTAAACGCCACCAAATCGGGATCGTTGCCGTCGTAGATGTCACCACCCATATCAATATACTCGTCCCAACTTGCAACGCGTAAAACGTTGCTTTTATTGCCTCCAAGACCGATACTTGACGAGCAACCTACAAGGGAAAAGGCGGACGTCGCACAAAGGCAAAGAGCAAGTGTTTTTAATAAGTTTCTTCTCATTTCTTTTTGCTCCTTGCTTTTTGTGTTGCGTAAATATTCACCGCGATTACCGAGATGATAATGAGCAAGAATACGATTGCCGTAAATGCCCAGTACGCCGCTTTAATTTGCGGGCCAACGATATTGTTCTTATCCAAGCCGTAGATATGGGTACTAATCGTCTTGAAGGAATCGGGTTTCGTGTACGCCGCAACAACATAATCGTCGAGCGAAAGGGTAACGGAAAGCAAGAAACCTGCAACAATACCCGGCAAAATTTGCGGAATGATTACGGAAAAGAGTGCTTTCGTGGGGGATGCGCCCAAGTCCAACGCCGCTTCGTAGAGATTATTATCCATTTGCTTGAGCTTGGGAATAATCGAGAGTACGACGAAGGGGGTGCAGAGAATCATTTGTCCCACGATAAGGGGGATAAAGGTGTTTTTATCCAAGCCAAAGAAGGAAACGAAAAGTGCAAAGGAAATTGCGGTGACCACTTCGGCATTGATAACGGGAATTTGGTTTACAGCGGAAAGGGTACGATTTACGCGCTTCTTCGAATAGAAAAGCCCGATTGCACCCACCGTGCCTAAAATCGTGGATAAGGTAGCCACAACGAGCGCTAAGAGAAGCGTCTGCAATACGACGCGCAAGGGCTCGTTGTCGAAATCAAAGAAATACTTATAATGGCTCCAACTAAAGCCTTTCCAACCGCTTTGGATCATATCACTTTCGTTGAAACTATTAATCGTCAAGAAAATGATGGGGAAATAGATGAAAAGGAGCACGAGCAAGATGAAGAGCCACTTCAAAACGCGTTTACATTTTACCATAACGAAGCACCCCTTGTATCATTTTGTTCGCTTGCCTTAAATCCGCCCGTAAGCCACGTAATCAAGAACATGAACGTCAATAAAACGAGCGCGATAAAAGACCCGTCGTGCCACAAATCGCCCGTGAAATAGTCGTCAATCAATTTACCGATAATCTTGACGTTACGGAAAGTAAGGTAGTTGGAAACGACGTAGTTTGTCATAGAGGGCAAGAATACCATGGAAACGCCGCTCATAATGCCCGCCTTGGAAAGGGGAAGTGTCACTTTCACAAAGGCTCTTGCGCCCGTTGCGCCAAGGTCCCGCGCCGCTTCCAAATAACTGTTGTCGATTTTGATAATGGTCGTGTAAATGGGCAAAATCATGAAGGGAAGGAAATCGTACACCATACCCAAGATAGTGTTGAAGATATTCCAACCGTTCGATTTATTGTAGATGCCGATCCAAACCAAGAGTTCTTTTAATGCGTTGATTCGGAGTACGAAATTCACCCACATAGGCACGATAAAAAGAAGCAAAAGCGCCGATTTGTTCTTCAATTTCGATTTTGCGATAATATATGCCACGGGGTACGCAATCAAAAGACAGGTAAGCGTACTAATAACGGAAATGAAAAGGCTTTGCATAATCGTTTTGAAGTTGTAGGACTTAAAGAACGCCCAAAAGCCTTTTCCGTCTTCACTAAAGAAATATTTTACGTAGTCTAACGTGAATTTCCCGTCGTCGTTAGTGAACGCGTAGTAGATAATAATGAGAAGGGGAATTACGACGAATATCCCCAAAAACAACCCGTAAGGGATCGCGAGAAGCTTCCGCGAAAAACGGGGTTTTGCCTTATTTTTCGTCATTTCTTTCCGCCCTCCGCTACCTTTAAGGTAAGCTTAATCTTTTCCTTCGGGATAATCAAGCTAACAAGGTCGTTTTCGTTCCACAAATCTTCGCACGCAAGTACGTAATCTTCTTCGTTTTCGGTGCGGACAATATAGCGATAGTATTCACTCTTATAAATAAGGGAAATGATATGCCCTTGTGCGCCGCCTTCTTCAAGATTGTCGCTCATGGTAATATCATGTAAGCCGACTTCTACGTTCACTTCCGTATCCGTCAAATCGAGTTTTTCGCCTTTTGCTGTAATCAAATAGCCTTCTTCGTCCAAATGACTGCCGGGGTAAAGCTGCGTAACGTCGCATTCAAATTCGCCGTCGCCAAATTCCACGGTGTTGTGCTTCGTAATAACGCCCGTGAATTTGTTCACGCTAAATTCTTTCTTCATAACGTGAATACCGTCGGGAGCAACGGTTAAGCCCACGGTTTCCCCAACGGAAGGGGTGGTGGTGCTTTGAATTTCAATTTCATAACGGCCGCATTGTACAAGGATTTGATAATGCATACCCTTGAATACAACGGACGTCACTTTGCCTTTCAATACGCCGTCTTCCACGGATGTGATTTGCACGTCTTCGGGGCGTACAACGACGTCTACGGGCTCGTCCTTTTCAAAACCGCCGTCAAGGCACTTGAACGCCTTGCCGCAGAAACGAACTTGACCGTCTTTCGGCATAACGCCGCTAAAAATATTGCTTTCGCCGATGAAGTCGGCAACGAAGCTGTTTTTTGGTTCGTTATAAATTTCTTCGGGCGTGCCGATTTGTTGGATCATACCGTCGGACATAACGACGATTGTATCAGACATCGTAAGTGCTTCTTCTTGATCGTGCGTGACGTAAATGAAGGTGATCCCAAGGCGCTTATGCATGGCTTTCAATTCAAGTTGCATTTCCTTACGCATTTTCAAGTCCAACGCGCCAAGGGGTTCGTCCAAAAGTAGGATTTCCGGCTCGTTTACGATTGCGCGCGCGATTGCGATACGTTGTTGTTGACCGCCGGAAAGGGTGGAAATGCTACGCGTTTCGAAACCTGCAAGGTCTACGATTTCGAGCGCCTTTTTCACCTTTTCGGAAATGATAGACTTGGGAAGCTTCTTATATTTCACCTTTTCGTTGCCGTTTTTATCGACGAAGGTCGTTTCTACGCGCTTAAGTTTTAAGCCAAAAGCTACGTTTTCGAAGACGTTTAAGTGGGGGAAAAGGGCGTATTTTTGGAAAACGGTGTTTACGGGGCGTTTATTCGGCGGCAAATTACTAATATCTTCGCCGTTGAGTAAAATTTGCCCGCTCGTAGGCACTTCAAAGCCCGCGATCATACGCAAGGTCGTCGTTTTACCGCAGCCGGACGGGCCAAGGAAGGTGACAAATTCACCTTTGCGCACGTAAAAATTCATATTTTCTACAACGCTAACCCCATCAAAGGATTTGGTCACGTTTACCACTTCAATAATGCGGTTTTTCTTCTTTTCCGTTGTCGTCTTCATTGATAATTCTCCCGAAAAAATCTTTTGTTTCAATATTATATATGCGCACGTACGCATACGCGCGCGTGTGTGTTAGAAGTTAGGTGGCGTGGAAATCCACAAGAAACGCGCCTTGCCTTTTCCCTTATTGATAATAAGGTGGGGCTTACTTGCTGCATAATAGAACGCTTCGCCCTTCTTGCAAGTGTGATGCGAATTTCCTAGCGCAATTACGATTTTACCTTCTAAAACGTAGCCAAATTCTTCGCCTTCGTGGGGGACGTCGCCTACGGTTTCTGCACCTTCCGCTAATTCCACGAGCACAGGTTCCATCATATTCTTTTGCGCGTTTGGAATTAACCAGTTCCAAAGTACGCCGTCCGCGTCCTTTTCGATAAACTCGTTTTTCGAAAAGACAACCTTTTCCGCCGTTTCTTCACGGAAGAATTCGGAAAGATTGCTGCCGAGAGCCGCCAAGATGTCCGTTAGCGTTGCGATGGACGGGCTGTTTACGTTGTTTTCAAGCTGCGAAATGTATCCTTTCGTTAATTCACAACGATCGGCGAGTTCTTCTTGGGTGAGACCCTTTTGATTTCGCATTTGCCTGATTTTTTTGCCTAAATTCATAATTGCCCCCAAAAATCAGTTTTCAAGGAAAAAAGTTTAGTAAAAGTAAACTTTTTGATTGTTTTTACCTATTCTTAAAAAAGTTTGTTAAAAATAAACGAAAAGTTTAGTTAAAATAAACTTTAAGTGTTATTATTATAGAATAATAATAAAAAGATGTCAAACGTTTGAAAGGAGTATTATGAATATTTTTTCAAAGAAAAATGCAAGCCTTGCTAAATGCTAGCAAGGCTTGCGATAAGCGTGGGGGAATAGGGGATTTTTTTGACAACGAAAAAAGGGGTCTACCGATTGGCAGACCCTCATATTTATAATATAAACAACGTATTATAAAAAGGATTAGTTCAAAGCAGCAAGCTTTTTAGCGAGTTTTGCTTTTCTATTGTTTGCGTTGTTCTTGTGAAGAACACCCTTCGTCACAGCGCTATCAATTGCGGAAACGGTTTCAGGGAAAAGCTTCGTAGCTGCTTCTTTGTCGTTTGCTTCAACAGCTGCGAGAAATTTCTTTACTTGCGTCTTCAACGCGGATTTGATTGCTTTGTTTCTCATGGTCTTCTTATCAATAACCAAAACTCTTTTCTTAGCGGATTTAATATTAGGCATAATGTTCTCCTTTTTTTGTTCGAATGTTAAATTTCAAATTGCGTAGTCTATTTTAACATAAATTTATAGGATTGTAAACTGTTTTTCGCTGTAAAAATGCGAAAAACGAGAAAAATTTCAAAAATTTCTATTTTTCGGGGCGGAAATGAAAATACCTAATGGCGGAATCTTATTTTTTGATAGCGGAATCGGGGGGTTGACCGTTTTGCAAAAGACTTTATCGCGGTTTTCCAACCAAGTATTTTTGTATTACGGGGATAACGATCACGCACCGTATGGAAACTTGTCTACGTCGGAAATCCGAAGACGGGTCGATACTGTTTTTCGGGAAATGGAAAAGTACGATATTGCGTTGGCTGTTCTAGCCTGCAATACGGCGACGGCGGTTTGCGCGGAAGGATTGCGTGCGCGTTACGCGTATCCTATTGTGGGTGCAGAGCCCGCAATCTTGCCCGCAATGAAAGG
>JAZTWL010000178.1:0-5115 GCA_045635845.1 Candidatus Scatosoma sp. | reverse complement strand
GAAGCCATTCTTCAAAGTTGGAGTTAAGCAACGTCATCATGTACGTTCTTACTGCCGTAGGGTGATAACCCTGTTCACGGTAGAAGGTAAGCGAAGCTTCGGGATCTTTACGCTTGGAGAGCTTTCTTCTCGTTTCGCCATCCTGCTTTTGAATGGAGCAGTTGTGACCATACTTGGGAAGCTTGAAGCCAAGCACCTTGAAAAGCTCGATATGGATCGGCAAGGAAGAAAGCCATTCTTCGCCGCGGATCACGAGCGTCGTGCGCATGAAATGATCGTCGATTGCGTGCGCGAAGTGGTATGTGGGAATGCCGTCCGATTTCAAAATAACCACGTCTTGGTTATTTTCCGTGACGGTGATATCCCCCTTCACTTGGTCGCGGAAGGTGTGCTTCACTTCCACGTCGCCTTGCGATTTCAAGCGGATAACGTAGGGCTTGCCCGCCGCCAAGTTGGCGTAGATTTCTTCTTCGGACAAGTTGCGGCATTTTGCAAACTCGCCGTAATAACCGGGCAAAAGCTTATTTTCCGTTTGATATTCACGGGTCTTTTCCAAATCTTCTTCCGTGCAGAAGCAAGGATATGCAAGTCCGCGCTTAATCAAATCCTTCGCATACGCGTGATAAATTTCCGCGCGTTGGCGTTGATAGTACGGGCCGTATTCGCCGCAAAGGTCAGCGCCTTCGTCGAAGTTTACGCCAAAATATTTCAAGGAGCGGTGAATTACGTCCACTGCGCCTTCCACTTTACGCTTTTCGTCCGTATCTTCGATACGCAAATAGAGCACGCCGCCGCTTTGGTGCGCTACGCGTTCGTTTGCAAGCGCAACGTACAAGTTGCCAAGATGCATAAAGCCCGTGGGGCTAGGCGCAAGACGGGTGACTTGCGCGCCTTCGGGCAAGTTTCTTGCAGGGTACTTACTTTCGTAGTAATCAAGCGGTTTTACGTTCTCATCGGGAATGAGCGCTTCCGCAAGCTTGTTCAAATCCATAATATATACCTTCTTTTTCTTATTTTTTCGCATTTATTGTATCACGCGCGCAAGGGAATGTCAAACGCTTTGCCTTTACAGCGTGAAAAAATCCGTGTTCTTATAATCGATTTCGTAGAGTCCGTTTTCAATGCCGTGCACGATTTCCACGATTTGCGCGCAAAGGGGCGTTTCCACGCCGACGCGCTTACCTTCTCGCACAACGACGCCGTCGATAAAATCGATCTCGCACTTTCTACCGCCCTGCACGTCTTTGAGCATACCAGAAAGGAGTTTTTTGTGCTTTTTCATGGCAATCGGGAGCACCATGTACGCAACGAAACGCTTAAACGGCGTTTTTCCGCCGAGCAGCTTTTCCATATCGTGCCCTTGCATTTTGGCAAGACGCACACCGCCCGCCTTCGCCACGTCCATACACTCGCGGAGTACGCCGAGCGCGATTTTTCTCGTCTTTTTCTTCTTCGCCACGTCGCCGAAGGTCATACCCGTGACAACGGACAAGCCCGAAAACGCCGCGTTGATTGCAAGCTTCGACCAACGTGCGCCGAGCAGGTTTTCGGTCGTCTTTACGAAATCCGCATTCCCCGTCGCTTTGCCGACGTAGGACAAAATCTCTTCCAAAAGCGGTAAGGCTTTGCCGTCGTTTTCATAGCCGCCCACTTCCATGCTCATCCCTTCGATTTTGGACGTGAGCGCCACCTTGCCTTCGCCGATAAACGTCGCGCCGTAGGACGTTGCCCCGCCGTAGGTACGGTCTTGGCCGAGTATCTCGGCAATAGACGGCTCGGGGAGTCCGTTTTGCGTGGTGCAAATCACCCCGTTTTCGCTTAATTTTTCTTGGAGCATTTCCACGATTTCCGCGTTTTGGCGTTGCTTTGTCATGAGAAAAATCACGTCGTAATCTTTGCCCATTTCATCGGGGTACAAGGCGTTCACTTGGATATTCCATTCCTTGGAATCCCCTTCGCAAACAATCGTTGCGCCCTTTTTTCGCAAGCCTTCCACGTGTGCTTTATTGCGGGTGATAAGCTCGACGTTTTGCAAGCCGCCCTTCGTCAAAAGCGCGCCCAAAATCGTGCCCATCGCCCCTGCGCCGTAAACGGCGATTTTTGCTTCACGCGCGCTCATTTTTCAAGCGCCTTAATCACGGTTTCCACCGCTTCTGCGATCGTGCAACCGCCAAGCTCCACGATGATATCCGCATACTTTTCGTACAACGGCGTGCGTTCGTCGTACAAATCCTTGAGCGTAAAGCCTTCTTTGAGCGCAACGCCGCGCTTTACCAAATCCCCAAGGCGGTTTTCAATCACGTCGAAGGGCAATTTCAAATAGACCACTCTGCCCATTTCCTTCAATTTTTGCATAGCAAAATCGCGGTAAATTACGCTGCCGCCCGTAGCAATCACGCAACGATCGGCGCAAAGCTCGGAATTCACCTTCGCTTCAATATCCAAAAAGGCTTCTCTGCCCACTTCCGCGATAATCTCGCTCAAACGCTTGCCTTCGCGCGCCACGATTACGCTATCGCTATCGATATAGCCATAGCCCATTTTTTCGGAAATTTCTATCCCGATCGTCGTCTTGCCGCAAGCGGGCATACCGATTAAAATGATATTGTTCTTTCTCATATTACGCTCCAAATACTCTTTTCAAGCTGCCTAAAATATCCGCATCCGCAGGCGCCCACTCGTTCTCGTTCAAATCCCTCGGCGCGATCCAAGCATAGCTTTCGTGCTCGTTCAAGGAAAAATCCGATTGTTTTTCGCATTCGTAAATGGAAAGGGTGATGATGAAATCGGGATATTCAAACGTGTGGCAAGCGTACAAGCCGCCCACCGTCACGTCCATATTCAATTCTTCCTTCAATTCCCTTTTCACCGCGTCTTCGCCGCGTTCCCCTTGCTCGATCTTCCCACCAGGGAATTCGTATTTATGCGCGACGTAGGGATAGGGAGAATCCCCACGCTTGGTGGCAAAAATCTTGCCGTTTTCAAAAAGCAGCGCACCCGCCACTTGAATATGTTTTTTCTCACTCATAACCCGTCTTCCTTAATCGTGGCGTTCGTCCGAATCGAACACTTCGCAAAATCTTGCCGATTTGGACGGGGGTTCGTCCCCCGCGTACAAATGCCCCGTGTCCCCAAAACCGCAACAGCGGAAAAGGGCAATCCCTTCTCTGCGTTCTTCGGTGTAGAGCGTGGTCACGGACGTAGGCAACGCCGTGAAATGGTGGGTGAGCACCACGGGCGAGATATTGCAAAGGTGGGATAAGAGCACCATTTCCAAGCCAAAATGACAGAAAAAGGCAATCGTATCCGTATTCGGCTTCACCGCCTTGTACAAATTCCCTTCCCGCTTATAGCCGTGCTTTTCAAGCAATTCGTCCAAGGATTTGGTCACGTTTTGATAGCGCTTGCCCATTTCGGACGCGTGGTAGAAATCGTGATCGAGCCATTGATCCTTATCGTACATTTTGGGCAGCTCCGTCCAAAACTCGGGGAGCAAATCCCAAAGAATGTGCTTGAATTCCCCCGTAGGAAGGGTGTGCGGCGCGCCGAATTCCTGCAACCAATCGTAGATGACTACGTCCTCTTCTCTTTCGTGCGCTTTGGCAACGTATTCGCAAGTGTGCTTGGCTCTACCCAAGGGCGAAGAATAGAAATAATCGATTTTTTCGTCCTTATAGCGCTTGGCAAGGAGCGCCGCTTCGCGGTGTCCCTTTTCCGTGAGCGTATCGTTTTCGTAATCGGGATCGCCGTGGCGAATGATTAGAATTCTCATCTCTCTTCCTCCATGAAATGCACGAGCACGGAATTTTGCACGTAGAGATATTCGTCTTTGATGCGAAGATTGTCTCCGTCAAAATCCAAATACTGCGCCGTTTTCTTGATGGCGCTAGGGAAATCGTCTTGCAATCTTGCGTCGAATTTCGCTTCGTATTCTTGCATGGAAACCCCGTTCGACGTGCGGAGCGCGAGCATCACAAACTCGAACTTTGCATCGTTTTCTTCTACGGCTTCACTCGTGATAACGGGGAAGAAACCGGAAATGACGCATTTCATATATTCGTCCAAATCGAAGGTGTTGGTAAATCTTCTGCCTGCGATAAAGGAGCTTGCGGAAACGCCCACGCCGATATATTCGCCGCGTTTCCAATAGTTCCAATTGTGCTTGCTTTCATAGCCGGGGATTGCAAAATTCGAGATCTCATAACGCTTAAAGCCCTTTTCTTCCAAAAGCTTGCGCCCGAAATCGTACATTTCCGCCACTTCGTCGGAATCGGGCAATTCGCCGTTGAGATAATCGGTGTAGATCGGCGTACCGTCTTCCACCGTCAACGCGTACATGGATATGTGCTTTGAGCCGCAAGCCGTTGCAAGCTCGATCGTTTTTGCGATATCGTCCTTCGTTTGATTCTTCAAGCCGAGCATAACGTCCGTGCTGAAATTTTGACCTTGCAAAAGCTTGGTCGCATACACGTAATCGCGGACGTTGTGGATTCTGCCGATATCCGCAAGCTGTTCGTCAATCGCCGTTTGTAAACCGATCGAGAAACGATTGATCCCCGCCTTTAAGTAGGTATCGATTTTGTTTTCGCCGATCGTGCCGGGGTTCAATTCAAGCGTGATTTCCGCGTTTTCGGTGAGCTTGAAACAGCTCTTGATTTGGTTCATCGCGCCCAAAATGAGCTTCGGGGGAATATACGAAGGCGTGCCGCCGCCGAAATAGACGGTGTCGAATTCGTAATTTTTGAGTTCTTCCCCACGCATTTTGAGTTCTTTATATAAGCACGCCATATACGATTCGGCGTAGTTGATTTTATCGGGATAGGACACGAAATCGCAATAGCTGCATTTGTGTCTACAAAAGGGAACGTGAATGTAAATTCCTGCCATTTTTTCTTACTCCAAAGGTTTGGTTAATTTTTAAGAATCGTTGTTTTTAGCCGTAGCACGGCAACGTGGCGTTGCATCCAAGTCGTTTACCGCGCGAAAACGTCGTAGATACGAGCAGTTGCAACGTGACGTTGCATCCAAGTTGGGAAAACGTCGTAGATACGAGTAGTTCAAGGCGTTGCAAGGGAGCAGCAACGTGACGTTGCATCCAAGTCGCATCCTTACGCC
>JAZTWL010000177.1:0-2385 GCA_045635845.1 Candidatus Scatosoma sp. | reverse complement strand
TCTATAAAAAACAAGCCCGGGAGACGTGTTTTCCCCTTCCGCGGGCGTTCGTTTATTTTACGGGATAGACGTCAAAGACGGAGAGCGTTTCCCCCTTGACGGTGAATTTGATTTCGTAGTCCGCAAAGCGCATACCGTACGCGCGAAGGGGATCGTCTTGATAGGACGGGCGGGGATCGTCGGCAAGACATTCCAAAAGCCCCGCTTGTTTTTCGGGCGGGATTTTCGAAAGTAAAGCTTCGGGGAATTCCACCGTAAGCGCGTAGTCCTTTTTCTCGTCCGCATAGCCGCCCACGGCGTCCGTTTTGCAATCGGCGTAGGGGATATACGGCTTGATATCGAAGATCGGCGTGCCGTCGAGAAGATCTGCTCCCGAAACGAGAAGTACGCCGCCGTCCTTGCGCCACTCGATTTTTTCAAGCTTTACGCAGGAAAGTCCGATGGGATTAGGGCGGAAAGGGGAACGGCTTGCAAAAACGCCCACGCGTTCGTTGCCGCCGAGTCTTGGCGGGCGGACGGTTGCCGACCAACCTTCCTTATGCGCTTTCGAAAAATCGAAGAGTAGCCAAAGGTGGGAAAACTGCTCGATTGCGCGCAAAGCGTCTGCCGTGCGGTATTCGGGTTCGAATACGATTTCCGCAAGCAGGGAAGGGGCGCGACCGCTTTGGCGGGGTATGCCGAATTTTTCTTTGAAATCCGTGTGGATATAAGCGATAGGTTTGATTTCCATAGTAAAAATATTATAAACGCTGCCAAGATATTTGTCAAGCGGATATTTTTCGCAAAAATCGGCAAAGCGGGGTAAAATCGTTGCTATTGCGGTGGGTTTGTATTATAATAAAAACAAAGAGTTCTCTTAAACCCTATTAGGGTTTAACGTTAGGAGTGCGTATGAAACTTACGGAAATTTTCAAAACACAGCGTTGTTCTTTGTCCTTTGAAGTCTTCCCCCCGAAGACGGACGATTTGTACGATAGCGTGAAAACGGCAACGGAAGAGATTGCCAAGCTTTCGCCCGCCTTTATGAGCGTCACCTACGGCGCGGGCGGCGGCACGAGCAAACACACGCTCGCGATTGCGAAAAATCTCAAAGAAGAATGTGGCGTGGAGAGTTTGGCGCATTTGACGTGCGTTTCGTCCACGCGGGAAACGGTGTGCGCGCGCATTGAAGATTTCAAAGCGGCGGGCATTGAAAACGTAATGGCGCTCCGCGGGGATATCCCCAAGGAATTGCAAAACGCCGATCGTTCGGGTTGGGCGTATCGTCATGCCGTAGAGCTCGTGCGCGAACTCAAAGCGCAAGGGGATTTTTGCGTGGGCGGCGCGTGTTATCCCGAAGTGCATCCGGAAAGCGCGAATCAAAACGAAGACGTGCGCTATCTCAAAGAAAAGGTGGACGCGGGCTGTGATTTCTTGACGACGCAGATGTTCTTCGATAACAACCTTTTATATAATTTCCTTTACAAGATCCGTCAAGCGGGGATTGAAGTGCCCGTGATTGCGGGGATTATGCCGATCACGAACGCCAAGCAGGTGGAGCGTGCCGTGCACCTTTCCGGCTCGTTCATGCCCCAACGCTTTAAGACGCTCGTGGATAAATTCGGCGACGATCCGTTGGCAATGAAGCAAGCGGGGATCGCGTACGCCACCGAGCAAATCATCGATCTTTTCGCAAACGGCGTCACCAACGTGCACGTCTATTCCATGAATAAACCGGACGTGGCGAGAACGATTCAAAGCAATCTCTCGTCGATTATCGGCAAAAATGTGTAAGGTAGTAGAAAAAAACTACGCCGCTTTGCCCCCCTTTAACGAACGGGAAATTTTGCGCTATGCGGGCGTGAAAGGGGAAGCGGACGAGAATACGCTTGCCCTTTTGCAAGAGTGTTTGCAGGCCTGCGAAGGGGCGTTTTCCTATCGGGCGTGCTACGTCACCCTTTCCAAGGCGGACTTATTCGCGCTTTTGCCTATGGCAAAGGAAAGCGCGGGGCTTGCGAAGTTCTTGGACGGAAAGGACGAAGCGGTGCTCTTTGCGGCGACAGTGGGGCTTGGCGTGGATCGACTCATTCACCGTTATGCGAGCGTTTCGCCCGTGAAGGCGCTTTTCTTCCAAGCTATCGGCGCGGAGAGAATCGAAGCCCTTTGCGACGAATTTTGCAAGGAGCTTGGCTTGAAAAAGCGGTTTAGCCCCGGGTATGCGGACTTGGCGCTCGAAACGCAACGGGGGATTTTTGCGGCGCTCGGCTGTGAAAAAAGACTTGGGATTTCCTTAACGGATTCGCTATTGATGAGTCCTACGAAATCGGTGACGGCAATCGCCGTGCAATAAATACGAAGAAAAGTAGAAGGTTTTTCTATGAATTTTAGAGAATTTCTAAAACATAA
>JAZTWL010000176.1:0-5542 GCA_045635845.1 Candidatus Scatosoma sp. | reverse complement strand
ACGGGGGCAGGTACGCGTTGACGAGAATTTGCCCGTTTGGCGGGATCGCGCGCATTTACTCGTGGGGAGCAAGCTGGAAGGGTTTGCGATTGACGAGTGGGTAGATTCGCCCACGGACGACGTTTCGAAGTTTGTCTACCGCGCTACGGTGGAAAACGCCCGTTTTGCCTATAAGAAAGTGGATTTTTCGCGCGCAATTACCGGCTTTTTTGAATTGAAAGTAAAGACGGGGAAACCCGCGACGGTGTACGTCGTTTACGACGAAATTCTTTGGCATGAAAGCGGCAAAGGGGAAACGTATATTTCCTTCGAACGGAATGCAACGTCGAACGTTTATAAATGTCAATTTGATAAGGCGGGCGAGTATCACGTGACTACGTTTGAGCCGTACACTTGCCGCTACGCGTGTATCATTTTTGACGAAGGTACGGACGTGGAATTTGCCATTCGCGATTACGAGAATCCGAACGTGGAGCGTTTTGCCTTCTCTTGCGCGGATAAACGGCTTGAAAAAATCATGGAAGCGGCGCGTGCAACGCTTGCGCAAAATGCGGCGGATTTGTTGACGGATTGTCCTTCAAGAGAGCGTGCAGGCTGGCTTTCCGACGCGTGGTTTTCTTCCGTAGCGGAACGGCTTTTCACGGGCGAAAATCAGGCGGAAATGGCGTTCTTGGATAACTACGCCAAAGCGCATACGGACGGTTTGCCCAAGGGTATGGTGCCTATGTGCTATCCTTCCGATTTCTTGGAAGGGACGTATATTCCAAACTGGTCGTTTTGGTATATTTTCGAGATTGTGAAATATGCAAAGCTCTATGGCAGGGACGGAATTATTGAAGAATCGAAGGACAAAGTCTTTGGCATTTTAGAGTTCTTTAAGCAATACGAAAACGAGCTTGGGCTTTTGGAAAATTTGGAAAGTTGGGTATTTGTGGAATGGAGCGCGGCGAACGATCTCGATCACGTTTGCGGCGTGAACGTTCCGTCGAATATCACTTACGCGGCTTGCCTTGCGGAAGCGGGTGCGCTCTATAACGTGCCTGCGTTTACGAAGAAGGCGGAGCACATTCGCGAGCAAATCAAACGCCTTGCATTCGACGGCAAATTCTTCGTGGATAATCTAATTCGCGACGAAAAGGGCGCGCTTAAGCAAAGCGGACTCTTGACGGAAGTTTGTCAATATTACGCCTTTTGGTTTGATTGCATTACGAAGGAAGAGTATCCCGATTTATACGAAGAATTAATGGATCGTTTGGGCACGAATCGTAAGGAAGGGTATGCGCCCGAAGTGGGCGTTTCCAACGTCCTGTACGGCTTGTATATGCGTATCGATTTATTAATGCGTGCGGGCGAAAGAGAACGAGTACTGCAAGAATGTCTTACGCTATTCGGCATTATGGCGGAGCGCACGGGCACGCTTTGGGAAAACAACGGCATTTACGCAAGCTGCAATCACGCTTTTGCGTCGTATGCGGCGAAGTGGATCGTCTATGCGCTCACGGGCTACGATTGCATGGGGACTTGCGAAACCAACGAAAAGGGTTTAGGCATTGATTGTGAAATTCGCATTCCCAAGGACGGAAGCGGCAAAGAATTTACGGTGCTTACCGTGAAGGATAACGTCGTGAAAATGGCTTAAAAATGGATTCAACGCGTACATGGTAGCGGCAAATAACAAAGTGCACCCGTTTGGTGCACTTTTATTTTAAGGATTTAGCTGTGTTTTGTATTGTATAGGCGAAACGCCAAAAGCTTTTTTGAAATTTCGGTTAAAGCTTCTCAATGACGTGAACCCGCTATCTAATGCGCACGATAAGCAAGTTTCCCCACTGTTCGTTAAAAGATAGGTTGCATAGCTTAAACGGCGCAAATTGACGTAGGTTTTGCAAGAAATCCCCATTTTTTGCTTAAAAAGCCGTGATAGATAATCGGGGTGCAGCGCAGTGTGCTCGGCTATTTTATAAATGGTACAAGCCGACTTGAAGTGCTCTTCAATATAGAAAAGAATTTGAAAAAGTGTATTTTCTTTGGATAGCGTGACGTTGTAGTATGCGCGCGAAACGTCGAATAATCCACATATCGTATAGAGCGCGCCTTTTAGCTCGTACTTGGAGCTTTGCGAAGATAAGGCTTTTAGCGCGGTAATGAGATCTTTCGGTATAGCGAAAAGGTTGTCCTTGGGCAGTTTTCCGTTCTTGTCTGCGAAAAAAGATTGAATGAGATGAGGAGAGAAGATAAATAGCGTGTGCTTGGAGCGTTGTGATTGAATGGAGTGTATTTGATTAGGGAAGATAAGCACGGCTTCTCCGCTATGCAAAAGATAGGAGCTTTCGTTGATGGAAACGCGCATTTCTCCTTCTTCAAGGTAGATTAACTCAAAGCTTTGATGTAAGTGCAAAGGGAAATTGAAATTTTTCCCCGTTTCCCTTTTGAAAAGATTTGCTCCGCCGAGATGCTCTAATTGATAAAACATTTTTTTTTGCTCCAAAGTCAGTTTTTGTCTATATATTATATGATTTTTGACGAGAAAAGTCAAGTTTTAGATGGTATAATATTGAATATAGGCGAAGACGAATTCGCTTGCAAAAATGACAGGAGAAATCGAGTATGGAAATTTTTTCTCAAATCCCTAAAATTCAATACGAAGGACCGAAGAGCAAGAATCCGTTGTCGTTCAAATATTACGACGCGGAAAAGGTGGTGCTTGGCAAGAAAATGAAGGAACACCTTCCTTTCGCAATGGCTTGGTGGCATAATTTGTGCGCAAACGGCACGGATATGTTCGGCAGGGGTGTTGCGAATAAGTCCTTCGGCGTTCAAGAAGGCACGATGGCGCACGCCAAGGCGAAGGTGGACGCGGGCTTTGAATTTATGCAAAAGCTTGGTATTGAATATTTTTGTTTCCACGACGTAGACATCGTGCCCGAAGCGGACGATATTAAGGAAACCAACTGCCGCTTGGACGAAATTTCCGATTATATCCTTGAAAAAATGCAAGCAACGGGGATTAAGTGTCTTTGGGGTACGGCGAATATGTTTTCCAACCCCCGTTTCTGCAACGGCGCGGCTTCGTCGAATAGCGCGGACGTTTTTGCGTTTGCGGCGGCGCAAGTGAAGAAGGCGCTTGATTTAACGGTGAAGCTCGGCGGTAAGGGCTACGTATTTTGGGGCGGTAGAGAAGGCTACGAAACGCTGTTGAATACCGACGTGAAGTTTGAGCAAGAAAACATTGCTCGGCTCATGAAAATGGCGGTGGCGTACGGTAGAAAAATCGGTTTTACGGGGGATTTCTACATCGAACCCAAACCGAAAGAACCCATGAAGCATCAATACGATTTCGAT
Organism: Candidatus Scatosoma sp.; assembly: GCA_045635845.1. Taxonomy (GTDB): domain Bacteria; phylum Bacillota; class Clostridia; order Christensenellales; family Borkfalkiaceae; genus Scatosoma. The sequence goes on along the minus strand of JAZTWL010000176.1, from coordinate 2,200 downwards.
GCGGCGACGGCAATCGGTTTCCTTCGTCAACACGGTTTGGATAAGGATTTCAAAATGAATATCGAAGCCAACCACGCGACGCTTGCAGGCCACACCTTCGAGCACGATTTGCGCATTTCCGCAATCAACGGTATGCTCGGCTCGATCGACGCCAACCAAGGCGACTACTTGCTCGGTTGGGACACAGACGAATTCCCCTTTGACGTGTACACGGCAACGTCGTGCATGTACGAAGTGCTCAAAGCGGGCGGACTTACGGGCGGTTTCAATTTCGATGCGAAGAATCGCCGTCCGTCCTATACGGTGGAAGATATGTTCGAAGGCTATATCTTGGGCATGGACACCTTCGCGCTCGGCTTATTGAAAGCGGCGGAAATTATCGAAGACGGCAGAATCGACGGCTTTATCGAAAAACGCTACGCAAGCTATCGTGAAACGGAAATCGGCAAAAAGATTTTGGCGAACGAAACGAGTTTGGAAGAATTGTCCGCATACGCGGAAAAGCTTGGTGCGCCCGAATTGCCCGGTAGCGGCAAACAAGAGTACTTGGAAGGCGTCGTAAATAGCATTTTATTCGGTTGATTATGAATACGTATATAGGAATTGATTTGGGTACTTCGTCCGTCAAACTGCTTTTGGTGTCGGCGGACGGGGGTATTCTAAATAGTGTCACGAAGGAATATCCTATTTCTTATCCGCAAGACGGGTGGAGTGAGCAAAACCCCGAGGACTGGCTCAAAGCCACCGTGGAAGGGGTGGAAGAATTGCTAAACGGGCATAGCAGGTACGCGGTGAGGGGCGTTTCCTTCGGCGGACAAATGCACGGCTTGGTGCTTTTGGATAAGGATGATAACGTGATCCGTCCCGCGATTTTGTGGAATGACGGAAGAACGGAAAAGCAAACGGCGTACTTGAATTGCAAGGTGGGAAAGAAGAAGCTTTCCAAGTACACGGCAAATATTGCATTCGCGGGCTTTACCGCGCCTAAAATTCTTTGGGTGCAGGAAAACGAGCCGCAAAACTTTGCAAAAATTGCGAAAATTATGCTTCCCAAGGACTATTTGGCCTATAAATTGACGGGCGTACACGCCACCGATTATTCGGATGCGAGCGGTATGCTCTTGCTTGACGTGAAGAAAAAACGTTGGTCGAAAGAGATGTGCGCGGTGTGTTCCGTGGACGAAAAATGGCTTCCAAAACTCTACGAAAGCTACGAATGCATAGGGCAGGTACGCGATGAATACGATTTACCGAATGCAATCGTAACAGCAGGCGCGGGGGATAACGCCGCGGCGGCAGTCGGTACGGGCACGGTGAAAAACGGAGAATGCAATATTTCTCTTGGTACGAGCGGTACGGTCTTTATTTCGCAGGATAAATTTTCCGTGGATAAGAATAACGCCTTGCATTCCTTTGCGCACGCGAATGGGAAGTACCATTTGATGGGCTGCATTTTATCGGCGGCGAGCTGCAACAAGTGGTGGATGGAAGAAATTTTGCGAACGAAGGATTTCGTGGGTGAACAAGAAGATTTGGATGGTTTGCTTGGGAAGAACGACGTATTTTTCTTGCCCTATTTGATGGGGGAACGCAGTCCGCACAACGACGTGAATGCGCGCGGTTGCTTTATCGGTATGCGCCCCGATACAACGAGAAAGGAAATGACGCTTGCTGTTATGGAAGGGGTAGCGTTTGCTTTGCGCGATTGTGTGGAAGTGGCAAAATCGAGCGGTTTGCGGATTGACAGCACCAAAATTTGCGGTGGCGGGGCAAAGAGCGCTGTTTGGAAAAAGGTGATTGCGAACGTATTCGGCATACCCGTGTACGCGTTGAAAGTGGAAGAGGGCCCTGCTTATGGCGCGGCAATCTTGGCAATGGTCGGCGCGGGGGAATACGAAACGGTGGAAGCTGCCGTAAAAAAATTCGTGCAAGTGCAAGACGCCGTACAACCTTCGGCGGAATTGACAGCCGATTACGAGCGGCGATATGAAAAGTTTAGAAAGTTCTATCCTGCGTTGAAGAACGTATTTTAAGAAAAAAGCACCCCGATGCGGGGTGCTTTTATTTTTGTGCGTGGGGGTGGTGCGTTTCGTGGCGCAGAGAAGAGGATTCTCGCCTTTAGCGGCGCGCCCCGCTCCGCCATTATCAATGGCGTCCTTTGCCATCAAGTTTTCCATTATCCACTATCCGTAAGGCAAAG
>JAZTWL010000175.1:0-2040 GCA_045635845.1 Candidatus Scatosoma sp. | reverse complement strand
GACTATAATCCAAAGGTAGATATCGATCCGATGGGCCCGAAGGACGTTTCCTTCAACGAGTATTACGGGGGGTAAAGCAATGAAAAAATGGTTAAAAAATATCGTTTGCGGTTTGTTGCTTTGCGCAACGGCGCTTGCGTGCGTTTCCTGCGGTTCGTCGAAAAAAGAGAGCAATGGGCCTATGACGGACGAGCCTGCGCCCGTGTTGACGTCTACCACGGATACGACGATTGCAAATATGGATAGAACGAATATGTACGGGATTTGTGAGTTGCCTTCGGAGTTCGGCGGCGGCTCGACGGAAAAGGAAACGACGATGGAATTCGTCGCGGAATCCTGCAAAAATCTCGGCGTAAAAGGGATTCGCGTGTGGATGCACTTAAAAATGGTGTTTACGCGCGATAGCGATTCGGACGAATTGTTCTTCAAAGAAGAAGCGGTGGCGAACTACCATAGATATTTCCAACTTTTGAAGGAAGCAGGGGTAGAACAAATTCTCGTAATGAATCACCAATTCATTAAACCTTGGGATTATTATAGCCACGATAGTCAATGTATGCCCGATCCTTGGAACGGCGAATACGATTATTACGTTCGCACGTTGAAAATTTACGAACAAGCCTATAAAATGATGCAAACGGAATTCCCCGAAATCACCTATTGGGAAGTGGGGAATGAATTTGAATCGAATCAATTCTTGCACAAAGCAGGTTGGACGAACGGCAGCACGGATTTCCTTTTCACTTTGCCGGAATTGGCGATTATTTCCGCGGATTTGTCTTGGTATGCGAACCGTGGCTTGAAATCGGTGAACCCTGCAAGCGTGACGGTAGCCCCTGGCAACTCGTCGCGTATTATCGTGCCTACTTTTGTGGAATCGATTTATTCCACGATCACCGAATCGCGTTTGGTGCCGACGGGGCAACCTTTCTATGACGCCGAGCCTGATCATTATTTCCAAATTATGGCTTGGCATCCGTATGCACATTTTGATACGGACGCGGTTTTGAAGCGTAGCGACGAAATTTATGAAATCATGAAAAAGTACGGCGACGGGGATAAGAAGGTGTGGTTTACCGAATGTGGGTTCTCTAACTCGGAGCACGCTGACGATGAAACGATGCTTGAAAAATATACATATTATCTTGATGAAATGGCAAAACGCTCGTATGCGGAAACGATCTTTATGTTCCGTATTACGAATTTGTGGAACTTCCAAGATAACGAATTGGAAACGAATTATGGGATTATGTACGCGCAAAACGATCCCGTGAATTTGGGGAAGCCGAAGTATCAAGCGATTGCCATTTATCAATGGTTCTATGGTAAGGACGCAGATTTGACCCCCCTTTATTGGTATTATAATAAGGTGACGGGTAAATAAGGAGCTATGATGGAAGTATTGTTTTTAGGTACGTGCGCGTGCGATTATTCGCCGCTTTTGCAAACGACGTATAAGGACGTGTTTGATAAAGATGCGCGTCGTTCGTCGTCCGCTTTGATTAACGGAAGATATTTGATTGATTGCGGTCAGCATTGCTTGGAAGAATTGGGCATTGCGAAAGTGGATCTTGCGCAAATCACCGATATTTTCGTCACGCATTTCCATAGCGACCATTATAACGTAGAATGTATCAAACAAATTGCCCAAGCGAGTGAAAGAACCTTGCGCGTTTGGGTGCGCTCGGATGCAAGGGTGCTTGGTATCTCGAACGTGGAATGGAAACTAATGAAGAAGGGCGTGCGGTATAGCGTGGCGCAAGGCGTTTTTGCGACGGGTTTGCTCGCGAACCATAACGAAAGCGTATTCCCGCAGCACATTCTTTTGGAAGCGGACGGCAAGAAGCTTTTCTATGCGTTGGACGGCGCTTGGTTCTTGCACGAAACCTATTACGCCTTGAAAAATGCAAATCTTGATTTTCTCGTGCTCGACTGCACTTGCGGGGATTATTTAGGGGATTACCGTATCGGCGAACACAATTCGATCCCTATGATACGATTGATGTTGCCTTCGTTGAAAAAATGGGGAACGATTGCGGA
>JAZTWL010000174.1:0-9752 GCA_045635845.1 Candidatus Scatosoma sp. | reverse complement strand
CTCTTTAATTTGCAATCCCATACGTGAATATTCTTGCAAACGCCCAATCTATTGAGCGTGTACGAGCTCTTGAAAACGATTGCGTCGTCCCCCGCTTCAATATTGCAACCGTGAATTTTCACGTTTTCCGAATTATCGGGGCTCACGCCGTCGATGTACACACGCATATTCAAATCCGCCACTTCCACGTTCTTTGCGCCCGCAAAATACACCGCCAAATCGGTAACGTTTTGAATATTCCAATCCCGAATTTCCACGTTTTCGCAGTTTTTGAGCGCAATACATTTCGCCCCGCGGTGCACGATACCGCGCACGTTGTCTTCGTCCCAAACGGAGCGCATATCCACCTTACCCTTGCCGATAAAGCGAAGGTTTTTCGCGCCCAAACCAACGAACATGGAGCACTCGAAAAAGCTGTGCGACGCGTCTTGGTACAAGGGATAATCCACCTTTTCGTCGGGACGATAATCGTAGAAATTCAAGCTACCCAAAATCACCGCGCCTTCTTCCAATTCAATGGTGACGTCGTCCTTTACAAAGACCGTCGAAAGCACGTATTCCCCCTTCGGGAAAAAGACCGTACCACCCGTTGCCGAGCAAGCATCAATCGCCTTTTGTACCGCTTCGCTATTAAGCGTCTTTCCGTCCGCAACCGCGCCGAAATCTTTTACGTTGTACACTTTCATTTTTTCTCTACCCTTTGCCGCCCTTTCCATTTCTTTTTCTATAAGAAAAAGCGGCTTGCCCATATTGTAGCACTTATGCCCACGTTTGTCAATAGCGAAAGCAATTTTTCTTTCCCGAAAATCAATTATTTTTAACAAAAAAAACACACCCATGGGTGTGTTTCTCTTTCTTATGCAAGCGCTTATGCAAGACTTTCCACAAAGGCAAGCAGCTCGTCAAAGCTACCGTTAGGATAAACGGAAATATCCTTATCTTCCCGATTGATTAAGCAATCGGTGAGCAAGAATACCTGCATCCCCAAGCCTTGCGCCACCATATCTTCGCCCACGTCGTTGCCCACCATCAAGCAATCCTCCCCCTTCACGCCGAGTGCCGACAAAATATCCGCATAATATTTGGGATTCGGCTTGCAATAGCGGGAATTTTCATAGGTGGTGTACAAGGCAAAATCTTCCTTATCCAAGCCCGCCCAACGCATACGCTTTTCCGTCGCAATCGCGGGGAAAATCGGGTTGGTGGCAAGCGCCAACGAAAAGCCCTTTTCCTTCAACGCCTTCACCACCGCTTGTGCTTTGGGATTATAGCCGCACGATTGCTGTACGATATCGAAGTTTTGCGCGTAGAATTCGTCGAAAATTGCGATTTCATCTCGTACATGGTCCCCGTAAATGCCTGCAAAGGTATCCCAAAAGGCGTCTTCGTTTTTCTTCGAGCCGTCGTTTTTAATCATGGCTTTCGTACCCGTCCAAATGGACTGCACGAGCTTTTGCGGCTCGTAGCCGTGGGGGGCAAGTTTCTTGGCAAGCGCCCCAAAATACGCCTTGACGAATACGTCTTGATCCATGGGCAAAAGAGTGCCGTCTAAATCGAATAAAATAAATTTCGGTTTCATAATCTGTTCCTATTTCAAAAACTTACGAATGAGCTTTTCTTTGGATTTTTTATAGGGTTGATAGCGCATAGGCAAATCGATTTTCGTGCTCTTTTGCACGATGCTTTTATAATGCGAGAAAGCGTCGAAGCCCGTCTTACCGTGGTACGCGCCCATACCGCTTTCCCCCACGCCGCCAAAGCCCATTTCGCTCGTGGCAAGGTGGATAATCGTATCGTTTACACAACCGCCGCCAAAAGCGCATTTTGCCATCATCTCTTTCGCACGGCGTTTATCTTCCGTGAAAAGATAGAAGGCAAGCGGCTTTTCCTTCTCTTGCAAAATCGAATAGACTTCCTCAATGCTCTCAAAGCTCAAAACGGGCAAAATCGGCCCGAAAATTTCTTCTTGCATCACGGGATCTTCCCACGAAACGTCTTTGAGCACCGTCGGCTCAATTTTTTGATTCAACGCGGACATGCCCCCGCCATATTCGATTTTTTCCCGATCGATAAGCCCCGACAAACGCTCGAAATGCTTCTCGTTTATGATCTTGCCGTACGCGGGATTCTCTATCGCATTTTCCCCGTACTGCGCACGGATTTGTTTGCCTATTTCCGCAAGCAATTCCCCTTTCACTTTGCTGTGGCAAAGGATATAATCGGGCGCGACGCAGGTTTGTCCGCAATTCAAAAACTTCCCGAAAACAATCCGCTTCGCCGCAAGGGGAATCTTTGCCGTGTCGTCTACGATACAAGGGCTCTTTCCGCCAAGCTCTAAAACGGCGGGCGTCAAACGTTCCGCGCATTTGCGTAAAACTTCCTTCCCCACGGCTTGACTGCCCGTAAAAAAGACGATATCGAATTTCTCGTCCAAAAGCGCGGCGTTTTCCTTTCTACCGCCCGTAACGACGGCGATATATTCCTTCGGAAAAACGCTCGAAAGGAGCTTTTCCACCACGGCGCTCGTAGCGGGTGCATAGGCGCTCGGCTTCACGACGATAGTGTTTCCCGCCGCAATGGCGTTGGCAATCGGATCGATCGTCAAAAGGAAGGGATAATTCCAAGGACTCATAATGAGCGCGTTGCCATAAGGCGACGGCTTTTGATAGCTCTTGGACGGAAACTGCGCAAGCGGCGTGCGGACTTTCTTCCCCTTCGACCACTTTTTGACGTGCTTTACGTTGTGACGAATTTCCGAAAGCGCCATGCCCACTTCACACATATAGCTTTCCATTTCGCTCTTGCCCAAGTCCAAATGCAACGCTTCGCAAATATCCTTTTCGTATTCCTTGACGGCGTTATAAAGTTTTTTCAAAGCTTCCGTGCGGAAGTCTACGGAGAGCGTTGCCCCCGTTTGAAAGAAGGCACGTTGCGCCTTCACCAAATCCGTTATCTTCGATTGCATACTACCTTCCCTTGCCGTGATAGCGAAAATAACGCCCGCGCGCGAGCGTTATTTTTGTGCTTATTTTTCTTTACTGTGGAAAATCAAGCCGATCGTACCCGGGCCGCAATGCGCGCCGATTACAGGGCCGACAGGTTGCACTTCCACGTCCAAATCACCAAAGGTGTCCTTCATCGTTTGCACGAATCCCGCCGCTTCTTCTTCGCAATCCGCCTGCAAGACGTACACCTTATATTGATTGAGTTCGCTCCCCTTTTGTTTCATATAACCGATCAAGGCGGCAAGCGCTTTTTTGAAGCCCTTCACCTTGTTGATATTCAAGATTTTGCCTTCTTCATTGAAGTAGAGAATGGGCTTAATGCCAAGCAAATTCCCGATCACTTTCGAAACGCCCGAAACGCGGCCGCCGCGGTGCAAATAGGTGAGATCGTTCACGACGAAATAGGTGGCGGTGTGCTCGATAAGCTCGTCCAAATATTCGTCCAACTCGTCCATGGTAGCCCCATTTTGATGTTTTAACGCGCCGTAATAGGTGATGAAGCCGCTCCCAAGCGAGATGAGTTTGCTATCCTTGAAACGAATTTCACGTTCGGGATATTTCTCTTTCAACTGTGCGATTACGTTCTTCATCGCATTGAACGTGCCACTCATTTGATGGGAGAAGGTGATATAGTAGATATCTTCTCCGCGTGCCAAAACGGGCTCGAAATATTCCATATACGCATACTCGTTCAACGCCGACGTCTTTGGCACAGCGCCCGCGCGCATTTTGTCGTAAAAGGCTTTGAAATCGGTGTTTTCGCCCATATCATAGAAGTATTCTTCCCCTTCCAAAATATAGGGCATACGAATTACGTTCAACCCCAATTCCTTCACCTTCGTGTGCCAAAGCTCACAATTCGAATCGCAAAATAATTGATACATCTTCTTTTCTTCCCTTATATATTTTTTCCTTTATATAATCGCCGCGCGTTGAAACGCTCGACGTATTTATCCAAGTAAAACGTGCATTGCAAGCATCACGCAAAACCCTACGAGCAAAGCGTACGTTGCCCCGCGTTGACTGCCGTGTGCGTGTGTTTCGGGGATCATTTCGTCGCTAATGACGTAGAGCATCGTACCGCCCGCAAACGCCAACGCAAAAGGCAAAACCACTTGCGAAACGCTTGCTGCAAAGTACCCGATCAACGTGCCCACCACTTCGATAAGCCCCGTTGCCATGGCGCAAACGAAGGTTCTTTTCTTCGAAACGCCCGCCGCGAGCATCGGCCCGATAATCACCATACCTTCGGGGATATTTTGCAGCGCAATACCGCCCGCAATGATCAAAGCCTGCGTATTGTTGTTGTCCGCGCCAAAGCCCACGCCTGCCGCAAGACCTTCGGGCAAATTGTGAATGGCAATCGCAAAGACGAACAAAAGCACTTTATTCAAGTTCGCATTCGAGTGCGATTCCTGCTCCGCGCCCATCAACTTGTGCAAGTGCGGCACGAGTTTATCCACGAAGTTCAAGCACAGCGCACCCGTGAAAATCCCAACAATCGCGATCACCAAGCTCGACGTCTTGCCGTCTTCTATCGCGGGCAAAATCAAGCCCAAAACCGCCGCCGAGAGCATTACCCCCGCCGCAAACGAGAGTACGATATCGGAAAATTTGTGGGATATATTCTTAAATAAAAAACCAATCACAGCGCCGATCACGGTTGCACCGCCAACCCCAAGCGCCGTCAATAATACCATCGTCATAAGAACGTCTTACTCCTTTTTGGGCAAGAAAAACACCCCTTCCCCGACGCCAAGCACACGTTCGCCTACGCCGTCCGTCGCACGTACGCCCGCTTTGCTGTACGTTTCAAATTCCCCGTCCAAACGGAAGGAAAGCTTATTTTCAAGTCCTTCGATCAGGTTCACGTAATTGACTGCGTAGTACGCCGTCTTTCCATGATAGGAAAATACGCCTACAATGCAATCATAGTCCGCGGAAAACCGTTCGTCCTTTTCGCAAGGGAAACGCGAAAATTCCACTTGGTTGTGGTGCTGCTTTTCCCCTTTCAAATAGAGCGTTTTTTGCCAAACGCAGTCCATCAAGCTCTCTTCGTAGCGCGCGATTTGCGCGTGCGTATTTTTCACTGCGTCATAGATATGCGTGGGCGTGCCGTCTTCCGTGAGAATGCCGTTGCGCGAGCCGCACATACCGCCCCAATAATAGTAATATACAAGCGCGTGCGAGCCATAGGCAAGATGCACGTGAATTTGCATGGAAAGCATTTCCGCCATCAAGCGCCCGCCCCGTTCATCCACGTCGCAAGCTTGCACAAAGGTACGCAATTCCTTGCCGTATTCCTTGCAAAGTCTTGCCACAATTTCGGCGTTATATAAATAGTCGGTATGGAACACCCACTCCCCGTCCTTATTCATGCGGAAGGGATAGTGATCGTACATCACGTACTTGGTGGGTACTTGCTCGATATAACCGCGAACGTAGCTTTCGTAGTCCGCCGCGCCCAATTGCTCAACTTCATTTGCGTAGGTGGGCAGCAAATTTACAAGCGGCTCACCCGCTTCGCCGAAGAACTCGTAGTAGCCCTTCACCATGTCGCCAAGTGCGGGATATTTCGAAGCGTTGGGCTCGTCGCAAACGTAAAGACCGGCAAACGCAGGCGATTGCGCGTACGCGCGATAATTTTCGCCGTTCAAATAATAGAAATCCTTATGCAAGATATTCGCCCAATTCACTTCGTCGCGAACGTAATATTTTAAGCCATACTTTTCCAACATAGCGAGCGCGCGCTTCGCTACGTCCGCGCCGTGCTCCAAAAGCGCCAAGCCGTGCGTAAAACCAGCTTCGGCAAGGCGGGCGTAATGCTCGTCAACGATATAATTCGGGTTGGATTGTGCGGGATCGCGAAAACGATTCCAATTTTCTTGCGGCGGCGTCTTGTACGCCACCTTCATCAATTTCTTTTGCATAACCCTTTCCTTATAGAAAAACTGCCAAGATAAACGGCTAAAAATTGTTTACTTATTATATATTATAGCAAGTTATTCCACAAATGTCAATATAAATATGTAAAAAACGCCCCTAAAAGGGGCGTTTCTCTGCTAGAAAATTATTCATCACGCATTTTTACAAGCTCGGGGAATACCATCGACTTTTCAAAATAATGGGGTTTCTCGGGAAATATTACGAACTTACAGCGTTCGCTCGCATTTTCCTTTTCGTAGATCTTTTCGATTACGGAATATACTTTCTTCGCGCCGTGCAAGGGAAAAATCCAATCCAATTCCCCTACGGAAACGAGCAATTTACGGGGCGCAATCAACGTTGCAAGTTCGCCCATATCGAAATAACGAGCCATGGACGGGATATAATTGCAGCTGCAATGCCAAATATCCCCGATACTATCTTTGTACGTACAGATCGCACAAGTAGGCGCGGCGATTTTAATTCTCTCGTCATAGCAAGCGGAATAATAGGTGGCAGTACCGCCCCCCGAATTCCCTACGAGCGTGATATTTTCCAAATCCAAATCGAACTTATCCGCAAAATGTTGCAAGCTATCAATACTCTTGGAAACGTCCCAAACACGTTCGCCGATCAACGTTCTGCCGTGCAAAAGCGCGGTCATTGCCGTGATATAGCAGCCGCATTGCAAAGCGGGGCCGCGTCTTTCGTGGGGCGTCGTGCGTTCGCCCATGCCGCGTTGCTCAATGCAAAGCGCCGCATAGCCGTTCTTCACCGCATCCAACGCAAAGGTGCTCGTTTGTAAAGACGTTTCGTCCTGTTCGTGTTTCTTTACGCCGATAGAAACGTGGAAGCCCGTCGTGTGCCCTTGCAAACAAATGCACACGGGGAACTTCTCTTTCTTCTCGTGCGGAATGAGCAAATAACAAGGAACGGGGCACCCATGTTCGCTTTCAAACACGTAACGATAGCGCGTGTAGCCGTCTTTTTCGACCACTTCTTCGATTTCCACTTGGATTTCGCACGCGTTTTCCTTGATGCGGTCAATGCCCAAAAGTTCTATGTATTTTTGGCGCACTTCTTGCTTCCAAGCTTGATAATCTCGGTTTTCGTCGAACGCCAAAAGGGGCTTGTTTTCAAACAACTTATCGTGAATCAAATCGTTATTGATTTCTCTCATAATTCCACCTTTGCGGGATATTTTTTATCGTGACTATATGATAGCACGGATTTGCGGCGTTGTCAATAGAGTTAAGAAAAAAATACGCCGCAAAATGCAAGAAAAAAACGCCCCTTTGGGGCGTTCGTTAAATAGTTTTACGTTATTGTACGATAGAAATTTTGGCATCGCGCAAAAGCGCATCCGCCGAAATACATTCCACGTCAAGGTTGGTTGCACGATAGGAAAGGGTGTCCTTTATGCCATAGAAATTGTTGGCAAGGGTCTTAATATAAGAGTAGCCAAAATCGCAAAAGATTTCCCCGCCCGCCGTCGTCACGTACACCAAGCGTTTCGCCTTGCAAAGCCCCGTGGGAATGCCGTTTCTATATTCAAACGTGATCCCCGCAACGGTGATTTGCTCCATATAGATTTTCAAAATGGACGGAAAAGACAAATCCCAAAAAGGCGCGGCAATCACGATTTCGTCCGCTTGTGCAAACTGCTTGGCGTATTGCAGCATGGGCGCGTCCATTTCTCCCGCTTTGAGCAAGCGATCGCGTTCTTCTAAAGACGCACGATTCAACGGCGCGAGATTTTCTTTCGATAAATCAATCTCGGTGATTGTGCCTTGCATTTTGCTTAAAATATCCTTCGCCAAAACGAGCGTTCTCGATTCCTTGCGCACGCAAGCATTGATAAATAAAATATTCATACGTATTCCCCTTTCTATGAGCACGTTTTTTTCCATGCCATTATAGCATAAAAAAGCTTATTAAACCCAAAATGCTTTGTGTACATACCCGCAAGAGACTGCTTTATGCTAATGCCTTTATTTGTCGGATAATTCATTGGATAAAGAATAACGTTTTGTCTTTCCCTCTAAAAAACCTTTTGGAATATATTTATAAAAACTTTCGTCTTTGGGGTTGACATTTGCAAATAAATCGGATATACTAATATTAGACGAGGGACGGTATTGTTGGGCAACGCCTTTGGCGACCTCTTGCCGCACGATCTCGTCTTTTTTTATGCTCTCTAATGCTATTGCTACGTAGAGAGTATTTTTTTTGTCGAAAAATTCTTTTACTTCCAGCTTTACAGGCACAATACTGCCATCGTCTTCAAATGCACTTGCGAGAACATATACAGTCTTCAGCGTCTCGTCAACCTTATATAAACAGTAAATTTCTCCGTTTTTACAACAACATCATAGCCATTCCCACGGCGGCTTCCGCTGGCGTGAATTGCATCTCGATAAACTCGGGAAAGTCTTCCTCGTAAAGCTGCATCAACTTTCTTGTCGCCGTTTCTGTATGATTGCAATTCTCCTTCAGACAAGTTTCTACTTGTTTCTTGTATTCTTCTAAACTCATCGCTTCGCTCATGATAGCCCTCCGTTATTCTTCTTGAATGTTTAACTTCGCTAGAAATTCCTTCTTCGTAATTTTGGGATTTTCTTGTATCACTTGATAACTCTTCTCCAAGTTCTCGTCGCAAATCGCGTCTCCGATTGTTATCATATCCATCCCCAAGCCTTGAAGATAATCCATCACTAATATACCCTTTTGATACTGCGTCATTGTTTGTTCTCCTTAAATACTCCACTCTCATTTTAGAATCAGAGATTTTTATCCTATTTCTAATCCCAAAACTTAATTTTCAGTTATCTTTTCCCGAATCGATGATATAGATCGTATCGCCATTTTCAATCGCGACCCCGTTGGCAATACCGTCATTTACGCCATCGTACAACTTGGTTAATTGCTCGCGGATAGACTGAATATTTTCTTTGCCTACTGCTTGCTCGATTTCTCCTCTTCCAACAATTTCTGATAATTCTCGAACTCCTCCAGCGTCATCGGAATAGGAAACACGTCCCCCGACACCGCTACCACTGCGCACGCGTTCGTGTACGTCTTTTGATCCATCGTCTCCGTGTTCCGTTCCGTCTTCTTCTCGTCCATCTTCGTTTACTCTCCTACTATATTGCGTAGTATTATCATAATCCTTTTCGCCGCTCTTGTCAACTGCTTTCGAAGAAATAGTTTTACCTTTTCCCTTTTGCGCAATCACCTTATTATAGAGCTTCGCCTTCGACTCTCACCATAACGTCCTGTATCTACAAAAGCAACCGCTCCCCCTTTAGGGAGAGCGGTTGCTTTGTTGGTGGAGCGAGTTAAACGTAAGTTGAACCGCTTTTATTTCCTAAATAAATCCTTAAATTCTTTCACGAGCTTTTGGTCAGCAACCGAACCCGAAATTACCCTAAAATCTTCTTGTTTAATTTCGATAACAGGTTGTATGCATCCCCCTGTAAAGGGATTAGAAAAATCTGCAACAACGAAACCGTATTTTTTGATAAAATTAGCCATTACTATGCCAATATACCCCTTAAATAATCCTTGGTCTGCATAATTATCGTTTAATAAAATAATTGCGTCCATTTCTTCTACTAATGTATTATCTTTATATTTGTCCATAATTTACCTCCTTAATAGCTATGTCCAGAATAGGGAGTAGCAAGGTCTATAGTACCTTTTTGCCCCAATTTCCATATTGTATTTATATGTTGTTCTATCCCATCTTGATTTGTTAGCGTAATTACAATACTGATTTTTGCGCAATGATTGTTTACGCCTACATATTGATATTCGCCATCA
>JAZTWL010000173.1:0-2732 GCA_045635845.1 Candidatus Scatosoma sp. | reverse complement strand
TGCAAACGGCTTCTACGAAGTGGTGAAGCCCTTCATGGATGAGATTTGCGATAAGTACTTATTAAGATTTGCCTAACAAATAAAGATGAAACGGTGAATTGCGAAATTCGCCGTTTTTTCATTTTTCCCCAAGAAAATGTGTTCAACGCGTACATGGGTGGGGAATTAGCCTATATAAGCTAGGAGAAATATAAAAAATGAATCAATACGAAGATTTGTGCGTAGAGATTGTACGCGTAGAAACGGACGTCGTGCATTGTTCGAATACCTTCGACGTGGGCGACGATACGAAGGAAGACATTTTTGGTTAAGGAGAAAAAAGGAATGACGAGAATTTCTAGAAAAATCATTACTTGCTTACTCGGCGTTGTGGCGTTTGTTGCGCTTACGCTTGGTATTGCCATAGGCAGTCCGCTTACCCAAAAAGCAGAAGCCGCTACGGTGGATTATTCCACGACGGCGAGATTGGACGGCGGCTTTGGCACGTGCGGCGACTATACGGAAGCGGCAATGTACCGTATTTGGATGGACGGCGATAAAACGCAATCTTGGGGCAGATCTTGCTTAAACGAGAGTGGTGGCGCATGGTTGGAATATATCACGATCAACGGCAGAACGGTGGCAAGCTATCGTTCGGAATATGCGGAATTGATCGCTTCGGGCGCAGCTTCTCCGATTACGTGGACGAATATGCCCGATAACGGCGCGGCTTATCCCCACACCATGCAACCGAATATTCGAGACGACGTTTTGAATAATAGAGCGCTCTATGCGCCCATTTTCGTGATCGCAACGAATCACGGCGCAACCTTGGGCGACGCAATCGATATTTATATTCCCGTTTCGTATATGCAACCGAGCAGCGTAAAGGAAATCGGGATTAAAGCGGGCTTCACGCAAGGCAATTTCACGTTTGCAAAAGATGCGACGTGGAAAAAGACGTCGATCGGTCAATTCGCAAAACAAGTGGAAAGAGAAATTATCCCCACGACGATTAGCGGCGTTGACGGTTCGTACGGCGCGGGGGATAAGTTCTTGTCCTTCTATTTGGAAACGAGCGATTACGACGCGGCGGGAAACACCTGCTCGTATAAAGACCTTATCGGCAACAATCAATATTTGAACACCTACAATTTCTACGATTATATCGAGCTTGACGGTCGTTTACTCGGTGAATTGGCAGGCGGCTACCAAAACGAACAATTCTTCAACGTATGGAGCAGATTCGGCTCTTTCTCCGTGCGTTGGCCGGGCGGCGTGGTAGCGGATAACGTAAAGGAAATCACCTTTAAGAAGGGCTGTCAATTCCCTTCGTTTAAGAATATTACGGGCGTTGCATACGAAGTGCAAGAAGACGTCACCTTCGTACGTCAAACGGACGGCTCTTTCAAGAAAGTAGCAGCTCCCGCACCGACGATTTTTTACACGGTGACGGTGGACAGCGTAGCGCAAACGGTGGAAGAAGGCAAGTGTGCCGTAGAGCCGGCAACTCCGACGAAAGCGGAAGACGAAAACTACACCTACACCTTCAAGGGTTGGTATATCGTTGGTACGGAAACGCAATTCGCGTTTAATACGCCGATTACGCAAAATTACAACGTAGAATCGAGATTCACGGCGCACGAAAAGGAAAAGACGACGTACGTAAGCTTCACTTCGGCAATCTTGGATAAAGAAATGCACGAAACATACGGCAAATCAATTCGTTTTAATACGGAAGGCTTGCAATGGACACACAATTATAATTGGGTGGAAGCAGCGGCTTGGTCGGATATTGCGGATTACACTCTCATCAACGGCAAAACGGTAACGGAAATCAACGCAAGCATTACGGATGGACAAAAACTCACGCTCATGATGCAAGGCGCAGGATCGTTTAGTTTCCTTCGCGTTTATATTCCCGAAGAAATCATGCTCGTGGACGACGTTGAAACGATGAGTATTTTGGCGGGTTGGACGTTCAAGGACGGTGCAAGAGAGTACGTGGCAACGGAATCATGGCACTTTTATAAAACCGGCGGCTCTATGTCGCGCCCGAGCAACGTAGTGCAATCGAGCAACGTAACGTTTTCTCAAATTTGCGTAGACGGTGAAAAAGGGGAACTTTACAGGGTGGATCTTACCTCTTCCCTTTGGAATTCTATCTGCGATCCGTTCGATTACAACTATTTCAGCGGCCACTACAAAACGCTTCGTGAAAAACTTTTGATCAACGGCGTATCGGTGTACGAAATCAATACGACGGTGGACGATAGCAACTACGTATATCATACGTCGCCCATGACAAACAGCGCGCTTGAACCATCGGGAACGGGGTATGAGTTGTTTGCCAACCCCATACTCTTGTACGGTGAAGGGAATAAGCTCACGATTTGGATTCATAAGGATTATATCGCTTCGCTCGGTGCGGGGGATATTACGGTAACTTTAAGCGTGGGCGCGATTGTTGTATCGCAAACGTCCGTTGTGGCGATGCAGGATATTACCGCGACCGTTGGCGAAAAATACACCTTGCGCATCGAAGATTTCGGCGGCAGAGTGATTGAAACGCAAACGGTTGTGAAAGGTTGTTTGGCAACCGCAATTCCCAACCCCGTTAGACCTACCACTTCGACGGGGATATACACCTTTACGGGTTGGAAGGATAGTGAAGGCAACGATTTCAATTTTGCATCCACGCCGATCACGAAGAATATGACGATCGTGGCGCAATACGACGAACAACGTATTTC
>JAZTWL010000172.1:0-3253 GCA_045635845.1 Candidatus Scatosoma sp. | reverse complement strand
GCAAAGGCAATAGAAGTTGCTAATGGGAAGTGAGCGCTTGTTTGCGCAAGATACTTGCTATTTCGCCGCGGTTGTGGTAGAATGTTGTTAAAAGACGATGGGAAAAGGAAATTATGGAAGGGAAAAGACCGATCACTACGCTTTTTATGCTCTCGTCCGTGGACGGAAAAATCACGACGGGCGCAACCGACGCGTTGGATTTTGACGCCGATTTGCCCCATATCCAAGGGGCGGCGGAAGGCTTACAGCAGTACTACGATATCGAGCAAACCACCGATTTGTGGTCGCTCAATTCAGGACGCGTACAAGCGAAAATCGGCGTGAACGAACGCCCTACTCCGCAAAAATCGCCCGTTTCGTTCGTGATGATTGATAATGCGCATCTTACGGAAAGCGGGGTGCGGTATTTTTGCGCGCTTTCGCAAACCTTCGTGCTCGTGACGACGAATAAAAATCACCCTGCCTATGGCGTGAAGGCGGAAAATATGCGCATTGTCTATCAAGAAAAGTTGGATTTGTCGGCAATGCTTGAAACTCTCAAAGGCTACGGTTGCGAGCGCTTGACGGTGCAATCGGGCGGAACGTTGAACGGACTTTTCTTGCGTAAAAAACTCTTCGATTTCGTGGATATCGTCGTTGCGCCCGTGCTTGTGGGTGGGAAGGAAACGTCGAGCTTGATTGACGGGGAGTCGCTCACGAACGTGGACGAGCTTTCGAAAATCGGCGTTTTGGAATTGCAATCGGCGGAAGCTTTGCAAAATTCCTACGTTCGTTTGCGCTACAAAGTGATAAGTTAAATAAAAAAGCGTTCTCGATTGAGAGCGCTTTTTTGCGTAAAGAGCCTTTTTTTTGAAAAATCGGCAATAAATTGAAAAATTGTTGACATATACGCGCGTAAGTGGTACAATATCCTATGGAACAAAAATATTTACGAAGGTTTATTATGAAAAAATCACTTAAATTTTCCTTATTTGGCTTGATCGCGGCCCTTGTGGCGACGGCATGTATGCCTATTTTTGCGCGCAAAGTGGAAACGGTGGAAGTGTCCGCCGCGTCGAATTTGGGCAAGGCTACGGGCTATACGAAGGCGTCGGACGTGGACTACGTGAAATCGGGCAGCTACGTTGTAAATTGGGGCGCACGCGACGAAGATTGCGTGTTCTTGACGAGCTATGCGCAATCCTTCTACACGGGTAGCTACACCTACGAAATGCTCTCTCAAACGAAGGGCGGCACGTCGGCAAGCGACGTGGAAAAGAGCGCACTCTTCACGTCGTTGAGAACGCTTGTGAAAAGCAAACAAAAGTCGGAAACGAGCTACGGCGGTACGCGTGATTTGTATAAATATACCGACTGTGTGAATAGCAATTATAGCCACATTTCGTCCTTCTATTCGGGCGTACAAATTTCGGGTACGTGGGATAGCGGTAAGACGTGGAACCGTGAGCATACTTGGCCGAATAGTAAAGGCGATGCGAACGGCAACGGCGAAAACGATATTATGATGCTCCGTCCTACGTCTGTGAGTGAAAACTCTAGCCGCGGCAACAAGGCATACGGCACGGGCAGCAGTTATTACGATCCGAACCGCGAAGGTCAAAACGTGCGCGGTGACTGCGCGAGAATTATTCTTTACGTATATGTGCGCTGGAGAAATATCGGCGCGGGCGGCGTATGGGGTTCTGGCGGCGTTATGCAAGACGTGGACACCTTGCTTAAATGGATGGAAGAAGACCCCGTAGATACGTGGGAAATGGGCCGCAACGACGCGACGCAATCGATTACGGGCACGAGAAACGTTTTCGTAGACTATCCCGAATACGCGTTCAAGCTCTTCGGTAGAGCCGTACCTGCAGACATGGTGACCCCGTCCGGCGAGGCAAAGGGTGGCGCGCAAACTCCCGATACGCCTACGACGAGTGAAAAGCCTGATACGCCTACGACGAGCGAGAAACCTGATACGCCTACGACGAGTGAAAAGCCTGATACTCCTGCAACGAGTGAAAAGCCCGAACCGCCCGTAAGTGAAGAACCCGTAGTACCTCCCACGAGTGAAGAGCCTACGCCCCCTGCGGACGAGCATACCTTTACCGAATGGATCGTGATTAAAGAGCCTACGGAAACGGAAGCGGGTGAAGAATATCGTATTTGCTCCCATTGCCTTCAATCGGAAACGAGAGAAGTGCCCGCGCTTGGCGCAGGGAATTGCCCCGACGGCACGCCCCACACCTATACGGAATGGGTAGAAACGAAAGCGCCCACGGCAACGGCAAAGGGCGAAGAATACCGCATTTGCACCCATTGCTACGACGCGCAAACGAGAGAAATTCCCGCGTTGGGCGTTGGCGAAGAAGTTTCGGCGGGTGAAGAAACGAACGGCTGTGCTTCGACGATTGTTGCGCCTATGTTTGCGACCTTGCTCGTGGCGGTAGTAGGTACGGCGTTGAGAAAGAAAGAAAATTAACGAAAAAACGGACGAAATTCGTCCGTTTTTTTTCATAAAAGTATTGAAAATACTGAACGGCTGTGCTATAATAAAGAAAAAATAGGGGGGGGTACTCTGATGAAGAAACGTATTTTTACCATTTTGCTCGGTGCGGCAATGCTTTTAGGTGGTTGTGCTAAATCGGATACGACGGCGTCTATTACCGTTTCGGAATCCGCCACAAGTGAACACGTGCACAATTTGGCAATCGTGGATGGCTACGAAGCCACTTGTCAAGCGGAAGGCTTGCAGGTGATCGGGTGTACTTCCTGCTCGTTTATTCTAGAAGAAACGGTGCTTGAAAAGGTGGAATGCGAGCTTGCCGAAAACGGAAAATGCAAGTGGTGCGGGCAAACTTTGGAAGACTTGCTTCCTTGGATTGGGACTTTGGAACACGAGTTTATTTCCGTCACGCAAATTCATGAACATTACGGCGTTGCGCCTGGGAACTTTAAGGACGTGGTAAGAAGTGAAAGCGAAACGGATAAAGCCGCTATGCTTGCATTCTTGAAGAATCATTCGCTTGTGCAGGTTTCCGAAAGAGAAGCGCAAATCACTGGCGGGGGCGGCGTGACGATGGAATTTGAAACGGAAAACGGCGTTTATACGCTTACGAGAGCCAACGGATTTTTCCATATCGACGGCAAATATTATTCGTCGAAAACGCCTGTCCCTGAATTGACGGACGGCGAAGATTGCCATGCGTTCGTCACGTACACGGGTACTGCAATTTTAAGGATTGACGGCGTAACGATGCGCGGATACGTC
>JAZTWL010000171.1:0-3078 GCA_045635845.1 Candidatus Scatosoma sp. | reverse complement strand
GTTGCGAAGGTGTTGTCGATAATCAAGGGAACGCCGTGCGCGTGTGCCGCGTTTGCGAATTTTTCAATGTCGAGCACGGTAAGCGCGGGGTTGGCAATCGTTTCGCCGAACACCGCTTTCGTGTTGGGCTTGAACGCCGCGTGCAATTCTTCTTCCGAGCAATCGGGGGAAAGGAAAGTGAATTCAATCCCCATTTTCTTCATGGTTACGGCGAAAAGATTGAACGTACCGCCGTAGATGGACGAAGACGAAATGATGTGATCGCCGCAGGTTGCGATATTGAAGATTGCAAAGAAATTCGCCGCTTGACCGGACGAGAGAAGCATTGCCGCGCTGCCCCCTTCCAAAGCGCAAATTTTTGCCGCCACCGTATCGCAGGTGGGGTTTTGCAAACGGGAATAGAAGTAGCCGCTCGCTTCCAAATCGAAAAGCTTGCCCATATCTTCGCTCGTAGCGTATTTGAACGTGGTACTTTGAATAATAGGCACTTGACGGGGTTCGCCGTTTCCGGGCGCATAACCGCCTTGTACGCAGGTTGTTTCAATGCGGAGTTTCTTATCTTCCATATCTAGCTCCTTGCACGCATACGCGCGACTTTATAATATCCATACGGAATTAGTATAGCACGCCCGCCCGTATTCGTCAAGTGTTTTCACGCCTTTTGTACTTGGGTGGGGATAAAAATCCCGTTGTGGCGCAAAATAAGGGATATGAATAAAAAATTACGAACAATCTTTGCGTGCGCGCTCTTGATTGCGCCCATTTCACTTTTACCAAGCTGTAAAAAGTCCAACCGTGGAGACGTCCTTGCCGACGTCGTCTATCGGGAAAACTACCGCTCCGTTTACGACGAGATCGGGCAAAAAGTCACCTTGGATATGGTGACGGAAACGCCCGACGGTATGGCGTACGCCACCTTGGACGGCAAGGACTACGAGCTCGGCATGGATTTCTTGTCCATGGCAATGGTCTATAACGCCGAGCCGACCGAAAAATTCCCCACGCCGACAGCCGCTTATAACGAGTGGTGGCGGCTCTTTATGCAACGTTGGAATGCGCTCGCGCCCGAAGTGCCGCTTTATTCGAATCAATATTACGACGTCTATAACGCGAAAATCGACGAATTGAAGACGAGTCCGTATTGGGCTGTGACGGATGCAATCGTCGGTGCGAAGGTCGTGAAAGGGGAAAACTCGGTGATTTTGGGCAGTCACACCGAGCTCTCGGGGGCATTTAGAAACGCTTCCTTCGGGAAATCCGCACCGGGTGCAGCAGACCTTGCTATTCAAACGCTCACGAGCGGTTATTCCACCGTAATCACGGACATGGGTGGCTCCTTTCAATGGGCGGACGAGCATATTCTCACCGAAAAATCGGAGCGAACGAACGAAGACGGCACGAAAACCTTCACGCTTACGATCGCCGATAATCTCGTCTTTTCGGACGGCACGAAAATTACTTCACAAAACTATCTCATGCCCTTGCTTGCGGGGAGCAGTAAGGTGATGAAGGAAGCGGGTGGTAGCGATGCGGCGGGGCTTGCGCTTGTCGGCTACGAAGCCTTTAACGGCAATACGGGCGAAGGGGAAATCAAGCCCTTTTCGGGGGTGCGAATGCTCGACGAGCGCACCTTTTCCGTGACGGTGAAGAAGGAATACGCAAACTACTATTACGCCATTCGCTACGGTGAGTTTACCCCCGTCCCCACGGCGCTTTACGGCGGGAAATTTGAAGTGAAGGACGACGGCAACGGCGCGTATTTAGAGAAGGGCTACTACGAAAAAACAACGAAAAACGGCGTACCGTCCTACGTCATGGCGAGTGAAATCAAGAGCAACTTGCGCAATTTGAGCGCAAAGGATTTCCCGTATTCGGGGCCGTACGTTTTGGAAAGCTATGACGCAAGCGCGCGTGTGGCGGTACTCAAACGCAACGAAAAATACTTGGGTGACCACCGCGGTTTGCCGTCGATTGAACGGATTTCCTACGTGAAAATCGTGCCCGAAACGCAGCTCGATCAGCTTCGCCAAGGCCGTGTGGACGTGCTTGCTTCGGTGACGGGCGGGGAAGAAACCCGCGCCGCGCTTGCCCTCGTGGATAACGTCCGTTTCAAGGAAACCCATTACGATCGCGCAGGGTACGGCAAACTTGCCTTCCGTTGCGATTTCGGGCCGACGCAGTTTGCGCACGTGCGCCGTGCGGTTATGCACACGATCGATCGTGACGAGTTTGCGCAAGTGTTTACGGGTGGCTACGGGAGTGTGGTGCACGCGCCCTATCACGCGGGTTCGGACGCCTATCTCGCCGTGAAGGATAGGCTTAAATTGAACGCCTACCCGTATAGCGTGGAAGATGCCAAAGCGGACCTCGTGGAAGGCGGTTGGGTGTATAACGCCAAGGGCGAGCCGTACACGGACGGCGTGCGCTATAAAAAACTCGAAGGGTACGAAAAGACGTATAACAATTTGACTTTCGCTTCCACGGACAACCGCTACAAGACGGTGAAAGTGAACGGCGAATATTATATGCCGCTCGTCATCAATTGGATGGGTACGCAACCCAACCCCGTCACCGATCAACTCGTTACCGCTTGGCAAAACAACCCGAATGCAGGGGAAAAGATCGGCGCGTATATCACCTATTCTTCGGGGGATATGAATACGGCGCTCTATGGGGAGTACGCCCAAATGCCGTCTTACGGCTTTACGCGCGCTCGGTATGGCGCAGTCAACTTCGCCACCGGCTTTACGGGGGCGGCGTACGATCAATCTCTTTCGTGGACAATCGATCCCGAAAAGTACGATTATTATAGCATGAACTATTTGCGCGACGAAGCGGATTTCTATCAATAAAACGAAGAATCCGCTACGAAATACGGCGTTAAACTGCGCTTTATCTTGCTCGCGTACGCCTATGTACGCTCCCGTCGGTAAATGCTCGTTTGCCTTGTCTTTCTTGCGTTCTGCTTCGTTTTCGGGAATCCGCTACGAAATACGGCGTTAAACTGCGCTTTATCTTGCTCGCGTACGCCTATGTACGCTCCCGTCGGTAAATGCTCGTTTGCCTTGTCTTTCTTGC
>JAZTWL010000170.1:0-2744 GCA_045635845.1 Candidatus Scatosoma sp. | reverse complement strand
CCTTGAGTAGAACGATTACGACTGAAGAAGGAATGGTGGCGTTGGATTCTCGCCTTCCAGAAATCCATTTGTACTACGGCGCAAATAAATGGTCGACGACGCCGAATACGGCTTCTCCCGTGACGTTGTCTTCCATTCGTTGGAATAATATCGGCTACGGCATTTTTGAAGGAAAGGGCGGCGTATTGCTTGCCTTCTCGGCAAACCTTTCTACGCTTGCGAGTGAATTGAACGGCGGTGCACAGGCAATCAATCTTGCCAAGACGGGTATCGGCGATAAGATTAAGCTTGGCGGTACGCCGTTGAGTGAAATCGATGGTGCGGAAATCCATTATCATTCCGAGCAGAATTTGTGGATTTATGCGCCGAGTATGACGACGCTTGGCAATCTCACGATTAAAACGACGGATTTTCTTGACGTCACCTTGCCGAACGTGGCATTGACGTTCAACGGCTCGGCGTGGGCGATTGACGGCGGCTCGGAAGAACCGGATACGCCCGACGAACCGGAAGCGCCTGCAAATCCCACCGTAGTATGCCAAGGCATTGCAACCGACGTCAATAACAACATTTTGGAAACGGTAGCGCAAGGCAATCCCGTTCCGAGATATAGAACGCTTTTGAAATACGATATCGCGTTGGGGGTTGCGGCAAACTCGAAGAACGTAGTTTCGACGACGGGCGCAGGGATCTTGCTCAACGGCGTAAGACTTTGTGATATCCCGAACACTTCGATTGACTACGGTCACGGCAGCAAATATATTCAAATCAAAATCCCCCAAGAATACCAAGACGCGTTGGAAGGGGACATTGTTTTGGAAGTGTTTGCGGGCACTCCCTTTGAAAGCCAAATCCTTGACGCTTCGAAATTCGTTTTGAGAAACGGTCAATGGGCACCCTATAAAGCCCCTGAAGCCGTGCAATTTGGCGCGATTGTTTGGAATAACTACGGCGCGGACGTTTTTGAAGGGAAAAACGGCGTATTGCTT
Organism: Candidatus Scatosoma sp.; assembly: GCA_045635845.1. GTDB lineage: Bacteria > Bacillota > Clostridia > Christensenellales > Borkfalkiaceae > Scatosoma. The sequence continues at coordinate 1,755 of JAZTWL010000170.1, read as the reverse complement.
TCCTATTCGGCATATCTTTCCAACGTTCCCAACGAAGTGAACGGCGGCTTTAGGACGAGCAACTACGTAAATACGGCAATCGGCGAAAAGATTAAGCTTGACGGTACGCCGCTCAAGGAAATTGCCGATGCGGAAATTATGTACTTCGGTACGTCGCTCTTGTGGGTGTATGCGCCGAATATGACGTCTTATCAAGAATTGACGATTGAATCCACCGAATTCTTGGTGGCAATCTTGCCCGAAACGCGTTTGGCATTCTTTGGTACGGAATGGGCGGAAAGCTACAAGATTACGCACGTGATTAACGGCGTGGAAAAGACGGCGTACAGCAAGAAAAACGCGCAAACGTCGATCGGCGCAGAGTATTACGCAAATCTCTTTGCACAAGAAGATTTGGCGGTGAAGCTTGTGAGCTTTACGATCGGCGATACGCTTTATACGGCCGAGCAAACCTATGCGATAAGCGGTGATCTTTCCGTTTCGGCGACGGTAGTGGGTTTTGAAACGACGTACGGGGCGGCGGTGAGATTGTGGTCGCCTACCGGTCTTCGCTACGAAACGAAGCTTGAAAAGGCGAGCTACGATTATCTCGTTGGTCTTTACGGGGCGGAAAACGTAGAGTTGGGCACGTATATCTTGCCTAGAAACTACTTTGGCCTTACCTATTTCCAAGACTATTTCGCAGACGAAGCGAAGGAAGACGGCGTGGACTACGTGAAGATTGTGAATAGCGGGTTCTTCAATGGCGCAACGGCGGCGGAAGACGGCTTCTATACCTTCTACGGCTCGTTGGTGGATATTTTGCCGCACAACTACTGCACGGAATTCTTCGGTATCGGTTATATCAAGATTTTTGACGGCGTGAACGAATACGTCTTGTACGGCGGCAGTGAAATGGACGATTATACGAGATCGATTTACGAAGTTTCGCAATGCGCGTACAATGATTACGCGGCGGGTACTTCGTCGCAAAACGCATTGAAGGGCTATCTCGACGGCGTGGTTTCGCTTATATTTAGCGAAGAAGGCGTAGAGCTTGAAGCGAGCGTTGACGGGTATAGCACTCCTTATTCGATTGAATATAATAACGGCGAGTACACCGTAAGCGGCGCAACGGAAATCAAATCCTTGCTTCTTAACGGCAAAAAGCTCGTAAATGGTTCCGATTTCATGGGAATCGGGGAAGGACTTTATAAAATGACGGATTATGCATTGCAAGCTTCGGCGACATACTCGACGGCGAAATTTAAGCTTACGTCGATTGTGGAAGCGGATAGCTTGGTAGATTTCACGGTAGAAATCCCGTCGAATAGGGTAGCGAAGATTTTGCAAATTACCGATACGCAAATCATTGATGCATCGCAAATGAGAACGGCAGATCGTTTGACGGCGAGCATGGTGGAAATGTGGTCGCGTAGCAATATCGATAAAGTTTGCTTCAACTATATCGCCGAGCTTATCGAAAAGGAAAATCCCGATTTGATTCTTTTGACGGGGGATATCGTTTACGGTGAGTTTGACGATAGCGGCGAAGTTTGGACGAGAATCATTGCTTTTATGGATTCCTTCAATATCCCTTGGGCGCCTATTTTCGGCAACCACGATAACGAAACCGCGAAGGGCGTGGCATGGCAATGTGAACAGCTTGAAAATGCGAAGAATTGCTTGTTCAAGCGCGGCAATGTGACGGGGAACGGCAACTATTCGATCGGTCTTGTGGACGAAAACGGCAAGATTAGACGCGTAATTTATATG
>JAZTWL010000169.1:0-1863 GCA_045635845.1 Candidatus Scatosoma sp. | reverse complement strand
TACCGAGTATATCTTTTCATCGATAAAAATCGAAATTTTTGTCTTGTTTAGAAACCTTGTGCTTATAGCGCTCCATTTTTCCCTTTTTGCGTGCGTAATATATTATATGGAAAGAAAAAATGACGGATTTTGGCGTTTTTTGCGCCCTTTTTTCCCCATTTTTCCCTTCTAAAAACCGCCATTACGCGACAAAAGGGCATTATGAAGCATTATAATACATTATCCAATTATAGCGTGCCGAAAAAAAGTTGTCAAGTAATTTTGAAAAGGATTTTTGTAAAAACTTGAAATTTTCATTTTTTTGTGCTATAATTATCCAAAAGAACGAAAAAATCTCTTATTTTTAGGAGTTTTCCTATGCGAATCGATAAATTTTTGAAAGTTTCCCGTATTTTGAAGAGAAGAACGGTTGCGCAAGAAGCTTGCACGGAAGAAAAAGTGGTGATCAACGGCAAAGTCGCCAAGTCCGCAACCAAGGTAAAAATCGGCGACGTGGTAGAAATCCACTACGCGACGGGCGTATTAAAGTTTAGAATTATCAACATAAAAGAAACTGTGAAAAAGGAAGAAGCGTCTTCCCTTTACGAGGTGATCGCATGAGTAAAAATAGCGTTTGCGCAATCATTTGCGCGGCAGGAAAAGGTCTTCGCGCCGGCTTTGAAAAGAACAAGCTTTTAATCCCCTTTGCGGGCTCGACTGTTTTGGAAAAGACGATTTCCGCCTTTGATTTTCCCGCGATTGACGAGATTATCGTTACGGCTTCGGAAGTAGATTTTGCGGAAATTTCCGCCCTTTGCGAAAGGTACGAACGCACGAGCGTGGTGCTTGGCGGGGAAGATCGTTCCCATTCCGTTTACAACGCGTTGAAATCGGCGAAATCGGATATCGTACTCATTCACGACGGAGCAAGACCGTTCGTGACGAGAGCGATTATCGAAGGCTGCGTACAAAGCGTAAAGGCGTATGGAAGCGGCGTGTGCGCGGTGGAATGCCGTGATACGATTGCCGTTTGCAAGGACGGAAAAATCCTTTCCGTGCCCGCGCGGGATAGTTTGCGACAAATCCAAACGCCGCAAGGCTTTTATCGGGAAAATATCACCTACGCTTACGAGCGCGCGTTTGAGAGTGAAAAGGCGGGCTATACGGACGATTCGTCCGTCTTTGCGGACTACTGCGGCGCGCCCCATATTTGCGCGGGCGCACGCGAGAATTTGAAAATGACTTACAAGGAAGATTTCTTGGATCAAGCGGCGCGTTGCGGATTTGGCATCGACACGCACGCTTTTGGCAAGGTGCAAGATTATATCGTGCTCGCGGGCGTGAAGATTCCGTCGCACAGCGGTTTGATTGCGCACAGCGACGGGGACGTACTCGTGCACGCCGTTATGGACGCGTTGCTTTCGGCGGCGGGTTTGAAGGATATCGGGCATTATTTCCCCGATACGGACGAGAAATGGAAGAACGCCGATTCGATGAAAATGCTTGATGCGGTGGTTGCGCTTATCAAGGAAAACGGATACGGAGTGAAGAATCTTTCCGTTTCCATTCAAGCGGAAAAGCCCCGTTTGGCAAAATATATTGACGACATGAAAAACAACCTTGCTCGCGCATTAAAGCTTGACCCCACCGCAATCGGTGTGGCGGCGGGCACAAACGAAGGCTTGGGCTACGTAGGCGAGGGCAAGGGCATCACCGTAAACGCCTACGCGTTGCTTTGCGGTATTTGAGTGTACGCCTTTTGGCGTTGACCGCTTTGCGGTGCAGGCGCAAGCTATGCTTGCTTATATTGGGGCTATCTCTTTCGTGGGCGTTGCCCACACCCACAAGGGCGTTCCGCCCTTGACCCGTGACGCTATCCCCCCC
>JAZTWL010000168.1:0-1659 GCA_045635845.1 Candidatus Scatosoma sp. | reverse complement strand
GCCGAGCGTTGCGCTTTCGGCGTACTTGATGAAGGAAGCGGATATGATTCTTGCGACGGGCGGTCCGCAAATGGTGCGCGCGGCGTACTCGTCGGGAAAGCCCGCAATCGGCGTGGGGGCGGGGAATACGCCCGCCGTGATCGATGCGTCCGCGGATATAAAGCTTGCCGTTTCGTCGATCGTGCATTCCAAGACCTTCGATAACGGCGTGATTTGCGCGTCCGAGCAAGCGGTGGTGGCGGCGAAAGAGATTTACGCGGACGTAAAGGGGGAAATGACGGCGCAGGGCTGTTATTTTCTATCCAACGCCGAGAAGGAAAAAATTCGAAAGCTACTCTTCGGGGAGGGGCGGCTCAATCCGCAAATCGTGGGCAGGACGGCAAGGGAAATTGCGGCGCTTGGTGGCATACAGGTACGCGATGAAACGAAAATTCTCGTAGCGGAAGTGGTGGATACGAGCGAAAAAGAACCCTTCTCGCAAGAGAAGCTTTCGCCCGTGCTTGCCATGTACAAGGCGGAAAATTTCGACGATGCGCTCGATAAAGCGGACGCGCTCGTGCACGGCGGCGGGCTTGGGCATACGGCGGCGATTTATATTGACGAGAAGTCGGCAAAGGAGCGGTTAGACGCGTTCAACGCGCGGATGAAAACTTGTCGAATCTTGGTGAATACCCCGTCTTCGCAAGGGGGGATCGGGGATTTATACAATTTCCGCTTGACACCGTCGCTCACCCTTGGTTGCGGCTCGTGGGGCGGGAACAGCGTTTGCGAGAACGTGGGGATTTCCGCGCTGATGAATATGAAGACGGTTGCCGAGCGCAGGGAAAATATGCTGTGGTTTCGAATGCCCGAACGGCTCTATTTTAAGCGGGGCGCGCTTGGGCTTGCGCTCAAAGAATTGCGCGATTACTACGGCAGAAAGCGGGCGTTTGTGGTGACGGACGAATATCTTTATCGAAGCGGCGTGGCGCAAGCGGTACTGCGGGAGCTTGACGGTTTGGGAATTGCGCATACGGAATTTTTCGAGGTGACACCCGATCCCACTTTGGCTTGTGCGAAGGCAGGTGCGGCGCGAATGCGCGCATTCGCGCCCGACGTCGTAATTGCCGTGGGCGGCGGGTCGCCGATGGATGCGGCGAAGATTATGTGGGTGCTTTACGAGCACGAGGATGTCCGCTTTGAGGAGCTTGCCTTGCGGTTTATGGACATCCGAAAGCGCGTCTTTGGTTTCCCGAAAATGGGGGGAAAGGCGTTATTCGTTGCCATTCCCACGACGGCGGGGACGGGGAGCGAGGTGACGCCCTTTGCCGTGATTACGGACGAGCGGACGGGGGAAAAGTACCCCCTTGCCGATTACGAATTGATGCCGACGATGGCGATCTGCGACGTGGAATTGATGAAGGATATTCCGCCGAGTTTGACGGCAAACGCCGGTTTGGACGCCCTTTCACACGCGGTGGAGGCGGTGGGCTCTTTGCTTGCATCCGATTATACGAACGGACTTGCGATGGAGGCGATTTCCTTGCTCGTTTCGTACCTGCCCCGTGCATTTGAACGTGGCGCAGGGGATATGCTTGCGCGAGAGAAGGTGGCGAACGCCGCTACGATGGCGGGCATGGCGTTTGCGAACGCCTTTTTGGGCGTGTGCCATTCTATGGC
>JAZTWL010000167.1:0-21748 GCA_045635845.1 Candidatus Scatosoma sp. | reverse complement strand
GCCTCCGACTTGGTGAACACATTATACGTGACACGGTTCAAGTCCCAAGATAGAGAAGAGGCGATAAAAGAGCTGCATGCTCGATGTCCAAATTTCAAACAATTTCTTAATGATGTTTTTGGCGATGGCTAAAGCGAGGGGGAGAAAAAGTGGTTAGTAAAAAAGAAGAATATGATATGGTTTGGAATACATATCGGGCAAATTTTAACAGCAGAAGAATAGAGATTTATAACGTTTTTAATCATTATTCGTTCTACGAATCCGTCAAAAAAATCATACAAAAGAGATTGTCCAAAGAAGATTTGTCGGTGGCTTTAAGGCGGGAAGTTAGGTATTATTTTTGGAGCAGGTGCGAATATGAGGTGACGGTCGCGCCGTTCCCTGCCTATATTGACGATGCAAGACTTGAAAAAATGATTGACCAGCGAGATGATTTCTATGACGATTATGGACAATATCCTTGCGTTAGTACGGTGCATTTGGATTCAGCGATGAAGGTGGATATCGCCGACCAAGTACTGCTTAACTGGGACGCTTTCGTGGATTATGTTTACAAACAATACAAGCCAAGAGTGAAGAAAGAAAATAAAAATGCACCCTTGGAATAAGGGTGCAAGGGTGCAACGGTGCTTATTGGGTAAGGGTGCAGTTGCACCCTTTTTATTTTTGGAGATTTTGACTACGCACCCCGTCTTTTTGGGGCATTTTGGGAGATATTGACACCCTAACACACAAAAAGGACATACCGAAAGGATATGTCCTTTTTGTGTATGGTGCGAGATTCCTTGAAGAAACGCCGTGTTTTTCGGCGGTTCGGGCGCGTTCAGCTTGCTATTTGGTATAGCCAAGGAGCTTCCGCAATCCTATCAGCTTTTTTTCGTTATATGAAATAACTCCAATCGTGAACTGGGTTTACGTCTCAATTTGATGAAGTAATGATTTTGTATAATGAAGAGTAAAAAAAGTCGCAGGAAGGATCCTGCGGCCTTTTTTTATTATAGTAAAAATACATTTTTACAATGGATTTAGGCTTGTACGGAGTTGAAACTTTCAACGATTTTGCTTTCGCGATAATTCTTATTATCTTCGAAGAAATACAAGTTGTCGTTGTGAATTTCTTTTTCTTTGAATTCCGTAGGGGTGCAACCAACAATGTTTTTGAAATTTTCAATAAAGGATTGAATGGAATTATAGCCGATATCCTTGGCGATCTTTTTGATCGGGAAATTGGTGTTCGCGATCAAATTTTTTGCCTTTGCGATACGGGTTTGATTGATAAATGCGTGAATGGAAACGTTTAAATTATTGCGGAACATTTTTTGTAAATAAGGCTCGGAAATTTCCAAATATTCCGCCACTTTTTTAACGCTCAAATTTTGATTGTAGTTGGCTTGGATATAGGAAACGGCCTTCTTTATGTAGATATTTTGCCCGGAGATAAAGTTGGATTCCTTGGTGCATTTTAAAATTTCAATGAGCAGCCTTTTTAACTCTAATTCATAAATTTCGTCCAAGAAAATATCGTGCGAATTTTCCGCGATAAATTTCTTGAATTGATTGAGAAGATAGGCAACGTTTTGATTATCGTGGAAGATTAAAATATCTTGGAATTCTTTTAGCAATTTTTGCGCCAACGGCAAGGTGGTGACGTATTTGGAATTTTGCATGTATTGGAGAATGTCGCCTTCTTCCGTGATAAATTCCAAACCCAAAGAAACGAGCGAAGACGGGAGATTGACGCTATGCAAACACCCCGGCTTTATAATGAAAAATTGATTTGGGAACAAATAGGTTGTTTCAACCTTTTTCGTTTCTTCCGAATAAAATTCTAGAACGATTTCACCACTAATGATATAGGACAATTCCAAGCTAGAATGTTGGTGCAATCGCATAAAACGTTTTTCGCTATCAATTTTATAATTGGTAGATTGGAACATAACCAAACGTATAGGATGTTTCATTTCAAATTTCCCCCTCATTTGTATCTTATCATAAATGCGCAAGCTTGTCAACCTTTAAAAAGAGAATTCAATAATTTAGTTTTGTTAAATTTTCCAATTCTTTTTTCTTATACATATATTGAAATGATAAAAATTTGATGGTATAATTATGCTAAGTTTAACGGTAGGGGTATTGGCGAAAAAAATAAGAAACTTAAAAATACCCCCAAATTAGTCGGAAATAGAGGTTATGTAAATATATTTTACATAACACAGGGCGAAATGGATTATGAAGAAATATAACGTAAAGGATTTTGGCGCAGTCGCGGATGGGGAAACGTTATGTACGGTAGCCGTGCAAAAAGCAGTAGATTACTGCCATGCGCAAGGCGGCGGTACGGTCTATTTTGAAAAAGGTAGATACGTATTGAGTAGCGTTTTTTTGAAAGACAACGTACATATTGAAATCGCGGAAGGCGCGGAAATTTTAGGGAGTTTAAATTTTTACGATTACGCGCAACAAGAGAAAGTGGACTATCCCATTTATCAAGACGCGTCGCACACCTATTTCGATCTTTCTATGTTCGTAGGGCGTGATTGCGAAAATATATCAATCACGGGCAAAGGCAAAATCGATATGCGCTCGATTTGGGATGAAGACGGCGTGCGCGGACCTGAGATTCGCCACCGTGGCCCCAAGTGCATTGCGTTAAAGGAATGCAAAAATATAGAAGTGGCGGGGTTAGAGATTGTAAACGTCACCGATCTTGCCGTATATTTTGCCGGTTGCGAAAACGTGGAGATACACGATTTGAAATTGTACGTGTATATTGACGGGATTTCGCCGGATAATTCGAAAAACGTGCGCATATACAACTGTGACGTGGAAGCGGGTGACGACGCAATCGTTTTCAAAAGCTCGTACACGTTAAATCGTATCGATATATGCAAGGATATCAAAGTGTGGAATTGCCGTTTGAAGAGCCGTTGTACGGCAATCAAGTTCGGAACGGAAACGAATGGCGGTTTTGAAAATATTGAAATCGAAGATATCGATATTCGAGAAACGCGCATTACGGGTATTGGCATTGAAAGCGTGGACGGTGCGGACGTAAACGGGGTGTCTATCAAAAACGTGCACATGCGCAACGTAAATGCACCGTTGTTTATCCACATAGGCAAGCGTATGCGCGGACCAAGCGGTAGAGAGATCGGCCGTATTCGAAACGTGACCCTTGAAAACATTGTGGCGGAAGGTCCGTACGAGCCTTATGAGGTCGTGGCTTGGAATTATTTCTGTTTCAAGGAAGGGGACACCTATCAATACCCTTGGAATTTTGGTAAGGCGGAAAGCTTTGACGATACCAAAAACGGCAATACGGCGGAAAGCGATTGGCAAATGACGAGCAATATGTGCGGCTTGAAGGGACATCCGTTGGAAAACATCGCCCTGAAAAACGTGCATTTAAAGCTCGACGGCGGCGTACAGGAATATAATCGCGACGTTCCCGAAAATGCACGCGATTACCCCGAAGTGTACGTTTACGGCAGGATTTTACCGGCGAAGGGCATTTATTTTAGACATATCGAAGGGTTGACGATAGAAAACGTGACGGTAGAAACCTATCGAGAAGATAAGAGAACGGATTTCGTTTTTGAGCAAGTAAACGGGTTGAAACAATCTTAACCCCGTGCGCGAGTGATTGACGAATAAACGACGCAACCGTGTATGCGTGTAATGCAAAAGGTGGGCAGGACACGCTATAAAAAAGAAAAGGAAAATATATAACTTTGGAGGATATATAGATGAAAAGAAGTAAAAGAGTAAAAGCATTATTGTTAAGCGCATTATTGGCATTTGGCGGCGTGGGCAGCTTGACGGCTTGTGGCGGCAGAAACAAGATTAAAGTTGACGAACAAACGATTGTTGTCAAGGTTAGAGACGCAGGGTTTGGCACGGATTGGCTTTACGAATTGAAGGGTAAATTTGAGGCGGCTTATGCAACGGAAGGGTATAAGGTGAAAATTATGACCCCCGATAATGCCATTAAAGGCTCTACACTTCTTCAAGAACTTGCTCTTGGCTATAACTCTACGAAAGTCGATTTGTATATCAGTACCGACGCAAATCCCGATAGCGTAGGCGAATTGGGCAATTACGGGGTTTTAGTAGAAAATATCGAAGAAAGCGTTTACAATCAAACGGCAATCGCGTACGACGGCACGGAAGAAACGAAAAAGGTACGTGAAAAGATTAGACCGGAAGCAATTTCCTATATGACGGATTCGTATGGCGAATTGTACGGCTATAGTTGGGCACAAACGTCCGCGGGCTTGGTTGTGAACACGAGAAAATTGGAAAAGTACGGCTTGGAAATCCCGAAGACGACGAATGAAATGTTCGATTGTTTCGATAAGATTTACTGCGGGTATAACGGTATTGAAAACTCGATCGAATCGGGCACCTATCCCATTACGTACATTTCCGGCGGTAGCGGCTACGGCGTCGTTTTCTTGTACGCGTTAATGGCGCAGTACGATATGGACGAATATAATAAGTTCTGGACGTTCACGACGACGGACGAAACGGGCGCGACGGTACAATTGTCGGATGAAGAATGCCAAGAATTGTTCGACGATCCCATGCTTCTTGAAATGATGAAGGTTGCATATAGAACCTTCGATTGGACGATTGCCGCTCCCGGTAGCGCAGCGCAAGGCGTTGACCAAGCCCAAGCGAAGATCATGGGCAACGTGGATGACGCGGTGTTCATGCTTAACGGCGACTGGATGCTTAACGAAGTAAAATTAAACTATTCGAATAGATTGAACGATATCGATTTCGTGAACTTCCCCGTAGTTTCCGCTGTAGGGCAAAAAGTGTTCGGTGCGGGCACGGCGTATAATTTCAACGACGCGAAGTGCGAAGAATTGCTTTCCTATATTATCGGCTTGGTGGACGAAAATAAGGACCTTGACGAAATTATTGCGTCGGTAAAAGCAGAAAAGGGCGTGGATATTGCAGAAGAAGATGCCAAGGAAGTGGCACGAGCAAGAGGCGTCACCTATTCGAGAGGTATGGAACACGTAGCGTATATCACGAAAAATACGCCGAAGAAAGACATTGCAAGCTTGTTCCTTCGTATGATGAGTAGCGACGATTTCGGCGAAACGTTTAGCCGTACGGCAAACGGTACGAGCCCCTATTGCGCACAAGAAAACACGACGTCGCCTTATAAGTTCGTTCGCAACGCGTCGAAGATTCCCGCAAATCAATATTTCTCGTTGGTTTCTCAATTCGGCAGCGTGAAGGGGTATAGAGGGGAAATCGGTGGCAAGCTTCTTTCCATGTTCACGACGAAGAGCCATATTCCCGATTATATCACCGCGGATAGCACGGCAAGTATCTATACGGAAGACGGTACGAGAAACGGCTTGACGGAAAGCGTTTATACGGACGCAGCGGCGAACTTCTTGGCGAATGAAAAATCGAACGTAATGAAGAATTGGAATGACTATTTGAGAAACGCAGGGTTGAAATAAACTATGAAATTGGTGGACAAGATTAAGAACAAGTATACAAAGCTAGAAAGACGGGACTTTTTGTTCGCATATTTAATTGTGCTTTTTCCCGTAACGCAATTTTTGATTTTCTGGTTCTTTGTAAATACGTCGTCTATTGCCTATGCATTCCAAAATATGCAGGGCGAGTTTACTTGGTTAAACTTCAAAGAAGTTTACAAGGGATTTTTCGACGACGGTATATTGTGGGATTCGTTGGTGCGTTCGTTCATCTTATGGATCGTCGGCGAAGGGATTATCTTCCCCGTCACGCTCATTACGACGTACGTATTGACGAAGAAAATTAAGGGACATTACGTCTTTAGAGTGATCTATTATATTCCCACCTTGATGGGCTCCATCATTTGGACGCTACTTATTAAAGAAATGGTTGGGTATTCGGGTCCGATCACGAAAATGTTGACTTCTATGGGCGTGGATTTGCCTTCACGTGCCTTAAAGAATGGGCTTTTGCGGCATAAAGATACGGCGTTTGTCACCCTTTTAATGGTTCGTTCGGTAATGGGTATCGTGGGCAATAACGCCGTGTTGACGGGTGCTTATACGCGTGTTCCCGACGAGCTTTTCGAATCGGCGGAATTGGACGGCGCAGGGTTCTTTACGCAAATGTTTAGAATCGCTATTCCTTGTATTTGGGCAACGATTTGTACGTTGTTGACGTTTGCATTATGCAGTATTTTCACCTGCGACTACAACGTATGGCTCTTCATGGGCGAATCGGGGGGCTATAATACGGAAACAATGGGTTTCCAACTTTTCAGCTTAACCTATAAGATTTCCATGGCGAATGGTAAGGCGGACTACGGTTATCCTGCGGCGCTTGGCGTTGTGTTGACCTTGATTACCATGCCGGTAGTATTGCTTGGGAAACGCGGGTTGGAAAAAATGTCGGAGAATGTAGAGGTTTAATATGACGAAATTAAAATTCAAAAATTCTCCCCCTAGCGTAAAAATCATTTGTATTACCTTTTTCGCATTATTCGTATTTTTCGCGTTCTTATATTTGTACCCCCTTGCTTGGGCGGCGCTAAATTCTTTCAAGACGCTTGAAGAATATGCGAGTGATAGTACGGCAATGCCGGATAAGTGGTTATGGTGGCATTATCGCGCCGTATTCACTCAATTCCAAGCAGTACCCCTTTCGGGCGGCGAACCGTTTAGATATTTCGAAATGTTGTTCAATTCCTTGTGGATATTGGCAGTAAACGTATTTGTAAACGTTGCGTCTAGTGCATTGCTTGCGTATGCCTTGGCAAGATTCCGTTTCCCGGGCAGTAAGTTTTTGTATGCGGTGGTTATTTTTGCGAACACCATTCCCATTATCGGTGCAGGCCCCGCACAATTCAAGTTGGCAAAAACGTTGGGTTTAATCAACACGCCTACGAAAATTTGGATTATGTGGGCAGGCGGTTTCGATTTTGCGTTTATCGTGCTTTACGGGTATTTCAAGGGCGTTAGCTCTTCCTATTCCGAATCCGCGAAAATGGACGGCGCAAACAATTGGACGGTGTTCATCAAAGTAATTTTGCCCCAAGTCACGCCTTGTATCGCCGCGATTGCGATCACGCAAGCGACGGGTGTGTGGAATAATTATTCGATTTCCATGCTTTATTTGCGTGACTATCCAAATCTTGCGTACGGTATGTACTTATTCAGTCAAAATAACTTTGGCGGCGAAGACTCCATGAATATCTATTTCGCGGCGGCGGTAATTTCCTGTCTTCCCATCATTATCCTTTATATTTGTACGCAAAATCTTATTTTGAACAACATGACGACGGGTGGTTTGAAAGGTTAAACGGCGCATGAAAAAGCGGGAATCCGACAAAGCAGAGAAACGAAAGGGGATTCTCAACGTCTTAATTTCTAAAATCATAAATTTAAGAGGACAAATTATGAAAAAACTTTGGATAGCATTTTTGGCTTGCATATCCTTTGCGTGTATCATGCTTGGCGTCGCATGCGGCGGCAGCGATAAAAAGGAACTCATGTTCAACGAAGGGTATTTGGAAGAAATTATATTGGGTGAGCCCATTATGCTCGACGAGTATATTGATCCATATTTGACGGACGATTATACGGCGATCTTGACCTGCGACGAAACGGGGCAAGAACGCAATTTGAAAGAGCTTGTACAATGGACGGCGGATCGTCCGGGTACGTACACGTTGACGTATAGCGTAAAATCGGGCGCTTATAAAGGCACGATTAGCACGACGATCAACGTAATCGTTTCCAAGGCGACGTGGAAATATTCGAATTGTACGCTTATTTTCCGCGCTGGGGAAACGATGAGCTTTAACCTTTTCAAACGCAATTTGAATATTGCAGTGAAATCCTATTACGGCTATGAGTTTTTCGTGAAAGACGTGACGCATAACGGTAAAACGGAGAATTTAATGGAACAAAGCTCTTACACCTTCCCCGAATCGGGTGACTACACCTTCACCTTCGGTATTGAAACGGACGACGGACAAATTCTTTCTGCAAAGCAGAAACTCTCGGTGCGTAAGGCGCAAGAGATGGTGGAAGGTGCGTCGGAGTGGATGGAAGAAAATAATATTTCCGTAGATCCCGACGGCTATACGTACATTTCTTCCGACGGCTACGTGGAATTGGACGCAGGCTATATTAACGGTTCGTATTATAAAGATTACGTGCCCTATATCGCATTCAACGGCGAAGAAGGTAGCAATGGCTACGGCGCAAATACCTACGTGACGGTAGATTTCACGGGGAAAAACCTTCCGCAAGTTGCATTCTTCTGCGACGAACCGACGTCGAGCTTGAGCGACGGCGGCAAGGGCATACTCTTCTTCAATGGCTTTGCTTACGGTAGAACGAACGTAGAACCGCAAATTAGCCGTATGGTAGTATTTGGTCCGAACAAGGCAAGCTACGGCGAATTGGATAACCAAGGCCGTCTTGTGGCGATTGGTTCTGCCGCGGATCCTTGCCCTGCAAGTTGGAACGCTTTGGATCCGAACTGTCAATATAGATATATTATCGGCATTGAAAAGGCGACGTCTTCGTCTATGGTAGCGCGTATCCTTTTGATTAACTTGACGACGAGTGAAAGAGTGTGGGATTTGTCGCAAACGTTGAGCACCTATACGGTGTCGAAATGTTCGCAAGGGCCTTGCCCGCACCCCAACGGCGGTTGCTCCGAACGTCTTAATTTGGATAGCAACTATTATAGCGGCAGTATCGTTTTGTACGGTTTCTACGGCCATAACGCGACGTTTGATAAAGTATATATGCCCGTGACGGGGGTTAGCAATATTTACGAATTGGATCAAGCCGCAGAATTCAAGGACGATTATAAGAAGAACTGCAACTTGGGTGAAACGGCAAACGTAGCGGATTATATCATGATTCCGGGAACGGATTATGAATTCCGCGTAGTAGATCCCGACGGCGAGCTTGTAAATATTGACGAAGACGGCAATTTCGTTTACGCCAAGAGCGGTACGTACAGATTGTACTATGCGCCTAGTGAAGCGAACGTGCGCCAAAGTTCGATCACCGTGAAGGTAATGTACGATTTGGATATTGCCTTCGCACCGGACTATTTCGAAACGCAAGGGGTGATCAACTCCTATGAAGGCGGCTTGCTTGCCGTGCCGAATACGAACGTAAACTTCATCACGGAAGGTTCGCAAAGTATCAAATATTATGCGGCGAATTCGAAGGATCAAATCGACGTCTTTATTAGCAAGGAATTCACGGATTTCGTCTTCCTTACAAGAAGAGTGCAAGGCGTAAGCTTTGAAATTTACTTTGAAGAAGACCTTACTTTTAGATTGAAGGCATTGACGGACGATCCCAACAACACGGCGTATTTGAGAGAAGACTATACGGGCATAATCCCCGCGAAAACGTGGACGAAGGTTGTCTTATCGCGCGATTTGATGATGAAGAACTTCGATACCTATAAAAACGCGCTTTACTCCATCGCATTGACGTTGGAAACCGCAGGCGGATTTAGCGCGTTGGATAGCATATATATCGATAACGTTCAATTGGTTATGGATAGCGAAGGCGTGGTTGCAAGCGAAGCGCAAACCTTCATGACGGAAAACAATATCACGGCGTATGCGTACAATGCAATTAACGCGGATATGAGCGTATCCTTGAAGGCGAGCTATTATCAAGGCAGACCCGAATACGGGACGGAATTAATGAGTGACGACGACGTTTCTTACGTTGCGTACAACGGCGAATACGGTGCAGGGGACTACGTAGTAGTAGATTTCACGGGTAAAAACGTACCGCAATTCTGTTTCTTTGCTCAAGAAGTCACGTCGTCCCTTTTGGACGGCAAAGCCGGTATCTACGTGCATACGGGTATCTCCAAGCAAAACGGCGATTTTAACGACAAAACGGACGCGAGCAGAGTCACCTTCTTCGGCCCGAACAAGATCGAATACGCGCACGTGAACAATTTGGGCCGTTTCGCTACTGTACACGGCTCGGCGGATAATCCTTCGCCCCTTTCCATTCGCGGTTTGGAAGACGGCGTGCATTATAGATACGTTATCGGTATTAAGAGTGCGCAAAGCGGTAAATTCGTGATCGAACAGCTTTTGATCAATTTGGATACGAATACGGAAGCGGCGCATTATGAAACGACGATTACGGGTGCTTGGATTACGCCGGATTATATTCGCGGGAATATCGTTATGTACGGTAGATACAACGTTGCGATTACGTTGGATAAGATCTATGCGGTATATCAAAACGTAAGCGATATTAACGGGATTGATAAGGTAGCCGAAGTGCTTGGCGCATAAAAGGAGTAAAGAAGAATGAAAAAGAAACTTATAGCAATGTGTTTGGCCGTTGTTTCCGTTTGCAGCTTGGCATTTGGCGGTTGCGGCAAGAAGAAGGAAACGACTATTCCCGACGCACCCGATTATTCGGAATCCACGTTGCAATACGATTTTTATGGCTATTCCGCGTGTATCGACGGTTGGAATATCGACGGCGTAGCGTACGATTCGGACGAGGACTATCTCTCGGTAGAGCGTATTAAAGAATATAAGGACGCGGGAATGACCATTTATTTCCCGCAAGCTGCGGCGTTGGTAACGGATTCGACGGCGGTGGATTACGAAAATAGCAGCGTGAAGAAGGCGCTCGATTATTCGTTGGAAGCGGGCATTGATAAGGTAATCCTTATGGATACGCGTATTCAAGCTCTTTCCAAGCCGAGCTTTGGTACGGAACAACAAATCAAGGATAAGGTGAATAACGGCACGATTTTAAACGACGCGGGTTTGGTCGGCGAAGGGAAACAGTTTGCAACCGAAGACGATTTGGACGCGTACGTTGCGGAATGCCTTGCACCGTATAAGGATCACGAAGCGTTCTACGGGGTAATGCTTGGGGACGAACCGTATTTCTATCACGCAGAAAACTATGGGCAGGTATATCGCTCTATTAAGCGCGTGTGCCCGGATGCGTATATTCAATATAACTTACACCCTATTTCTTCGACGGAAGAAGAAGAAAATCGCCGAATCTATTTCACGGGCGGTATCAACGAAGAGGGCATGACGCCGGTAGAAAAAATGGTGCAAGCGTACGAGTTCTATATCAACTTGTTCTTGGACGCAACCGGCGCGAAATATATTCAATACGACCAATATCCGTTTAGAAGAGCGGAAAGCGTGGACGTATATTATATTCTCGGCTTACAAGTGGCGGCGAAGATTGCAAAAGAACGCAACGTTGAATTCTATTTCGTTACGCAAACGTATGGACAAACGGACAACGTGACGAACCCTAGAATGTTGTCGCAAGAAGATTTATATTGGTTAAATAATATGTTGGTAGGCTTTGGTATCAAGCAAATTTCCTACTTTACGTATTTCACCAAAGCGGACAACAATAGAGAGCATTTCATTGACGGCAACTCCTTCCTTACTTGGTACGGCGAAAAGACGAACATTTATTATTGGATGCAACAAATCATGGCGGAAGAGCAAAAATTTGCACCGACGGTCTTGAATTTCGAGTACAACACGAGTAAGGTTTACGTATCGGAAACGACGAACTTCGACTGCACGCATGCGATGCGCAATATTCCTACGCCGGAATTTAGTGCGTTGAAAAACGTGGACGTGAATAAGGAAGTGGCGCTCGTCACCGAGTTGTACGACGAAGAAAAGCAGAACTATATGTATATGGTTCAAAACGTGATCGACTCTACCAAAAAGGGTAGCAAGGCATATCAAACTACCGTACTTACCTTCCAAAAGAAGTACAAATATGCGGCGGTGTACGTAAAGGGCGAACGTACTTTGGTGAAGCTCGACGGCGGTAAACTCACGTTAAAGCATAAGCCGGGCGAAGCAACCTATATCATGCCTTATTAAAAGCATAACGTCTAAAAATGGTTATAAACAGTAAATTGTTCATAAAATAATATTTTCAGGAGGAAATTATGAAAAACAAATTCAAAGTGTTATTGTCCTGTTTTATTGCGGCTTGTACGTTCGGTGCGCTTGCCGCTTGCGGCGGTTCGTCCAAAGACGACGATAGCGTGACGAGCGAAACGCCCGTGACGAGCGAAACGCCCACGACGAGCGAAGATCCTACGACGAGTGAAGAGCCTGACATTGCAGAAGTGTTCACCGTAAGCTTTGGCGGCGCGGCGGAAGATCAAGAAGTAGTGGAAGGTCAAAAGGCGCAAAAGCCCGCAGATCCCGCAGGCTATGAAGAAGACGGCTATGCTTATACGTTCGATAATTGGTACGAAGTGGGCAGCGAAACGGCTTACGATTTCGATACGGAAGTGACGGGCAATCTTACGCTTGAAGCAAGATTCACGAAGTCGGCGATCGAATATACGATCACCTTCACGCACCCCAAGACGGGTATGATTTTGGCTGCGCCTATCACCTACACGGTAGAAAATATGGGCGAAGTGGTATTCCCCGAAGTCCCCGCTGAACTTGCAATGGAAGGCTACACGGTAGCTTGGAACAAGACGGCGGCAGACGTAGCGCTTGGTGGTCTTGACGTAAACCCCGAATGGACGGCGATCGAATATACGATTAGTTTCGTAAATAAGCAAGGCGCGCAAGTGGCAGATCCGATCACCTTCACGGTGGAAACGATCGCGGGCGTGGAATTCCCCGTAGCGCCTAGCGCAGGCGAAGGTTGGACGGCTAGCTGGGATAAGACGGCGGCGGATCTTACGCTTTCGGATTTGACGGTTATGTACGTTGCAACGATGAACGAATATACGATTACCTTCGTAAACAAGGCGGGTATGCAAGTGGCGGATCCGATCACCTTCACGGTGGAAACGAAGGATAGCGTAGTCTTCCCCGTGGCACCCGAAGCAGGGGAAGGTTGGCAAGGCGGTTGGAGTATTTCCGAAGCCGACCTTACGCTTGCGGATACGACGGTGACGTACGTAGCAAGCATGATCGAATATACGATCGCTTTCACGCACCCGAAGACGGGTATGATTCTTGCAGCGCCGATCACCTTCACGGTGGAAACGATGGGCGAAATCGAATTCCCTGCAGTTCCCGCAGAACTTGAAATGGAAGGCTACACGGTGGCTTGGGATAAGACGGAAGCGGACGTTGTGCTTGGCGATATGAACGTAAGCCCCGTATGGACGGCAAAGACGTACAAAATCACGTATGACGCGAACGGCGGTAGCGTAGAAAATGCAACGCAAGAAGTGACGTACGGCGAAGAATATACCCTTGCAACGCCGACTGCAGGCAAGTTCTATCAAGAATTCATCGGTTGGGTTGACGAAGACGGCAATCCCTTCGAATCGGGCGCGGCTTGGAGCGTTATCTTCGATATGAAGTTGACGGCAAAATATAGCAACGTAATCACCTTCGATTCGATGACGGAAGTACCTTCGTATTTCCAAAACGGCGGTAGAGCGTCCCTTTCGATTGTGGAAGACAACGGCGGCAAAGTGTTGCAAGCAACGTCGGAAAAGAACGATCAAGGCAACGTACGTATCATGATGACGATTGCGGACCTTGCAGAATTCTTTGAAGATTCGAACGTGCAATATTTGGCGTTTGATTTGAAACTTCCCGCAGACGCAACGACGCCGGTAAGCAGCATCATGTATCAATCCGTAGATCAAACGAGTTGGACTTCCTACGAAACGGGTGATCCGGGCAAAGCGGGCAGTCAATTTGATACGACGCCTACGGATGCGTATAAGACGTATTATTTCCCGAGATCGGTTTACGAAGCTTGGGTAGCAAACGGCAAGACGGAAGGTCGTATTTTGAACGTGCAAGCGGGCATTACGCAAGGCGCAAGCTATTGGGTGGATAATTTCCGCCCTGTGACGGCCGAAGAATATCAAGCGGATTTGTTTAGCTTTGAAACGGGTTCGTTGAGAACAAATATGAGTGATGGCCCTGGATTCTGCACTCCCAACTACAATCAGTTCCATTTCAAAGTTACTGGCGTTGACTCGTCGACGGCAAAGTTTACCAACGAGATCGTATCCGACGGTATGCGCGCGATACAGTTTACCAAGATAAGCGGCGAGTCCGTAATTATGTTTAATAGCTCGGCAAGCGAACTCAAAGACGCAATGCGTAATGCAGGCTATATTGCCTTTGATTTGTACGTACCCGAAGGCTCGGATGCGAAGATCGTGAAGAATGGTTTTGCTTGGTACGGCGCGTTGAAGCAAGGTTGGAATACGATTTACGAACAAGTAGACGCAACCAACAACGAAATTATTCGATTCACGGATTCGACGGCAAGCACGTATGTAATGGATAATCTCCGTCTTTTGACCGAAGCGGAATACAACGCAGCGAAGTTCGGCTTCGAAGCGGGTGGCGTAATTCGTGACGCTTTGGGTAGCGATACGACGAACGGCGGCTATGCATACTACTATGCAGGTTGGGATAAAGCGAACAACAAGGGTTCGATTCAGTTGAATGAAGGTACGGGCGCAAACGACGTGGCAACCCTTTCTAACGTACGCTTCGCTACGGAAAATACGCACGGTGGCGATTATGCGTTGGCGTTTGATAAGAAGGCAGGGTACATGAGCTTGCA
This sequence comes from Candidatus Scatosoma sp., assembly GCA_045635845.1. Lineage (GTDB taxonomy): Bacteria > Bacillota > Clostridia > Christensenellales > Borkfalkiaceae > Scatosoma. The sequence continues at coordinate 7,160 of JAZTWL010000167.1, read as the reverse complement.
CATGAGCTCAGAATCTACTATGTATGCGGCACTCAAGAACGGCTTCACGTTCTGGATCTACTCGACGACGGAATTGAACGGCGAAAGCGACATTCAAATCATTAACGGTTTGAACGGCAAACTCAATGGTGGTAGCGGCGTGACGATTGCGGCGAACACTTGGACGCAAATCACGGTATCGGCAGAAGATATCCACTCGGGCGGTCGTTTCTTGATTTTGCAAGGCGCTACGGAAGGGACGATTTATTTGGATGATTTCCAACCTTTGGCATAATCATCGCAACGTAAAGAGCAAAAATGCACCTATGGTAGCCGTTTTAAAAGGCGGCTACCAAGTGCGTGGGATAGGAGAATAAAGGTATGATTGAAAAATCGAACAACGAAGAAAGAACCAAGAAAGAGTACGTTTCGGTTTGGATAGAAACGCATTTTCTTGACGAAAAAGACGTGATCACGGCTTCCATAGGCGAAAACGACGTCTATCAAGACGATATTTTTGATTAATAAATAGGAGTGAATGGCGATATGAAGAAAAATATTAAAAAAGCGTTGCTTTCGGTCTTGCTTGGTGCGACCATGGTAACGGCCGTCACTGCAACGGCATTGATCACAACTTCTACCGCATCTGCCGCAACGAGTACGACGCGTTTTGAAATGGTGGACGGCGCGTCTATCCGCTATGGTGACCCTTTGGGTTTGCGTTTCATTGTGGAATTGGGGGAAGAAGAATATAACGACCTTACGTCTTTGGAAGACGGTGTCACGAAAAAAGTGGGCATGTACATTATGCCTTGGAGTTATATTTCGGAAAATGACGAACTCATTACCACCGACTACGCAAGAGTGGAAACGAAGCTTGACTACGTTTTCTATTCTAGCGACGGCTCTGTGGAAGAGAAATTGTACGAGCATGAAGACGAAAAGGGCGATACGTACTATCGCGCAAACGGCGTTATTTCGAATTTGAAATTCCAAAACTATGCGAAGGAGTTTGTCGGCATCGGCTATATTGCCGAAACGCAAAACGGCACAACGACGTATACGTACACGGATATTTGCAAGGAAGACAACGTTCGTTCCGCTGCATACGTAGCCATCGAAGCGCACGCCGATCCCGTTTATGCGGATAAGGTGGCTGCACTTCGCGCGTTTAATAAATATATTGACGGCGCGCAATTATATACGAATTGGGGCGTTACGGAAGTTAAGGTGGGCGACGCAACCAAATATCAATATAACGGCGTCACCTACGATTCCTTGGATGACGTAAAGAGCGGGATCGCGAATTACGAATATTCGTTGACGTTGGATTCTGCCAAGTACATAAAAGAAAATGGCTTTGCGCAACTTGACGCAACCATTCAAGATACGACGCACGACGTTGACTTCAAGGGCGCACACGTCGTATATACTTCGTCCAACCCCGAAGTGGTAAACGTGGATAAAAACGGCACGTTGACTTGGGTGAAGAACGGTACGGCGACGGTCACGGCGGAATTTGCAGGCGCAAAAACGACTTGCGAAGTGATTGCAGGTGCGATCGATTTCGAAGACGGTACATTGCCTTCGTATATTCAAAATGGCGGTAGAGCCTCCCTCGCAGTCGTAGACGGGGACGACGGTAAAGTGTTGCGTGCAACGTCGGAAAAGAACGACCAAGGCAACGTGCGTATTATGATGCCGTTGACCTATCTTGGTGCATTCTTTGAAGATCCTGACGTACAATATTTGGCGTTTGATTTGAAACTTCCCGCAGGCGCAACGACGCCGGTAAGCAGCATTATGTATCATAACCTTGCGCAAACGAACTATACGGCTTATGAATCGGGTAGTCAGTTTGATACAGCGCCTACGGATGCGTTCAAGGGGTATTATTTGCCGAGATCGGTTTACGAAGCTTGGGTAGCAAACGGGAAGACGGAAGGGCGTTTCCTTAACGTGCAAGCGGGCATTACGCAAGGCGCAAGCTATTGGATTGATAATCTTCGTGCGGTGACGGCGGAAGATTATACGGCGGATTTGTTTAGCTTTGAAACGGGTTCGTTGAGAAATATGACCACGGAAATCGGCTATTGCAGCCCGAGCTATAATCAATTCCATTTCAAGATTACGGGTGTTGACGCGTCCAAATCGAACTTCACGAACGAAATCGTATCGGAAGGTATGCGTGCGATTTCCTTCACCAAGAAGAGCGGTGAATCCGTAATTATGTTTAACAGCTCGGCAAGCGAACTCAAAGATGCAATGCGCAATGCGGGTTATATTTCCTTTGATTTGTACGTACCCGAAGGTTCGGATGCGAAGATTAAGCACCACAATGAAGCTTGGTACGGCGCATTAGCGCAAGGCTGGAATACGGTTTACGAAAAAGTGCCTGCAACGGATAATAACATTATTCGATTTGTTGACACAACGGCAAGCACGTACGTGATGGATAATATCCGCCTTTTGACGGAAGCGGAATATAACGAAGCAATGTTCGGCTTCGAAACGGGCGGCGTGCTCCGTGATAATAACTCGAACAACGCTACGGCTAGCGGCGGTTGGATGTACTACTACGTAGGCGCGGATAAGATGAACAATAAGTGCTCGCTTGGTATTTCGGAAGGTACGGGCGCAGGCGACGTAGCCACGCTTTCGAACGTTCGTTTTGCGACTGAATTCGTACATGGTGGCGACTATTCGTTGGCATTTGATAAGAAATCGGGCTATATCAGTATGCACATGGCGGCTGATTCCACGATGTACTCGTACATGAAGAACGGCTTTACGTTCTGGATCTACTCCACGACGGCGATTAATGGTACGAGCGATAGTCAATTTATCAACGGCGTGAACGGCAAATTCAACGGCGGCGCGGGTATTAGCATTCCTGCGAACGTTTGGACGAGAGTGACGGTATCGGCGCAAGATATTCACTCCACGGCAGGTCGTTTCTTGATTTTGCAAGGCGCTACGGAAGGTACGATTTATCTTGACGATTTCCAACCCCTTACGATCAATACCATCACCTACGATGCGGGTGAACTTGGCACTATGGGCGCGGAAAGACAATCGATTGTGCTTGGCGAAGAGTACACGTTGTCAACGCCTACGGCTTATCGTGATTTCCTTGGTTGGTACAACGGCGACGAGCTTGTGCCTATGTCGGGCGTTTGGAGCATTGACGGCGACGTGACCTTGACGGCGCGCTATGCGGATATGCTCACCTTTGAAGACGGCGTCGTGCCTACGTATATGACCAAAGCGGGCTCTACGGAATCCATTTCGGTTGTAGAATTGGACGGCAGCAACGTCTTGAAGATCAAAGCAAGCAACGGCACGTACAATCCCATTATGAACGTCACGCTTGAATTCTTGGCGTCCTTCTTCGAAGGTACGGACGTAGAATATATCGCGTTTGAAGCAAAAACTGGTTCGTCGAAGATTAGCAACTTCCGTCGCTCGCAGAATCAAGGCACTGATACTCCATGGGGATATGTGACGTATGAGAACAATCACAACTTTAACGGTATTGATACGACCTATAAGACCTTCTACTTCACGAGAGCGGACTATGATTATTGGAAGGATTACGGTGCAACGGTTGGTGCGCTTATCTATGCACAGGGCGTAGCTAGTGGCGATAGCATTTACGTGGATAATATTAGAACTGCCACGCAAGAAGAATACGAGCTTATGATGTATAGCTTCGGTAGCGGCGGCGTTCGTCAATATTCGGATAGAGAATTGTTCTTCTATTCGCCGTTGCCTACGATTGCGGATAGAACGTTCGGTATGCTTTTAGAAGAAGGCAAAGCGTTTACGAATATCGGCTACGTAGAAGACGGTACGGACGGCAACCGTGCGTTCCGTTTCACCAAAGCGGCAGGCAAAGTACAGATCAACTTCCCTTCGGATAAGATGGGCTATACGACGATCGTCACGAATACGGGCTATTACGCAGTAGATATTTACGTTCCCGCGGATAGCGATGCAAAGTTTAGCTATCACGAAAAGGCGTGGTCGGACGCAAAGGTTGTGAAGGGCGCTTGGAACACCTTCTACGGCAAGGGCAATAACGTTGTGGAATGGACGGATACGACGGGCGGTACGTACGTGATCGATAATATCCGTGTGATTTCGCAAGAAGAATACGAAAACGCGATCCCCGAAGAACAACCGAATTTCTACAAAGCGGAAGTCGGTGTCACCGAAAACGACGTGATTAAGGGCATTACGTTAAATGCAAGCACGCATACGAATTCGTCTGCGACGAGTTTGCCGCAACCGACCGATTCGGAAGATATGTCCTACTATCGTTTCAAGGGCGAATACGGCTTGAACGATTTTCTCGTATTCGATTTCACGGGCAACAATATGCCGATTTTGTCCTTCTTCAATACCGAAGTGGGCAAATCGATCTATAACCACGCAGAAAGCGCGGATGCAAAGGGGTGGATTGTTTCGAACGGTATCACGAATAGCGACGGTACCCCCAATAGTGGTTGGACGAGTGCATACGCAAATCGTATCAACTTGGTAGGCCCGTACAAAATCTCTTATAAGTTTGACGATAATGGTTCGGGAACGCAATTGCAGCAAGTGAGAGCCGCTGTCGCCTCTGGCTCGGCGATTACCATGGCGAATTTGAAGAATTCCACGGACGAATATCGTATGATTATTGGTTGGGTAGAACACGCCACGAGCTCGACGGACATGAGCTTGCGTGTGCTCGTGTGGAATATCACCAAGGGCGAATGCGTTGCGGATTTCACGGAAGGCAAAATTGCGAAGGCGAATTGGAAGGGCGATATCGCGCTCTACGGCCATTTTGGCAGAACGACCACAATCAATAAGCTCTATCCCGTTGTAAACGGGTTCGACAATGCGGTTGCGTTATATACGCCTGCTATGTTGGTATATAATGGGTCGTGGGACGGCAACGATTTGATTTTGAACGCAAGCTCGTACGAAGGCAGTATCGTTGCGCCTACGTCCGCAGATATGTCCTATATTGCGTTCAACGGCGCATACGGCATGAACGATTTCGTGGTGTTCGATATCACGGGCGACAATATGCCTTTCGTTTCCTTCTTCAATAATCAAGTGACGAATACGGTATTCAACGCGACGAATGACGCAAGTTATAAAGGTTGGGTACTCGGGAACGGTTTGTATCAGAACGATGGCACGGTTTATGACGCAAATGGTGTGCATTGGAAGAGATTGGCGATTTTTGGGCCGAATAAAATTGCAAAATACGACGACACCGCTTCAGGTACGTTCCGCTCGGCTTTGGGTGACGCAAGCAATCCCAACGTGTTGAGTATTTATAGCTTGCAAAATACGACGGATACCTATCGTGTGATTATCGGCTGTATCAAGAGCGAAAGACCGGATAAGCAGTATGTCCAAATTAGCGTTATCAATATGGTGACGGGCGAAATCGCATTAGACAGTGTGACCATGGACGCGTGGACGAAGGATTATACGGAAGGCGCGATCGCATTGCACGGTCGGTTTGGTAAAGCGACGGTAATCGATAAGGTGCTTGGCGTAGAAGAAAATACGACGATGGATGCGTTGCTTGAAAAGTACGCCGTAAAGGATAGCGATTATTCGGACGCGGCGGCGGTGGAGCTTGATCGTTATGCGTACGCGAGCCTTTCCAACGGTCAATGGACGGTTGACGGTGTTAACCAGGTTCAAAATCCTACCGATCACAGAACGACAATTGACGCTTATAATACGTACAAAGCGGCGGGCTTGAATATCGTGCTTGCGCAGGATATGATCAATCCTGACGTGGATGCGGCAACGTGGGCTGCGGAAGGCAAGAAATATATGGATCTTGCACATGAGGCAGGGTTGAAAGTAATCTTGAGCGATTGGCATTTTCAAATTCTTTCCAAGCCGATCACGATAGGCAGTAAAGGGGTGGTTCAGGTATCTAACGAAACGTATAAGCCTTGGATCATTGCGACGGATGCTTCGGCAACAACGGGTCTTGCGGCGGATTATTTAAAGCAGTTAAAAAACGCCGGAATCACTGCGGATACGACGAGATTCGCTAGTAGAGACGCGTTGGACAACTATGTCAGGCAACAGTTAGCGCAATATAAAGATCACCCTGCATTTTACGGTGTCATGCTCGCGGATGAGCCTTCTTTTCACAACGCGTACTGCTATGGCGAAATCTATAAATCGATCAAGCGTGTTATGCCCGAATGCTACGTGCAGTACAATTTACTTCCCATGGAATCGGACACCGCTGCGATAGAAAGATACTATACGGGTGTGAAGAATAATTCGGCGACCAGTGCGCAAATTGAAGCGGCGTATACGCAGTACGTTACACTTTTCCTTGACGCGATGGGTACGGATTATATTCAGTACGACGATTATCCTTTCAAATCGGCAACGGACGGCATGTGGTTCTGGGAAACGACTACGCCTTACGTGGATACGACGTCTTTACGCAATATTCAGCTCGTAGCGGAAATTGCAAAAAAACGCGATCTTGCGGTGAAGGTAGTCACGCAATCGAGCTTAATGAAAAAAGGTGGCGCGGATGGCGACGTGCTTATCCGTCAAATCACGGAAGAAGATGCACGTTGGTTGAATAACTATTTGATGGGCTTCGGTGTGAAGCAGATCAATTATTTCACCTACTGGACGAAGCATGCGAACAGTTCTTCGGGTGAATACTTCGAAGATGGCGGTTCGTTTGTAAATCGCGACGGCTCGACGACGGCGGTGTACGACTTCATGAAGACGATTATGGCGAATAATACGGCGTTTGCGCCTACGATTTCGCATTTCGATTATAATGCAAGTACCGTAGTCGGCTCGAACAATGGCAATCAAAACAATGCGCATATCACGTGGAGCAGTAGCTTAATGGTGAGCGTGGATTTCCGTTTTGTGAAAAATGTGAGCACGAGCCTTGAATATACGCTTGTGACGGAGCTTTACGACGAAGAAAATTATAACTATATGTATATGGTTATGAATACGATCGATCCGAATGAGAAGAATGCAAACGGTAAGGATACTGCGCAGACGATCACGGTAACGTTTGACGGCACGTATGACATGGTTTACGTATATGATCAGACGGGTGCGAGAACGGCTGGAACGCTTGCGAATAATACATATACCGTAACGCTTACGGCAGG
>JAZTWL010000166.1:0-2139 GCA_045635845.1 Candidatus Scatosoma sp. | reverse complement strand
TGATACGGGGAAAAACGAGTACGTGGAGCTCGATAAACGCATTCGTTTGACTTGTGATTTGAAAGAGGCGGTAGAACGGGCGGAAACGATTATTATTTCCATTTCCTCGCAAGGTTTGCGCGGATTTATGGAACGCATTACGAAATACGACGTTTCGGATAAAAATTTCGTACTCTGTATGAAAGGGATTGAAGTTTCTACGGGTTGTCGTTTGTCTGAAGTCCTCGTACAAAGCGGAATTTCACCTGACAAAATCGCGGTTTGGGTAGGTCCTGGGCATATCCAAGCGTTTACGCAAGGAATCCCCAACTGTATGGTTATCGATTCCGCAAACGCAGAACTTAAAAAGAAAATCGCAAACGAGTTTAAGAGTGAACTTATCCGTTTTTATTATGGGGAAGACTTGATTGGTACGGAGCTTGGCGCGGCGGCGAAGAACGTAATGGGTATCGTTGCAGGCGTTTTGGACGGTTGCGGCTACGACGCGTTGAAGGGCTCGTTGATGACTCGTGGTGCACGCGAAGTGGCACGTTTGATTGCGGCTATGGGCGGCAACGAACTTTCCGCTTACGGTTTGGCGCACTTGGGCGATTACGAAGCGACGTTGTTTAGTAAGTTCTCGCACAATAGAAGCTACGGCGAAATGATCGTGAAGGGCGAAAAATTCGCCAAGCTTGCAGAAGGCGTTGCAACGGCGGCGGCAATGAAGAAGCTTGGGGAAAAGTACGGCGTAGATTTGCCTTTGACGAATGCGGTGTACGAGCTTTGCTATACGGAAAGCGATGAAGAATGTCGCACGCGTTGCGATAAGATGCTCGCGAAGATGTTCACGCGCGAAACGAAATCGGAATTCTATTCCTAATCCTATAAACGAAAAAATAAAAAACGCTCTCGGTTTTCGAGAGCGTTTTTTTTGGTATAAAACTGCGCCGTTTCCGCAAACTAATCGCATGGCAAGAATTAAGATTTATCAAGTGGACGGGCGGAATATGGACGAGCGGGAAAACTGCTTTCCAACGCCCAAAAATGGGGAAAGAAGGGGGCAGGTACGCGATGACGGGTAAAAATCGGGAGAATTATAATGAAAACTATATCGCTTACGTTCATTCCTTCGATCCGCCTACGCAGCATTTTAAGAATTGTTTTCGTGCCTTTCTCGTCGGGGGCGGAATTTGTTGCGTGGGGCAGTTTTTAAGAGAGATTTTCGAGAAGGCGGTTGGCTTGCAAGGTGACGAACTCGCTTCGGCAGTGAGTATTTTGCTCATTTTTATGGGCACGCTGCTCACGGGTTTGGGCGTTTACGATCGGATCGGTCGATACGCGGGCGCGGGCTCGATTGTACCGATTACGGGCTTTTCGAATAGCGTGGCGTCGCCCGCGATGGAGTTTAAGACGGAAGGCTACGTGTATGGTATGGCGGCGAAAATGTTCGTTGTGGCAGGGCCGATTATCGTTTACGGCGTCTTGTCTGGTACGCTCGTGGGCTTGATTTATTTATTTTTATAGGAGTGCGCATGGATACGATTTTTTTCGAAAAGAAACCCCGTATTTTAGCGACGGGCACGATTGCAGGGCCGAAGGAATGCGCGGGCGTGGTGGGAAGGTGCGTCGATAAATGCTTGACGGACGATACGTTTGGCGAGAGTACGTACGAAAAGGCTGAATGTAAAATGCTTTCCTACGCCATTTCCAAAACGATAGAAAACGCAGGGCTTGCGGAAGGGGATGTCGATCTGCTCGTTTCGGGGGACTTGCTCAACCAAATCATTTCGGCAAGCTTTGCGGCAAGGGACTTCGATTTTCCGTTTATGGGGGTTTACGGCGCGTGCTCGACTATGGCGGAAGGTATGGCGGTAGCGGCGGCGTTTGTCAACGCGGGATATTATAAAAATATCGTGGCGGCGACGGGTAGTCACTTTTCGAGCGCGGAGCGACAGTACCGCTATCCCTTGGAGCTTGGAAATACCCGTCCGCCCCAAGCACAATGGACGGTGACGGGTGCGGGCGGCGCACTCATCTCGTACACGGGTGGGGGTAAATGCGTAAAATTCGCCCCTGCAATCACTTGCGCAACGATTGGGAAAGTGGTGGATTACGGCATTACGGACGTGAACAACATGGGCGCGGCAATGGCGCCCG
>JAZTWL010000165.1:0-6777 GCA_045635845.1 Candidatus Scatosoma sp. | reverse complement strand
GCAGTACTACCCTTCCAAATCCTTCGTGCATAAGTGCGATCCGAGAATGAAGATTCTTTTCTTGATCGTCTATATCGTGGCGGTGTTCCTTTCGAAGAACTTCTACGCGCTCGGTGCGTGCGGCGGCGTCTTCCTTGTGATTGCGCTCTTTTCGGGCGTGCCGTTTAAGAGCCTTTTGCGTTCGGTGCGCGCGGTGCTCTTCCTTTTGGTTTTTATGACCTTGCTCAATTTGTTCCTTTATAAAGGGGACACGATTTGGTGGGAATGGAAATTTATCAAAATTAGCAAAGAAGCGGTGTACTACACCATTTTCCTTGCGGCAAGATTATTCTTGCTCGTGCTTGGATCTTCTCTTTTGACGTTGACGACGACGCCCGTTTCCTTGGCGGACGGCTTGGAAAGCTTGCTTTCGCCCTTGAAACTCATCTTCGTGCCGGTGCATGAGCTTGCGCTCATCATCTCGATCGCCCTTCGCTTTATCCCCATTCTCACGGACGAAACGGGGCGGATCATGAACGCGCAAAAAGCGCGCGGCGCGGATTTTGAATCGGGCGGCTTGGTGAAGAGAATTAAGGCGATTTTGCCCATACTCATTCCCTTGCTCATTAGCGCATTCCGTAGAGCGGACGAACTTGGCGACGCCATGGACGCGCGTTGTTATTCGGGCAGTAAGGTGCGCACGAAATATAAAAAACTCACCTTCACGTGGCGTGATTTTATCGCGTTGATCGTGGGCGTCGGTTTGCTTACGGGCGTGATTTTGCTCCGTATCCATACGGCGTGGGTGCTTTAATCTAAAAAAACAGCAAAGGGGGTTTCCACAATGCGGTACGTATTAAAAATTGCATATGACGGAACGGACTTTGCCGGTTGGCAATGCCAAAAGAACGCGCGGACGGTGCAAGAAACTCTTGAAGAAGGGATTTTCACCGCGCTTGGCGTGCGCTTGAAAACGACGGCGAGCGGCAGAACGGATGCGGGCGTGCATGCGGCAGGTCAAATTTGTCATTTCGACGGGGATTTGACTGTACCGCCCGAAAAAATGCCCGATTGCTTGAATCGGCATTTGCCCCCCGACGTACGCGTTTTGGAAGGTTGGGCGGCGGACGAGGGGTTCGATTCCAACCGCAGCGCAAAGAGAAAGACCTATTGCTATTCCCTGTACGTTTCTTCACGGGAAATGCCCTTGAAGGATCGCTACGCGGTGCGGATTGAAAACGCGCCGAGCTTGGATGAATTGCGTGCGGCGGCAAAGCTTTTCGAAGGGGAAAAGGACTTCAAAGCCTTTTGCGCGTCGGGCTCGTCGGTGAAAACGACGGTGCGGGCGGTGTACGAAGTGCGCGTGGAAGAAGGGGAAAGCTTCGGTTCGCGGGATCTTCGTATTTACGTGACGGGCAACGGATTTTTGTACAACATGGTTCGCACGATGACGGGCGAGCTTTTGGATATTGCGAGCGGGAAACGTAGCGCAGATAGCTTGGAAAAAGCGTTTGCTACGGGTGAGCGCGGCTTGCTCGGGAAAACGATGCCCGCCAAGGGGCTTTGCCTTCGCGAAGTCTATTATCAAGAGTAAAAAACTAGGAGTATTTCATGGAATTATATCATTGCAACCGATTGATCGCGGAAATATTCGGAATATTTTCCGACGATAGCCTTTTGGGATTAAAGCTTGCGCTGGGTATCGGCGCTGGCGTTTGGGCGATCTTGTTCATTTTGCAAGGGATCGGCTTATATAGAATGGCGAAAAACCGCGTGATGAAGCATAGAGCGCTTGCCTTCGTGCCCTTCGTAAACCTTTGGTATATGGGCAAACTTGCGGGCGAGTGCAACGTCTTTGGCAGAAAGATGAAGCGCGCGGGCTTGTACGCGATGCTTTCGCAAATCTTTCTTACGGTTATCATGGGCTTGTACTTGGCGGCGGAGCTGTACTTGTTCATGAAGGGCGAACCGCATATTCACGAAGAAACGAGCACGCCCTATTGGGATTTTAGCGGCTTTGCGGGCAAGGTGGAAACCTTCTACGAATACGGCGGGTTGTTTATGGCCCTTTTCGAGCTCGTGTACGCCATTTTGATGGTGGTGCTTTTGAACGGACTTTACAAGCAATACGCACCCCAAAAATACATGGTGCTTTCCATCGTTTTCATCTTCCTTCCGCAAGCAAGATTTATTACGATTTTCTGCTTGCGCAATCGTCAACCCATCGATTACGACGCTTATATGCGCGCAAAACGCGAAGCGTATATCCGTCAACGCCAACAATATTATAATCAATACGGCGGCGGATACGGCAGTCCTTACGGCGGCTACCGCGGACAAAATCCCTACGGCAACCCGTACGGAAATCCCTATGGTCAACCCCCGAAAAAACCCGAAGAACCCTTTGGCGAATTCGGCGGCAAACCGAAGGACGACGAGCCGTTTAGCGAATTTGGCAACGGCGGTGCAAAGGGCAAAGATCCCAACGATCCCGATAGCTTTTTCGATTGAGAATGGCGCGGGGCGAACGTAGGCGAATAATTTCATAAAAAATCAAGACGGGAAATAAGGAAAATTTATATTTCCCGTCTTTTTTTGCGCCTTATAACTGTAAAACAGTTTACACGGATTGAATACTGTGGTATAATAACGGTAGATATAATTTTCGGTTATAATAGCGCCTTCAAAAAATCGTGGGCGTGGGAGTGGAATTATGATGGAAGAAAACGTAGCGGCAATCGCCACGCCTGCGGGCAAAGGCGGCGTCGCAATCATTCGAATTAGCGGCAAAAGCCCCTTGGAAATTGCGAAGAAAATGTTCAAGCCCGTGGGGAAAGTGCAAGTGCAAGATTTTGAGCCGTACCGTATGTATCCCGGTCAAATTGACGGCGGGAATTTTTCCGATTACGGCTTGTGCGTTTATTTCAAAGCCCCTGCAAGCTATACGGGGGAAGATATCATTGAATTTCAATGCCACGGCGGCGAAAACGTTGCGCGCGGGATTCTTCGTCAAACCTTCCGTCACGGCGCGAAGCCTGCGGGCAGGGGGGAATTCACCAAGCGCGCGTTTTTGAACGGGAAGCTCTCGCTTGCGTCTGCCGAAGGCGTTGCGGATATGATCAACGGCGAATCGGACGCGGAAGTGAAAGCAGGCTACTTGCTTTATAGCGAAAAGCTCACGGGCAAGGTGCGCGAAATGCAATCGGAGCTTACGAATATCTTGGCGGGCATCGACGTTTCGGTGGACTATCCCGAAGAAGACATTGAAGAAGAACACCTTCAAGAGATCGCGCCGAGATTATCCGCGCTTTCGAATCAAGTGGCAAGCTTGGTGGCAAGCTACGCGGTAGGGAAGAAGATTAAATCGGGTGTCACCGTTGCCATTTGCGGCAAACCGAATACGGGCAAGAGCTCCCTTTTGAATAAGCTTTTGGGGTACGACAAGGCAATCGTTTCGAATATCGCGGGCACGACGCGCGACGCCGTAGAAGGCACGCTTGAAATCGACGGCAGAAAGTTCAATTTGTACGATACGGCGGGGGTGCGTGAAAGCGGCGATCAAATCGAAAATATCGGTATTGCGCGCGCGGAAGCAATCATTCACTCGGCGGACGTGGCGGTGTTTGTTGCCGATTATCCTTTCGGCGCGGACGAAGAAGATTTGCGCATTGCCGAAATGGCGGAAGGGAAGCCTTTGATCAAGGTGTTCAATAAGGTGGATTTGTCTGCTGTGGAACGGGACGAAAAGGCGGACGTTTATACGTCGGCTGTCACGGGTGAGGGCATAGAAGAATTGAAGGCGTTGCTCTATGAAAAGAGCTACGGCGCGCGTGGGGAAGACGCGGCGTTCTTGATTGAAGAACGGCATCACGGCGCACTCGTGCGGGCGAACGAAAACTTGCAAAACGCCATTCGCGCTTGCGAGATGTGCCAACCGTTGGATTTGATCGGGATCGACGTCAAGGAAGCGTGGGACGCGCTTGGCGAAATCACGGGCGAAACGGCAACGGAAACGATTATTGAAGAAATTTTCTCGAAGTTCTGCGTAGGAAAATAATCGCGGAAATTCGAATAGGAAGATAAGGGTTTAATAAGATAGGTAGGTTATGGTAAATTTAGAATTGTATAGAGTGTTTTATACGGTTGCAAGATGCGGCAGTTTGACGCGGGCGGCGGAGGAATTGTATATTTCCCAACCCGCTGTTTCGCAATCGATTAAGCAGCTTGAAACGCAGCTCGGCGTGAGCTTATTCAACCGCACGCGTAGGGGCATGGAACTTTCCGCGCAAGGCGGCAAGGTGATTTTTGCGGAAGTGGAACGCGCGCTTGGACTTTTGAAGGAAGCGGAAAACCGCTTGGCGCAAGTGCAAGCTTCGGCAACGGGCACGATCCGTATCGGCGCGAGCGACACCATTTTCGAATACTTCCTTGCGGATAAAATCGTGGATTTCCACGAAAAATTCCCCGCGGTGAAGATTGAGCTTATGGCGGATTTCACCCCCGATACCATTGAAAAATTGAAAGCCAATCGTTGCGACGTGGCGTTTGTCAATTTGCCTATTGAAGTCGATCCCGAGTTGGAATTAGAAGGGAATTGCATGCGTTTGAACGATATCTTTATCGCGAGCGACAAGTTCCAAGAATTGAGCGAAGGGGTGATTTCCCTTTCCAAGCTCAAGAAATACCCGTTGATTATGATGGACAAGAACACGGTAGCCCGTCATGCGTTGGATGCATTTATGGGTCGTATGGGCGTAGAGCTCACGGCGGCGATTGAAGTGGGCAGTTGGGATTTGATGAAGCGGCTCGTGGAAAAGGGCATGGGCATCGGCGTTATTCCAAGAGAGTACGCTACGGCGAAGCTCGAAGAAGGCACGCTTTTCGAAGTGCGCACCGATCCCGTTCTGCCCGTTCGCTCGGTGGGGATGTTGCTCCCGAAGAATAAGCCCGTATCCTACGCGTTGCATAGCTTTATCGAATATTTCCGCAAGGAAAACTAAACGAAGATTGAGAGATTAGAAATCAGAAGGAATATATATGGCAAAACCGAATGCTCTTTTAAGAAATTTTTGTATTATCGCGCACATTGACCACGGTAAAAGCACCCTTGCGGACCGTTTGATCGAACGCACGGGTCAAGTTTCCAAGCGCGACATGGAAGAACAGCTTCTCGATAGCATGGATATCGAACGCGAACGCGGGATCACGATTAAGCTCACCCCCGTTCGTATGTACTATACGGCAAAAAACGGCAAGGAATACGAATATAATTTGATCGATACCCCCGGCCACGTCGACTTCACTTACGAAGTAAGCCGCTCTCTCGCTGCTTGCGAAGGGGCGATCTTGGTTGTGGACGCAACGCAAGGCGTGGAAGCGCAAACGCTTGCAAACGTCTATTTGGCGATGGAAAACGATTTGGAAATCTTGCCCGTTATCAATAAGATCGACTTGCCTAGCGCGCGTGTGGACGAAGTAAAGAAGGAAATCGAAGACGTAATCGGTTTGCCTGCGGACGATATCCCTTGCGTTTCCGCAAAGGAAGGCACGAATATCGAAGATTTGCTTGAAGCGATCACCGAGTACTTCCCCGCACCCGACGGCGACACGGAAGAGCCGTTAAAGGCGTTGATTTTCGATAGCTATTACGATAACTATAAGGGCGTAATCTTGTTCGTCCGTATTATGGACGGTACGGTGAAAGTGGGGGATAAGATTAAGACCTTCTTATCTTCGGCTACCTACGACGTCACCGAAGTGGGCGCATTCGCGCCCGGGCTTTTCCCGAAGGACTGCTTGAAGGCAGGGGAAGTAGGGTATATTGCGGCGTCGATTAAGTCCATTCAAGACGTTGCCGTAGGGGATACGGTCACGTCCGTAACCCGTCCTGCCGCCGCGCCTTGCCCCGGTTATAAGCAAGTGCAACCCGTGGTGTTCTGCGGTATTTATCCGCTTGACGGCAGTAAGTTTAACGATTTGAAGGAAGCGCTTTTGAAGTTGCAGCTCAACGACGCGGCGCTCATTTTCGAGCCGGATAACTCGGTTGCGCTCGGCTTTGGCTTCCGTTGCGGGTTCTTGGGGCTTTTGCACATGGAAATCATTCAAGAACGTATCGAAAGAGAGTTCAATCTCGATATTATCACCACCGCGCCGTCGGTTAGCTATCACGTGCATAAGACGAACGGCGAAGAATTTTTCGTGGATAACCCTTCGCACTTGCCAGATCCTTCCGATATTGAATATATGGAAGAGCCGATCGTAAAAGCGGAAATCTATACGCCCCCCGATTATATGGGCTCGGTAATGGATTTGTGCAAGGAAAAGCGTGGCGTGTTCAAGAATATGACCTATTTGGACGAACGCCGTGTAAAGCTTGAATACACCTTGCCCTTGAACGAAATCGTTTACGATTTCTTCGACGGTTTGAAATCGAGAACGAAGGGCTACGCAAGCTTCGATTACGAAATTGCGGGCTATGAAAAATCCAAGCTCGTACGTTTGGATATTTTGCTCAACGGCGAAATTTGCGACGCGCTTTCGACGATTGTATTCGAAGGTAGAGCGTACGAACGAGGCAGAAACCTTTGCGAAAACTTGAAGGAAGCCATTCCCCGTCAACTTTTCGAAATTCCCGTGCAGGCGGCGGTGGGCGGTAAAATTATTGCCCGTGAAACTGTCAAAGCCGTTCGTAAGGACGTTTTGGCGAAATGTTACGGCGGTGACATTACCCGTAAACGCAAACTTTTGGAAAAACAAAAGGAAGGTAAAAAGCGTATGCGTCAAGTGGGTAGCGTGGAA
>JAZTWL010000164.1:0-2405 GCA_045635845.1 Candidatus Scatosoma sp. | reverse complement strand
CACCCAACAAGGCTTCACCGAAATCCATTCCCCGAAGATCAACTTCGCGGGTGCGGAAGGGGGCACGAACGTATTCAAGCTCGATTATTTCGGCAAGCAAGTATATCTTGCGCAATCGCCTCAGCTCTATAAGCAAGCGATGGTAGCGGTTTACGAAAAGGTATTCGAAATCGCGCCCGTATTCCGTGCGGAACACCACGATACGAGCCGCCACTTGAACGAATATATTTCCATGGACTTCGAAATGGGCTTCATCGATAGCTTTGAAGACATTATGAACATGGAAGCAGGCGTGCTCAAATATATCATGAACCTTTTGAGAACGGAATATAAGAACGAAGTGGACTTGCTCCACATTGAAATTCCCGAAATCAAGGAAATTCCCGTTCTTAAATTCATGGAAGCAAAAGAAATCATCATGAAGAAATTCAAGTACCAACCCTCGGATATGAAGGACTTCGATCCCGAAGAAGAACAAATCCTTGGCAAGTACGCGAAGAAGCAATTCGATTCCGATTTTATCTTCATCACGCATTATCCTTCCAAGAAGCGTCCTTTCTATACGATGGACGATCCCGAAGATCCCGAATACACCTTGTCTTTCGACCTTTTGTTCAGAGGCTTGGAAATTACGTCGGGCGGTCAACGTGTGCACGATTACGCTGCGCAGGTTGCGAAGATGGAAAAGCTCGGCATGAACCCCGAAGAATTCGCAACCTATTTGATGCTCCACAAATACGGAGCACCCCCGCACGGCGGTCTTGGCTTGGGTCTTGAAAGACTCACGATGCACCTTCTCGGCGCGAAGAACGTTCGTGAAGCAACGATGTTCCCTAGAGATATCAACCGCGTTTCCCCGTAATCATAAAGGAGATTTCGTATGTGGAATGGTAAAAAGAAGGCGCTCACATTTAGTTTTGACGACGGCGTCACGCAAGATAGAAGATTGGCGGAGCTCTTCAATAAATACGGTTTGAAAGCAACCTTCAACGTGAATTCTTCTCTTCTTGGCTTGAACGGTGGTTGGGCGGTTGGCGAAAAGTGGTTGAGCCACAATAAGGTTTCCCCCTTGGAAGTGCAAAAAATTTACGCGGGGCACGAAGTTGCCGTGCACACCTTAACCCACCCGAATTTGACGGGGGAATCGGACGAAGCGGTGCGCTACCAAGTGGAAGAAGATCGCAAGCAGCTCTCTCGTTTGATGGGCTACGAAGTGTGCGGTATGGCATATCCTTGCGGCGGCACGAACAACGACGATCGCGTTGCGGAAATTATCAAAAATCAAACGGGCGTTCGTTATGCGCGTACGATCACTTCCACCTATTCCTTTGATATGCCGAAGAATATGCATAGATTAGATCCTACCGTGCATATCGGTGAAGTGGAAAAGCTCTTTGAGCTTGGTGAAAAATTCCTTGCGTTAGAAACGGACGAGCCGCAAATGTTCTATGTTTGGGGACATGCATACGAATTCGATATTTTCGATCAAATCCCTTGGGAAAAATTCGAAGAATTCTGCAAAATGATGTCCGGCAAGGACGATATTTTCTACGGTACGAACAAGGAAGTTTTGTTATAAAAACAAAAGGGATTTTTTTGGAAAGACTGTAATTTGCTTTACAAATCCAAAAAAATCGGTTATAATACGATAAATGAATAGTAAAAGCGTTTGAAAAAGGACAACGTTTTCACGGCACGCCGCCGCACAGAGAAATTCCGTTTTGGTGAAAGGAAGAAGGGGCTCGTGAAAAATATCACCTTATAAGCTGACGGAGTGAAAGGCAACGAGTAATTTCGTACGGGATCGCGGCCCGTTATCCTACGCGGCAAATGTTGGTTTGTTTTGGTGGTCTATAAAGCCGTTGTGTTTTTTCCAAAGCACGACGGCTATTTTTTTAATTTGTTAAAATATACTCCAAAGGAGCAGGAAAGATATGTCTATGTATAAGAAAGTCGATACGTCTTTGAACTTCGTAGAAAGAGAAAAAGAAATCGTTGAGTATTGGAACGAGAAAAAGGTATTCGAAAAGAGTATGCAAGCGACGGAAGGGAAGGAAGAATTTTCCTTCTACGATGGTCCGCCCACGGCGAATGGTAAGCCCCATATCGGGCACATTCTCACCCGTGTCATGAAGGATATCGTGCCCCGTTATAAGACGATGAAGGGCAACCACGTTTTGAGAAAGGCGGGTTGGGATACGCACGGCTTGCCCGTAGAGCTTGAAGTGGAAAAGAAACTTGGCTTGGAAAGCAAGACGGGGATCGAAGGCTACGGTATCGAACCCTTCATTATGCAATGTAAGCAATCGGTTTGGCAATATTCCAACGAATGGAAGAAGATGTCCGATCGCGTTGGCTACTGGTGCGATATGGATAATCCCTACGTCACCTATCACGACGATTAT
>JAZTWL010000163.1:0-4747 GCA_045635845.1 Candidatus Scatosoma sp. | reverse complement strand
CAATTCAACCTTTGCACGGATACGGCAGGCAAGACGACGGTTGCGAATTCCAACAAGGCTTGGAATGAAGACGGCACGAAGATAACGACTTCGGGCGGTAAAATTTCTATGAGCAACTTGACGGGCAAGAAGACTGTTACGGTTGTGACGACCTTCCCTTGGGCAAACGGCAATTGGGACTTGCAATCGATTGCATTGCAGCTTTATAGCACTACTAATGCGAGTGTGCAAGCAGGCGTTTCGAATATTCGAGTGGAATTGATGCCGAACTTTGTTCCCGTGGCATAACGATAGAAGAAACCCAAGGCAAGGCGTTTCCGTAAAAGGAGACGCCTGCCGAAAAGGTAAAAAAAGGGTAAAAAAATGGAAGAAAAAATGATTGGGCTTGACGAACAAGAAAAGCAGCCCGAAACAATAGATTGTTTGAATGAACAAATAGATCCATTCGAATCGATAGAGAAAACGCAGACGGAATATCACTTGACCTTTGAAGGGCGAGCGGGAAACGTTGAGCAAACGTACACGTTGCCCATAGAGTCGATTCCTAAGAAGGGCGGTGCGCGTTTGGATAAGGTGGAGCTAAAATTGTCGTTTGATATTCTCCAAGGCACAGCGCCGAGAATAAAGTTCTACTTATTAAATACGGAAGGCGAGAGAATTAGCGATCCCGCGCAAAATGGTTGGATAAATCTCGTACAACCTGCCGACGTAGAGAATGAAACGGCGGAGACTATCGACGAGAGTAAGGGCACGTGTGTTGTAAGAACGACGCTTCGTGGCATGACGAAAAATTGGAAGGTTGGCGCAATTGTAATCATTGCGGAAAGCGGCGAGTATACGTTGGGCGTCAATATTCAAGAATTAAAAGTTAAAAAGCCGAGCGAAAAAAGCATTAAAAGATTAGACGAGCGCATTTCGCTCAATATCATTTGCGGGATCTTTATCGTTTATGGTATCACGCTTGCGTTCCCGTTCTTATGGCTTTTGTACAACTCGGTGAAGAACGGTAAGACCTTCATTGAAGCGCCGATGGCGTTGCCCAAGTTCCAAGAAATTAGTAAGAATTGGGAGAACTATACGCTCATGTTCAAGGAATACGATATGGGCACAATGTTCTACAACTCGCTATTCTTGGCACTCGCATCACCGACGGTGAGTATATTCTGCCACATGTGTACGGCATACGCGTATTCCAAGCACGAATTTAAGCTCAAAAGAGCGCTCTATATTCTCGGTGTTACGCCGATGATCGTTTCCGTTGCGGGTACGCTTCCTACGAGCTATGAGCTTATTCACGATTTGCGTATTTACGATAATATGTACCTTTGGATTTTGACGGGTACGGGCGGCTTTGGTATGAACTTCCTATTGCTTGCTAGCGTATTCCAAAATATTTCCACCACCTATCGTGAAGCGGCGGAAATGGACGGCGCGGGGCAATGGAGAATTTTCTTGCGGATTTACGTGCCGCAAGCGTCGGGGATTATTACGGCGTTGTGGATTCTTGGCTTTATCGGGGTTTGGAACGAATATATGGCGCCCCTTTTGTACTTGCCTTCCTATAAGACTTTGTCGACGGGTATCAAGGATTTGGAAGCAAATCTTCTTGCAGGCGGTATGGGTGAGAAAAATCGTCCCAAGATTTTTGCGGCAATGTTGATTACGGTTATGCCGGTAATTATCATTTTCATCATCTTCCAAGAAAAGATTATGAATTATAGCTTTGGCGGCGGTATTAAAGGCTAAAAAATAAAGAGAAAAGAGGAAAAAATTATGAGAAAGAAATTAAGTATTTTGTTGGCAACGGTGATGACGGCGGGTTGTGCGCTTGGTATGACGGCGTGCGGTGGCGGTCAAGGCGCGAAAGAAGGCGTATTGAAGATTACCTATTTCGAAGGCGGTTACGGCGGCGAATGGTTGGAATACGCGCTTGATAATTATGCGGCGGAAAACGAAGGTTTTGATTACGATCTCGATCCCGATGCAACGGTTACGAGCCAAATCAACACCTATTTGCAATCGGGCAAAAACCTTTCCGATATCTATATTATCCAAACGGGTAATTGGGCGGATTGGGTATCCCAAGGCTACTTAGCAAACCTTACCGACGTATACGAAGCGGAAGTGGAAACGTCCAAGGGTAAGCGCAAGATTAAAGACTATATGGATTCCGAGCTCGTAGATCGCTACTACATGCAAAAATACGCAGGTCAAGGCGATTACGTTCCTTGGGTGCTTCCCGAAGCGTCCATTTCGACGTCCTTGGTTTATAACGAAGAATACTTGCTCTCTACACCGCATACGACGACGAGAGAAGGCAAATACGTAGCGGGCGAAAATTGGACCGCTCCCCCCGAAACGGTGGAAGAATTGCTCGATTATTGCGCGGATTTGAACGCGCGTGATTGGGGTAAAGGCAGCGACTTCAAAGCACCTATCGCATGGCCTGGTAACGCATCCCACTGGTTGAAGTTCTTCCTTTATACGTGGTTTGCGCAATACCAAGGCGTTCACGAAGAAAACGCATTGAACGCAAGCGCGATTGCAGGCGAAGGCAGCTATTATGATTTCTGGAACTTTGCATCTGCGGAAGTTTGGAAGATGACGGGTATTCAAGTGGCAATCGAAACGTTGCAATCCATCTTCTTCGACGAAGACGGTGATTATAAGAACAGCTTGGATACCGTTGGTTCGGCATCCGTACAACGTGCGGAACAAGACTTTGTGCAAGGTAAGTGCGCGTTGCTCGTCGGCGGTTCTTTCTTCTATAATGAAATGAAGGGGAATATCGACTGGGACGAAGATGGCGAAGACGACTACACCTATAAAATGATGTACTTGCCTACGATTGTGAATGCGGAACAAAACGCAGACGGCTCGACGAAGAAGATGGTATTCTATTCGACGGAAGAAATTATTCTCGTGCCCGCACAAGCGAAGAACCTTGATATGGCAAAGCAATTCCTTGCTTACCTTTTCAACGAAGATAACAATATGCACTTCACCAAGACGACGGGTACGATGAGACCTTTCGATTATAACCCCATTGAATTGGCAGGTGAAGATTACGAATGGAAGCCCTTTGAAAAGAGCGTATTGGATATGTACAATGAAGCGGACGTAAGACTTTACGCTTATCCCGCAGGTAAAGCGCAAGAAGACGTATCCCGTATTTACCGTTATCAAATGCCCGATATTTTCGGTCAACACGGTTGGGCTACGTTCTATTCGGCAATGAGAAAGTATACTGCAGAAGAAATCATGGAAACGGGCTCGGGTTCTTCGTATAAGAGCGTTTACGATGCAACGAAGAGCGATTGGAGAGTTTGGTTTAACCGTTATTACGATTAAGGTGAAAAAGAATGGAAAATAAGAAAGTACCCCAAGTAAACGCATTTGGGGAAGGGGAAATTGCGGAAGATAGCGGATATTCCCCTATGGAAGGAAGTGAATTTGTTGGGGGGAAAACACCCAACAAATTGCGTCCGCAAAAAAATTATTTCTCTACGAGAAAAGCACGTCAAGCGTGGTTTATCACCGCGCTTGTCATCGTGCCGCTTATCAACTTTGCGATTTTTTGGGTGTTCGTCAACTTTAAGACGGTTATTTTGACCTTCCAACGTTATAACAAAAGTACGGGGGAATACGAATATATCGGTTTGGATAGATATATTTCCGTTTTCAAGGATTACGTGCTTGGCAGAAACCCTGCAAGCCAAAACGTCTATCTCAACTCCCTGCGCGCAATCGTAATCAACTTGATTATTTTGCCGATTGCATTCGTCGCGTCCTATTCCTTCTATAAAAAGATACGTTTTGAAAAGGCGTTCCGCGTCTTGTTCATGTTGCCGTCCATTATTTCGTTGGTTGTATTGACGATGGTATATCGTTATATGTTCGATATCGAGTTTGGGCCGATTTCTCGTCTTTTTGAGAATTTGGGTTGGAAAAATAGCGACTGGATGGCGCCAAACGATTCCAACCATTTGTGGAAGCTTATCTATTTCTTTGCAATTTGGGCAGGTTTGGGCACGAACGTTATCATGATGAGCGGCGCAATGATGCGTATTCCAAGCGATATGACGGAAGCGTGCTTGATCGACGGCGTTAGTTTTTGGCGTGAAGCGGTGCAATTTGTATTGCCCTTGATCATGCCTACGATCGGCATCTATTTCATTTCGATTTTGGCGTCGTGCTTGGCATTTACCATGCAGCCCATGCTCATTACGGGCGATAACGTCGGTGCGGAAAATAAGTACTTGACGTTGAGTTGGTATATTTATAGAACGGTAAATAGTGCGTCGAGCTCCCAAGACCAAATGTTGCAAGCGTCTACGGTGGGTATCGTGTTCTCGTTATTGCTTACGCCGTTTATTGTCGGTGCAAGAATTCTTGCGAACAAGATTACGCCCGACGTAGATTTTTAAGGAGTGTTTATGAAGAAAACGAAGCTTTTAGCCTGTCTTATGACGGCTATATTGGCGTGTCCGTTTGGCGTCGGAATGGTTTCGGCGTCAGCGGAAACGTGGGCTACAAATTTCAAGGGGATTATAACGGAAGAAGAAGGAAACGCCGTATATAAGAACTACTATATCAATAAGAACGAGTGGGTGATTGGCGATAACGAAACCGTCGTTTTCCCGAGCTACAATCCGGAAGTGCAAAAGGATTATTTGCGCTTTTTGGATTGCAACAATCGTTCTCTCTTCGGGCCGCGTACGCGCTACGAAGATTTCGTGTGCCGTTT
>JAZTWL010000162.1:0-8297 GCA_045635845.1 Candidatus Scatosoma sp. | reverse complement strand
AGCTCAAGGGGATCATGAGCGGTATGCGTGATCTTGCAAAAGAAGATCGTCCTACCTTTGGTAAGATCGTCAATGAGTTCAAGACGGACGTCGAAGAAAAGTTTGAAGCACGCGCGGCTGTCGTACGTCAAATGGAAATGGAAAAGAAATACGCGTCCGAGCGTATTGATATCACCATGCCCGGCAAGAACTATCAAGCGGGTGCATTGCATCCCATTACGCTCGTAAAGAACGAGCTTATCGATATTTTCGCGGGTATGGGCTTTAAGATTTTTGAAGGACCGGAAATCGAAACGGACTATTATAACTTCACGGCGCTCAATACGCCCAAGGATCACCCCGCACGCGATATGCAGGATACCTTCTATCTCGGGGATAACTTGCTTTTGAGAACGCAAACGTCGGCAGGACAAATCCGCGTTATGGAACAAGAAGCGCCCCCGATCAAGATCCTTTCCCCGGGCAGAGTATTCCGTTCGGACGACGACGCGACGCACTCGCCCATGTTCCACCAAATGGAAGGGCTCGTAGTGGATAAGGGGATCACGCTTTGCGATTTGCAAGGTATGCTTGCGGAATTTGCAAGAAAGATGTTCACCGATTCGACGAAAGTACGTCTTCGTCCCTCCTATTTCCCGTTCACCGAACCGAGCGTAGAAGTGGATTTGAGCTGTTCGGAATGCGGCGGCAAGGGCTGTCGTTTGTGCAAGGGCACGGGTTGGATTGAAGTGCTCGGCGCGGGCATGGTAAACCGCCGCGTTTTGGAAAACTGCAACGTCGATCCCGACGAATATACGGGCTTCGCGTTCGGTATGGGTATTGAACGTATCGCAATGCTCAAGTACGGCATTAACAACATTAAGACGCTCTTTGAAAACGACACTCGTTTCTTGGAACAATTTGAAGATTAACGCCGAAGGTAAAGGAGAAAGAAGAAAATGAAAGCACCTTTTAGTTGGTTAAAAGATTACGTAGATATTGACGTTACGGCGCAAGAGCTTGCGGAAAAGCTTTTTTCTTGCGGTTTTGAAGTGGAAGAACTTTCCTATCTCGGCGAAAAAATCAATCGCGTGGTAGTAGGGGAAATCAAGGCGCTCACGCCCCACCCCGATAGCGACCACATGCAAATTTGCGTGGTGGACTGCGGCGAAGAATATGGCAGAGAAATTCAAATCGTAACGGGCGCACCCAACGTGTACGTGGGCATGAAAACGCCTTGCGCGCTCGATAATTCGACAGTGGTGGAAAGCAACCCCGCTATGCTCGAAAAGAACCCCGACGGGATTAAGAAGATTAAGAAGGGTAAGCTCCGCGGCGTGGAATCCTTCGGTATGCTTTGCTCGGGCGAAGAACTCGGCATCAACGACGATTTCTATCCCGGCGCGGAAGTGAACGGTTTGCTCGATTTGGCAAAAGATACCCCCGTGGGCGAAGACATTAAGAAAGTGGTTGGTCTTGACGATTGGATCTTCGATATTTCCATTACGGCAAACCGTCCCGATTGTCAATGCATTCTCGGTATTGCAAGAGAAGTGGCGGCGGTTTTGAATAAGCCTTTCAAAGCGCCCGATTTTTCCTATACGGCGCATAAGACGAGCGCCGCGCCTGTAAAGGTGGAAGTGCTCGCGCCCGACCTTTGTCCTAGATACGTTGGTCATTACGTAGAAAACGTGACGGGCGGCGTTTCTCCCGCTTGGATGAGAAAGCGCCTTGCGCTTTCGGGCATTCGTTCCATTTCGCCTATCGTCGATATTACGAACTTTGTATTGCTCGAAATGGGACAACCCATGCACGCCTTCGACGCGGACGATATCGGGGGAAGAACGATTATTGTACGCCGCGCGGAAAAGGGCGAAAAGATTGTCACGCTCGATGAAAAAGAATTTACGCTCACGCCCGATAATCTCGTGATTTGCGACGGCAAGAAGCCCGTTGCGCTCGCAGGTATCATGGGCGGCTTGAATAGTGAGATTAAGGACAGCACGAAAAACGTATTCTTCGAATCCGCGAAGTTTGCGCGTGATAACGTGAGAAAGACGTCGCGTGCGCTCGGTCAATCTTCCGATTCTTCGTCCCGTTTTGAAAAGGGCGTGGACGCGTACACCAACGCGCTTGGTATGGATAGAGCGTTGCACTTGATCGAAGAACTCGGTTGCGGTACGGTGACGGAGCTTTGCCAAGACGTATGCGCCGTTTCCCTTGAACCGAGAAAGATGACGGCAAGTATTGCGAGAATTAACGCGCTTTTGGGTATCACCGTACCCAACGAAGAGATCTTGTCGATCCTTGAAAGATTGAATTTCAAGCCCGAAATCGACGGCGATTGCTTGACTGTGGTTATCCCCGGCTATCGTGACGACGTGGACGGCTATCCCGATATCGCGGAAGAAATTATCCGTATGTACGGCTACGATCATATCGTGCCCACCTTCCTTGAAAAGGCAACGGTAACGGGCGGCGGTTTGAACGACGAACAAAAGAAGGAATTGCACTTGAAGAACGTTTTGCGCGTGCAAGGTTTCTATGAAGCGTACAACTATTCCTTCTATTCCCCCAAGGATCTCGATTTAATGAAATTGCCCGAAGACGCGGCGGAAAGAAACGCTGTTCGTATCTTGAACCCGATCAGCGAAGAGCTTTCGATTATGCGTACCTTCCTTGCGCCTTCTATGCTCGGCAATGCGGTGAGAAATATCCGCCGCGGCAACGACGAAGGCAGAGAATTTGAAATCGCGAACACCTACGTACCCAAGAACACGGCGGCAAGCGAACAACCCGACGAAAGAAGTCATTTGGTACTCGGTATTTGGGGCGGTAAGAACGATTTCTTCGATATGAAGGGCGCGGTAGAACGTATTGCGGAAGTATTCCACCTTTCCTTCACCTACGAAAGAGCGGAAAAGACCTATCTTCACCCCGGCGTTTCGGCAAACGTATTGCTCGGTGATAAGGTAGTGGGCGTATTCGGCGAACTCGATCCTTCGATTGCGCTTTCCCTTGGCTTGGATAAGAAGGTATATCTCGGCGAACTCGATCTTTGCGCAATCCGCGAAGAAATGGATGATAGAGTGCGCTATAAGAACTTGCCGAAGTTCCCCGCAGTAAAGCGCGACCTTGCGTTGCTTGCGGACGAAAAACTCACCTGCGCGGATATTGAAAACGTGCTTATGCACTCCTGCAAGTACGTGACGGAAGCGAAGCTCTTCGACGTATATCGCGGCGGACAAGTGCCCGAAGGCAAGAAGAGTATGGCATTCACGCTCACCTTCACGCCCGACGCGCAAGTGGAAAAGGCATTCACGCCCGAAACGCTCGACGGCTACGTGAAGAAGATTTTGGGCAACTTGAAATTCAAGCTCGGAGTAGAACTTAGATAATCGTGAAAAGAACGGAAAAGATAAAAACGTTTGGATTTTTTAACGTCGATAAACCGTCGGGGATTGTATCTTCGACGGTTGTCAATAAGCTCAAGTGGTTGACGGGTACGCCTTGCGGCCACATGGGCACGCTCGATCCGTTGGCAAGCGGCGTTTTGCCCGTGGGTTGCGGTAACGCAACCCGCCTTTTCGATTACTTCTTGGAAAAGGAAAAAGAGTACGTTGCGGAGTTCACTTTCGGGGTAGATTCGGATACGCTCGATAGCACGGGAAATCTCGTTTATGGGGGGCGTGTACCGAATGAAGCGGAAATTTGCGCCGTTTTCCCCACTCTTTTGGGGGATATTATGCAAGTGCCGCCCAAGTACAGCGCGAAGAACGTGAACGGCAAACGCGGCTATGATTTGGCACGTGCGGGCGTGGAATTTGAGCTTGCGCCCAAGAAAGTGCATATCTATGATTTGCAGCTTTTAGAGCAAAGCAAGGAGAACGCCTTTCGCGTAAAAATCCGTTGCGGCGGTGGTACGTATATCCGCTCAATCGGCAGAGATATTGCGGCGGCGCTCGGCACGAAAGCGGTGATGAGCGAATTGAATCGCACGCAAAGTGGTTGCTTCTTGCAAGCAAACGCCATTCCTTTTTCCGTCTTGGAGCAAGATCCAACGGTGGAGGAATTAGAAAAAATGTGCATTCCCACGGAGAGCGTACTCCCGTTTGAAACGCTCCTGCTTACGGATAAACAAAGCGAAAAGCTCTATAACGGACAAAGAATTGCCGTGGACACGGCAGACGGACTTTATAAGATTTATAAAGACGGCGCGTTTTACGGAATCGGCGAAGTGGTAGAAGGTTTGGCGAAAGCCAAGACGAAATTGTGTTGATATGATTAAAACGGTTTGGTTTACGGACAAAAGCATAGCGGGCGGCTCGGTGATGCTGCTCGGCGGTTTTGACGGCTTGCATATAGGGCACCGTCAACTTTTGTCGCGCGCCAAAACGTACGGCTTGCCCGTCGGTGTTATGACGATCGTTGGCGGCAAGGACGACGGACTCTTTACCTTTGAAGAAAGAGAACGTATTTTTAAGGAAAGCGGCGTGGATTTTGCATTCGAATTGCCGTTTGCGGAAATCAAGGATATGTCGGCGCAGGAATTTTTGTCCCTTTTGAAGGACGAATTTGCGCCCAAAGCATTTGTGTGCGGCGAAGATTTCCGCTTCGGTGCAGGCGCGTGCGGCACGCCCAAAAAGATTGAAGAATGGGGGCAGGTACGCGTTGAAATTCTTTCGCTTGTGGAAATGGACGGCGAAAAGGTGAGCTCGCGCAAGGTGAAAGAGCTTTTGGCGGGCGGTAAGATTGAAGACGCTAACGTGCGGCTTGGCGAAAACTTTTTCTTGATCGGAAAAGTGGAAAAGGACCGCCAAGTGGGACGCACAATCGGTTTTCCGACGGCGAATATCGCCTATCCTAAAGGAAAATTCCCGCTTAAAAAAGGGGTTTACGAAACGCGTATTTGCGTGGACGGAAAAACGTATAAGGGCATTACGAATTACGGCGCAAGACCGACATTTGAGAACGATAGGGTGTGGACGGAAACCTATTTGGACGGCTTTGACGGAGATTTGTACGGCAAGCTCTTGAAGGTGGAATTCGTTCGATTCTTGCGCGACGTGCAAAAATTTGAGAGCGTGGGTTTATTAAAGGTTCAGCTTGAGAAGGATATTTTGACGGTAAGAGAAAGGGGTTAAGTCGCATGGATATTTCGAAGATTGACGAGAATTTCAAAGCCCTTCCGACGAGTACGGAAGGTGGGAAGGCGACGTACGTCATTCCAAACGACGGTTTTTCTTTGCACGGCGTATTCTATGATAGTGAAGAAAAGTGCTTTCTTCGTATGCCTTTGTCGGTTGCGGCGACGGTAAGTGAGTGGGTTGCCTATTTGTCCCACCACACGGCGGGCGGGCGTTTGTGCTTTGCCACCGATTCCAAAACCTTGGAAATTGTCGTGCAATATAAAATTTTGGAAGCTATGCCGCATATGGCGATCACCGGCTCGGCAGGCTTCACCCTTTGCAAAAAGACGAAGGACGGGGAAAGATTTCTCGTGAATTTGATGCCGCATTTCGGTTGCGGAGACGGCTTTACGGCGGCAGCGGAGCTTGCGGGCGAAGGTGTGCAGGAATACGTTTTGTATTTCCCGTTGTACAATAACGTGACGGGGCTTTCCGTGCGTTTAGATGAAGGTGCGACGGTGCGAAAGAGTAAGGCTTATCGCGACGTTTTGCCCATTTTATATTACGGCTCGTCGATCACGCAAGGCGGTTGCGCAAGCCGTCCGGATAACGCCTATCAAGGCTTGATTTGTAAGAAGAACGAGATTGATTATATCAATCTCGGGTTTAGCGGCAACGCGAAAGCGGAAGAAAGCATGGTGGACTATTTGTCCACGATCGATTGCTCCCTTTTCGTATGTGATTACGATCACAACGCGCCGAGTGTGGAGCATTTGGAAAACACCCATTACGCACTCTACGAGCGCTATCGCAAGGCACGACCGAGTACGCCGATTTTGTTTTTGACAAGACCCGATTACGCGCGTGTCAACGTGCATGAATCGGAAAAACGAATGGATATTATTCGAAATACTTATAAGCGTGCAAGAAAGGCGGGGGATAAGAAAGTATTTTTCTTATCGGGTAAGGAATTTTACGGCAAGGAAAATTTCGAGAATTTTGCCGTGGACGGCTGTCATCCCACCGATTACGGTTTTGCGAAAATGGCAGAGCGCATTTATGAAAAAATGTGCAAGATAGACAAGATTTTTAAGGGGAAGAAGAAATGATTAAGTTTGGCCCGAGTGGGAATTGCGAAAGCTTCTACGCAGAAGGCTTTTCGCATACGGAACAAGAGGCGGAGTTTGTGAAAAACCGCGGCTTGGATTGTTTTGAATATTCGTTCGGCCGCGGCGTGCGTATGACGGACGAAAAGGCGCGCTCTATCGGCGCGGCGTTTGAAAAAGCGGGCGTGGAAATTTCCGCGCACGCGCCCTATTTCATCAATTTTGCGAACCCCGACGACGAAATGGCGGAAAAATCCTACGGCTACGTACTCGATTCCGCGAAGGTTTTACGTCTTATGGGGGGCAAAAGAGTGGTCTTTCACCCTGCCGCGCAAGGCAAAGTAAGCCGCGAAGAAGCGGTGGCGTTGACGGAAAAGCGTTTGCATATTTTACGGGACTACATATACGAGCTCGGTTTGCAGGATATGATTTTCTCGCCTGAAACGATGGGCAAGCTTGCGCAAATCGGTACGGTGGAAGAGATTACGCGCTTTTGCAAGATCGACAAAATCTACGTGCCTTGCATCGATTTCGGGCATATCAACGCTCGCGAACAAGGCTCGCTTAAGACGGTGGAAGATTATAAGAGTCGCTTGGAATATATGATTTCCGAGCTCGGCTTTGAAAAAATGGAGCATTTCCATATGCACTTTTCCAAGATTATGTACTCCGCAAAAGGGGAAATCAAACACCTTACTTTTGACGACACCGTGTACGGTCCGGAATTCGAGCCGCTTGCGGTTGCGCTTCACGAATTGCGCTTAAAACCGTATATCGTGAGCGAATCGGCGGGTATGCAAGCGGAAGAAGCGCGTGAGATGAAGGATATTTACAATAAATTGTAAAAAAAATCCCACGGACTACTTGACGAGCGCGCTTTTTTTTGTTAAAATAGTATCGAGAGGAATATGCGCTATGGTGACGAACGGTAAGAGAGTATTGAATTTTTCGGGCTGCGACGCGGTGTACGTATCGTGTATGCACCTGCTCCGCTACGTTTCGGGTTTGGAAGCCGAAAACGGCTGTGCCGTTGTCGATCAAACGGGCACGACGCTCTATACCGATATGCGGTACATGGAAGCGGCGGAAAAACTCTTGGTTGGTACGGACGTCACGCCGACGCTCTATAAGCAAGACGACGTATTGAAACGCCTTGCAAATTACGAAAGCGTAGGTATTTCTTTTGACCAAACTTCGCATTCCGAATTTTTGACGTTGGAAAAAGCGGGCGTAAAGCTCGTGAATATCGACGAATCGTTGGCGCAAGCCATGACGGTGAAAAATTCGTGGGAGCTTGAAAATATTGCAAAGGCTTGCGAGATTGCCGAAAAGGCGTTTTTGGAGCTCTTGCCCGAAATTCAAGAAGGCATGTCCGAAATGGAAGTGGCAGCCCTTCTCGAATACAAAATGCGCAAAAACGGCGCGCAAGGCTTGTCCTTTGAAACGATCGTGGCATTTGGCGCGCACGCGGCTGTGCCCCACCACGAAACGGGTACGACGAAGCTTTGCTACGGCGACGAAATTTTGATTGACTTCGGCTGTAAGGTAAACGGCTATTGCTCGGATATTACGCGCACCTTCTTATTTGGTGACGACGGCAAGCACGAAGATTTCAAAAAGGCGTACGCGGCAGTGCTTAAAGCGCACGAGCTCGCGAAAGAAAAGATTGCGTCGGGTATGACGGGTGCGGAAGCGGACGCTATCGCGCGCGATTATTTGAAGGAAGCGGGCTATGGTGAGTTATTCACCCATTCCTTGGGGCACGGTATCGGTTTGAACGTGCACGAATTCCCTTCGGTGAGCCCGAGAAATACGACGAGTAAACTCGTGGACGGCATGGTCTTTTCCGATGAGCCGGGCGTATATAAAGCAGGGGAATACGGTATTCGTATTGAAGACACCGTTTCCTTGCAAAACGGAAAAGTGAAAAGTTTTATGTCCTTGACGGATAGAAACTTGATCATTTTGAAATAAAACGGTTGATACGCTCGATTCGGGCGTGAAAATAAAAAAGAAAAATAATTATATGTAAATACAAGGAGAAAAATTGTATGGCACAAATTTTGGCAGGCGATATTCGTAA
>JAZTWL010000161.1:0-20604 GCA_045635845.1 Candidatus Scatosoma sp. | reverse complement strand
ATCCACCGCCACTTTTCTAAATGCGGAAAGGGAAATTTGTTCGTTGGAAATCACAACGGAAGGCGTTTCTCTCTTCACGCCACTGCCGTGGGGATAGAAGTTGAGCGCGTAAACGGGTTGCGTGAACGCGGCTGCCTTTCTTTCCAAATCTTCTTCCTTACATACTTCCAAACGGAAGGTGAATTCGTGTCTGCCCAAATCGATATAACGATTGAATCTTTGTTCGTCGATGATCGGCAATTGATCTACGGGGTGCGCACAGTAAACCGAACCGTTCAAAAGGGTGATATAGAGCTTACCATCTTCGATGGAGCAACCATACGTACCGTCCTTGAACAATGCAAGCACCTTATCTTCCATCTTCACGCCAACGAAACGTTGCGAGCATTCTTCGGTGCCTTGACCGTATTCTTGCGTACCGAACGCCGTTTGACCGATAAAGCGGCCGATTTCCTTCACGGGAATTTCCAACTTCAAGCCCTTGCCTTCGTCGTTCCAGAATACGTTTACCGTCACGTCGATATAATCGAAATCCTTGTACATCGTGTATGCCACGCGGATATCCGATTTACCCGTATCGTAAATACTTTCTACCGTCGTCAACAAATCACCGCGTTCAATCACACGCAAAGACGTCTTTGCTTCCGCTTTGCGATAGTTCGAGCCGAGCGATTTCATATGCCAACCCCAAGGATCGGCGTTATCGTCGAATACGATCGGGGTGAAGGCATTGCCCTTCAAATATTCATTGCCCCCTACCATGTACGAGTTCAATGCGCCGTTTTCGCTTTCAAACGTCGCTTTCGCGCCGTTATTATTCACGAATTCCGTTTGCGTGCTTCTATCCAAGTACTTTCTCGTGCCACGACGAACTTCTACGTCGAATCTCGTAATCGACAAAGGATTAAGCTCCGTCTTGATTGCAATACGTTTGCTTCTATCCATGTTGATGCAAGAAGATTCTTTTACGATTTGGAAAGGCACTTCCTTGCCGTCCTTCTTAATCGTAAATTCGTAGCCTTCCGTTTCGGATACGATCGGGTCTTGAAGGAAAAAGTCAATATTGAAAATTTGATTTTCCGATTGAGGATTGGGGTTATATACGAAGATGGGATAATCGCCGGGCTTCGCCTTTTCATAATCGCCGCAAAGTGCCATAAACGCCTTTGCGAATTCCTTATCAAGGAGTTCCAACGAATATTCAGCCTTTTGCATGCTGCTCTTTTCGCCTTCGATAATGCACGTACCCGACAAAACGTCGTGGAATTGCATAGCCGCCATATTCTTTTGCGCGTCTGCGAATGCTTCGAGGTTATAGTTATAAATACCTTCTTGATCCGCGTAAGCACAAATCTTTTCCGTCTTCAAAAGCTTATTTTCAAGCTCCGCATATTTACGCTTCACGCGTGCGATCGACGAATAGCATTTGATAAAGCAAGGCTGCAATGCTGCGTTAAATTCCACTTCGGGCGTCACTTTACCGAAGAATACTTCGGGCGTGCTATGGTAAATGGAAACGCCGTTTGCCTTTTGTTCTTCCGTGAACGCCTTGATATCCGTCAAGTCCTTTCTAGAAGCACCGCCGCCGTGGTTGCCTACGCCCCACAATGCGAATGCGATTTCTTCCTTTTCCCAAGGCTGCATTTTGCGCTTGATTGCGTTCACTGCGTTGCCAAGCTCCGAGCAATAGATCGTAGCGTCTTGGAAACGAGCCGCTTTCACCTTGCTACCGTCGAAACCGATCCAGTCGAATACCATTTTCGGCAAATCGAAAATCCAATCCATCGGACGGCAGAAAATATAGCCTTCATAGCCGCACTTATTCATGATTTGCACCAAGCCTTGCGTGTGACCGAAAGAGTCGAAATTCACCGCAACGGTAGGTCTTGCACCAAACTTTTCTTTGAAATAGGTCAAACCGCTTTCAATTTGACGAACAAAGCCTTCGCCGCTAGGAATATTACAGTCCGGTTGAACGTACCAACCGCCCATGATATGCCATTTACCTGCCTTTACAAGCTCTTGAATGCGCTTGAAAAGCTTGGGATCATATTGTTCGATATATTCGTACAAAAGCGCTTCGTTATGGCAGAAAATATAATCGTATTCGTCCGCAATTTCCGCAGCCGAATAGAAGGTTGCCAAAGCAGCCGTTGTGCCTTCATTCCAATCCCATTGCCATACAGGGTCCAAATGGGCATTACAAATTAAATGCAATTCTTTCATTTTCTCTTTTCCTTTTTTAATTGCCCCATGAGCCTGCGGTGAAGCAGGCTCATGACGCCATACTTTGTTATTTTGCCACTACGTTTACCGTCAACGACATAGACGACGTTTGACCTTCATAAGCCACATTGATTACAATCGTCGTGCTACCAACTGCGTCGCCGATTACCACGTCGCCGTCCACGTGCGCCGTTAAGCTATCGTCTACGTTATATTCGATTTCAGCGCCGTCAACAACGGAATCACCAAGTTTTACAACCGTACCCAAAGGAAGCTCTTCCCCTGCGTACAACGTGATTTGATCGTTTTCGAATGCAACGGAAACGGAAAGCATAGGCGTTGCTTGTTTTTTGGTGACTTTGACAAGGCACATTGCCGTTTCGCCGCCGAATTTTGCGTAGCAAATCGTTTGACCTTCCGTCAAAGCCGTAATCACGCCTTTGTTGGAAATAGTTGCCACTTCGGGATCACGA
This sequence comes from Candidatus Scatosoma sp., assembly GCA_045635845.1. Taxonomy (GTDB): domain Bacteria; phylum Bacillota; class Clostridia; order Christensenellales; family Borkfalkiaceae; genus Scatosoma. Next base: position 17,905 of record JAZTWL010000161.1, on the reverse strand, counting down.
ATCGACCAAGCGATATATACGTTTGCCTTGGACGTTTCTACTTCCGCTTGAATGCTTTCGCCTACGGACAACGTAATTTCGTTATGTACAAACGAAATTTGCTTTTGCGTTTCTTCCGTAGAAGTGGACGTGTTGCCGTTCGACGAAGAGCCGCCGCTCTTACCACCGCAAGCAGTAAGGCAAATCGCACACAAAAGCGTTACGAAAATACAATATAAAATTCTTTTCATAATAACCCCCTTTATTAAGCGAGAAGATCGCCAAAGCCTGCGCCTTCGTGGATTTCAGAAAGCTTGAACATCGTCGCATAGTACTTGAATTCTGCTCTCATTTCCAACATTTCTTCCGCGGAATAGCGGGACGAATGCAACGAAATCATGAGATAGAGCGGGGAAAGATATTCTTTCTTAATTCTATTCTTCAATTTTCCGTACAATACGGGATCGCTTTCTTGATACTTTTCAATGCTTTCCAACGCCTTGTCGAACGCCTTATCCATTTTATCTACGGAAGGGAAGGACCACAATTCGCTCGTAAGCACGTCGCCGTAAATACTACCGGTGTCGGGCTTGATCATGTTTTGATAGAACGAATATCTATCTCTCGTGATCGTGTAGAATTCGTAGATATATTCCCACGCGTCCTTGAAGTACGCCTTCATGAACTTACGAACCAAATCGTCGTAGGATTGATCTACGTTCCACATAAGTTGAGATTCCACGTACGCGCGCATTTCTTGGAAACAAGCGGTGTAGGAGTCAGCTGCCTGCGAAGAAATACATGCCACGCCGAATTCTTCACATTGTTCGTACATACCCTTTACCGTATTAAAGTTATTGAAGTTTACCAAATAGTGGTGGAAGTTAATATCGTAAAGGTACATAATAATTTGGCCGTCCGCGATAACGCTCCAATCGCTCAAGTTCTTATAAACGTCCGCGTTAATCGGGCTATCGATTTGGTACGCAAAGTTTGCACCGATCGGCGTATAGAATATATACAAATCATCCGCGGGGACAACCTTTTCGCTGTACGCAACCGTTTGACCATTTTCGTCCAACTTAACAGGCGCTTCTTCCGTGCCGTAGTACGCATAAACGATGTACTTCACGCGTCTGCCCGGTTGATTTTCCGCCAACCAAGCCGTCGTACGTTCAATAACGTTGTTCATGAACGCCACTTGCAAACCGCCGGGGTTGCCTGCGTATTCGTCAATCGCTTGCAAACATCTATCGCACTTGCACACTTGCAAGTTGTCTTCTTGACCGAACATGAAGTATTGCGCGTCGGGATAATCTTGGAAGAATTGAATGAAGCGTTCCGCCGTTACTCTTTCCAAGGTCTCGCCTGCCGACCAACAAAGTTGGCTAGCGCCCGCAGCAAACCAATCGGAGTGATGTTGCATATACGTTTTACCGCTACAACCAGGTTCGCCGCAAGTACACTTCGCGTTAGGAATGACGAACTTCGAAAGTTGACCATGGCCCCAATTTACCAAACCGAACGACTCGCTAGGCGACGTCATACGATAACGTTTTACCGTGTTGGGGTTGTCACGAAGGTCCTTATTCGGCAACATACGCATTTCGAAGGTGGGATTCACGATCTTGCCTTCGTAGTTGTTCAAAGGAATTTCGTCTTTTTCTACGTATTGAATTTCGTCCGCCGCGAAGAATTCGTAGTCGATAATATCCATAAGGAAATCGTAAACGCCGTAAAGCGTACCGCTACCGGTCGTCGAATCGGGCGTAGAAATATAAATGTTGTTTTCTACCGTCTTGATATAGTAGCCACTTTCCGGAATGTCTACATCGGACAACGTAATCCCCACCTTTTCGTCCCACAAGTTCGTGTGACCCAAGGAAATAACGCGATTTTTATTCTTCATCGATTTTTCCTTGACGATAGGAATTCTATTCCCCGTAGATCTTTCAATATTATCTACCAACTCGCTTGCCGCGAAATCTTCGTAGTAGTTTGCGTCGTTGGGAATTACAACGGTATATTCGCTAACGCCGTCTTTGTACAAATATTCGCCTTTTACGGGCGTAACGATCGTCGCGTTGCCACTGCTGCTATTCGCGCCTTGTTCGTCGTCCTTTTTAGATCCACCGCAAGCAAAACTCGTCATAAACAAGGTGGCGCACAATGCCGAAGCGATTACTTTAAAAATATTTTTCTTCTTCATTTTTTTACCTCCTTATTTAACGATAAATTCGAATTCTTCAACGGTGCAGTTGTAGTATTCGTCGTATGCCAAAACGCGGAGCACGTACTTGCCTTCATATACGGCAGCAAACGTATCTTCATCCACGATGAACGCGTTTTCGTAAAGCAAGCTTTCCTTTGCATCTCTCAACGTGAAGGTGATTTCGCCGTTTTCGTTATATTGAAGCAAACGCAATTCGTCATTCGGCAATCTAACCATTACTTGAACGGTGTAGTAGCCGTCGTTATCTTCTGCCTTATAGGAAGGAACGTTAATCTTCGCGCCAAGGCTATACGAGCTCTTAATGCTATCCTTCACGGTCAACGTAGGAGCCGTTTCGTCCGCTACGATAAGCGCGTAAGGAATGGTCATGGATTTACCGTTCGTATCCTTTGCGAAATACGTAATTCTATAATTACCTGCTTTATCGAACGTATGGCTCAATTTTTCCGTTGCTTGGCCGCTTGCCAACAATACCGCGCCGTCTTCCGTCATCAATTCCAACTTAATGGTGAATTCTTGCACTTGACCGAGCACGTCGTATGCCTTCGCCGTAGGGATTTGTGCAACAGAGCCCAACTTTTGACGCATCAAAACGGGTTCATCCAAAATAATAATGGGCTTAATTTCGTCCAACGCCTTATCAATGCTGCTCTTGCTATAACCCATGGATTGGTTGGCGATTTGCGTAATGTACATGCTAGAAGCCCCTTCTACGCCGTCAAAGGACATGTGCAAGTAAAGCGTATCGCTAAACCCTTCAAATGCCTTGCCGTTATCATAGAAAAGCATCGTCGCAATACCTACGCCGCTTTCGTCCATAACCTTATTGCCGTTCAACAACGAGAACGTCAAAATATTACGGCTAGACGCGTATTCGATCATGTCTTCGGAATGGTTCATTTGGATTGCCCAAGTGTTCGCTTCCTTATTATAGAAGAACTTAATCGTTACGGCACGGTGCACGTTGTATGCGTCCACCAACGTAATCGTCATGTTGCTAAACAACGCTTTCGTTTCGTCGTAGGACATATTCACCGTAAAGCTATCTCTAGGCAAGCCGTTAATGAATTGCGTCGAGCAAGCTTCGTCGAAAAGGAATTCTACGTACGACTTTTCGTCCTTGATTTCCATGTTGCTTTCGGTGTGGAAATAATAGCTCTTGTACTTACCGCGTTCGGTATCTACAACGGAGAAGGTCTTTTCCCAAACCGTCGTGCCGGATACGCCTTCTGCCGTATAGGTGATCACAACGCTTTCACCGCTTGCTTTGAAGGAGCCCGTCGTATTAAGTTCGCCGTTTACGGAAATCTTGCAATCTACTGCTTGCAATTTGCCCTCTGCCGTTTCTACAACGTAAACGGTAGGAAGGTCATACTTGAAGCCCTTCACGAATGCCGCCGTAAATTCGGGTTCTTCTACGAAATAAGGCTTATCGATTGCATTCGAGCGCACGATAATCGCTTCGCTCTTTTCGTTGCCCAAATAGTCGGTGACCGTATAAACGATACGATACTCACCCATCAACGTGAGCTGCAATTCGTCTTCGATTTCTAAAACGTTGTCGTTGGGATCATACACAACGCGTTCTACGCTCAAATAACCGCTACCGCCGTTTACTTCCATTTCCGAAGCAAGGGGCACCTTCACCGTTTCGTAAGCGCTCTTTTCAATAAGGGGCGTTTCAATACCCACAGAAATTTCAGGCAATTCTTCTTGTGCAAGGATTTCCAACGTCTTTTCCGATACGTTGCCGGAATAGTCTTTCGCACGATATACGATTTGATACTTGCCTGCATATTTCGCAAGGAAGTTTTCGCCGTCGTGTGCAACGTTGATCTTCACGCCGTTATTATCAAGATAATATACGTAAACGTTTACGTCCAACTCCTTATCCAACATATCCTTCGCGCTAGACGCGAAAATCGGGAATTCTTTGCCTACTTCCGCCAAAGGAAGCCCTTTCGATTCGTCGCATGCAACCTTCAATTCAGGTGCTTGCGTATCTTCGATTTCTTGCGAGAAATCATAGCCGCCGAACGACTTAATCAAAACCTTACCTTCCGCCTTCGAGAAACGTTCCGCCGTCACCTTTACGCTTACTTCTTCACCAAGGAAGCCGCCCCAAGGATTTCCCTTGTAGTGTGCGGGATCGTCCAAATCGTTTACCATGGAATATGCGGTCAAGCTCGGCGTAGGCCCGCAAAGTACTTTCTTGCTTCCGTTATCGATCGAAATCGTCATCGAATTTTCGGAAACCGTATGAACTGAACGATTCCCATTTACGCAACCGAATGCACGGAAACTATGCTCTACTTGCGCACCATAGTTTATCGAGTTCGAATGGTAGTGCTCAGGGGTTTCGTAGCCACCGATTTGTTGGCCACTTGCACCTGCTTGTACGTAGGAAATTTGACCGTCGCCGTCCACCGTATTCGACGAAATAATCACGATATCCACGTAGTTATTTTCGTCCGAGCAATCCGTCACGCGTACCGTCAATTTTTCGAAGTCCGTTTCTCTATATACGCTAGGCATAACGATCATATCGATAATATTATACCCTTCTTTCAAATCCGACGTTTTAATCGTCGTATCAAACGTAATAGATTGACCTGCTTTGAACGTGACAAGTGCGCCGTAGGTATCTTTCTTCAATTCGTAAGGCGATTCCACGTAGTATTTGCCATATTCAACGAGCATGCCCGCTTCCGCGATTACGAAATCTTGAGGCATTCGAATCGCGAGATAGTTTTTCGTTTCTTCAACGCGTTTTCCGTTTGCAGTCGCGTAATAGGTGACTGCATAGTTGCCCGCTTGCTCCATTACGAAACTATCGCCACCGTAAACACCGCCACTAGGATAAACAACCGTCAATCCTTCCGCTTTAATGGTGCTACCGTTATACGAAATATCGTAATCCGCCGCCACGATTGCGTCGCCTACGTGAGCCGTCGCAACCGCTTGGGGAGCAGCGGCGCGAGCCGTCTTACTCCCGAGCGAAAACGTCGTGAAGAAAAGGAGCGCACATGCGAAAGACGCTAAAATGAGCGCAAAACGAAGAAATTTATTTTTTTGTATCGTCTTCATTTTATCCTTTTATTCCTCCAACAGATAAGTTTACATTAAGTTTTTTATTGAAAATTGCATAGAAGATAACGATGGGCAACGCCATGATTACGATACCTGCAAGCTTATAAGGCGTGGCATCGAGTTCATTTACGGGAATTTGCACAAAGTTATACATACCATGCGCCGCTACGGGGTGTTGTTCCAAGTAAATTCTAGGAATTTGATAATCGTTCCAATAGGAAATGAACATCAAAACGAACACCGTCGTCGTGGTAGTAGCCGCAAGGGGAACGATAATCTTCATCATGATCGCGCCCGGGCTTGCGCCGTCGATTTTTGCAGCTTCCGTATAATCCTTCGGAATCATTTTGAACTGCGCGTAGAAAATCAAGAAATACATATTCAAGAAGGTCGCACGCATGATCCAAATACCGTGGAAAGTACCGAAGATATTGAGTTGTTCCGCAACGCGGATTTCACTAGGCATCGCACCAACTACGGGCAACGCCATCGTCACCAATACGAACGCGTAAATATAGCCCGAAAGCTTATACTTAAAGCGTGCCGACGCATACCCCATTACAAGGCAGGTAGCCGTCGTCGTAAAGGAACAACCTACGCAATAAAGAAGGGAGTTCCCAAATTGTTCAAGAATGTACACGTCCCCTTTATCCGTTTGCACGTAGAAATACTTATACGCGCGGATGAAGTTTTGGAAGGTGACACCATGCTTGGGGAACCAAAGCGTATTAGCTTTGAACCCATTCGATATGAAACCGAATTGATATTCTTCAACCGATTTCAACGACGTGCTCAAAAGCCAAAGCACCGAGAAAATCATCGTCAATACGTAGAGTGCCAAGATTGTGAACGTAACAACTGCAATAGGGTTGAAATGCAATTTCTTTTTCGTCGTTGCCATTATTCTTCCCCCCTATTCAACAATTTACGTACGCCCATGGTCAAAGGTATTGCAATGCAGGTGCACACAACACCCAACGCACTTGCGTAGCCATACGTATCGTAAACACCCGCGTCGTCAACCAACGTGTACAAATAATACCCGAGCGTGGAATTTTCACTCGTATATTTATCCCCACCGAAGGCGTACAAGCCCGCTTGGTTTGTGAAGATCGTCGCAACGCTTGCTACTACGAACGTAGAAACGGTGGGCAAAATCATGGGAATTACGATTTTGAAGAATTCCTGCGTAGAAGATACGCCGTCGATCTTGCCCGCTTCCAAAATGTCCGGCGTGATTTGATCCATTGCGCCCGTATAAATGAGCACCTGTGAACCAAAGCATACCCACACGTTGAAGAAGATTACCACCGGCATTATGGTATCGTACGGCCCCGAGAATAGACCGCCTTGCATTTTCTTCCCGAATACTTCAAGCATATAGCCAGGGAGCGCTTCGTCCATGAAGAATCTATAAATGATTACGAACAAAAGCGAAGGCACTACGGAAGGCAAGAAAAGGAAGAATTTGAACATTTTTCCCGTTGCCCATTTCTTGAAGATATAATACGAGAACAAAATGGAAAGGAAGGTACCAAGCCCCGATACGAAGATCCATACCAAAATCGAATTCTTAAACGAATCGATTAAAATATTATTCTCAACGTCTTTCCACAAATCCTTGAAATTTTCGAGACCTACCCAATGCGGCGTCTTTTCCGACGCGCCCCAATCTTTAAAGCACAACAAAATGCTATTAAAGTTTACGTAGAAGTAGAAAACGAGAATTTGCAAAAGCGGAAAGGCAACGATTGCGGCGTAGAAGAGCGCTTCCCCTCTATCACCTTTACGTTTTACTTTATGTTTCAACATAAGAGTTTCCTCTCTTTGGGTTATTTTTTATTTGCTGCTTATTTTTTCAAGCTGCTCCATTGGTCCTTTTCGTATTTGTACAAGCCGTTGAAGTAGTCTTCCGCGTCTGCCTTACCCTTTTGGAATACAGGGAACGGGTCCTTTTTCACGCCGCCCACATCGCTCCACAAGAACCATCTCGTTTCGTCGAAGAAACTAGGGTTGTCGATAACCACTTTCAATGCGGAGTAAGGATATACGACCGTAGAGGAGTCTCTCATTTCGATTACGTTCTTACCGAAGTTCGTTGCAGTCGCCTTATCTTCGTCCTTAACCTTATAGTTCAAAGCACGCGAAATGGACGTCTTTGCGCTAAACTTGGACATTTCAGAGTCCGTATGCAAGAATTTCATGAATTCTTTTGCAAGCTCCATGTTGTCGCAATCCTTGTTGATAAAGCAGAAGGAGCTATTTGCGGAGAACATCGTTTGATCGCCTGCTTCTTGGCCAGGAGCTTTGGGGATAGGCAACCAACCGAAACGTCTATCTTCTTTCGCTTCACCCGTGGTAGCTTCGAATTCTTCAAACGCGAAGGTTGCTTCGTTTTCCCACCAAACGCCGTCTGCCAACATTGCGTAAGGCGTTGCAGTATATTTACTCTTAATGAATTCGGTTTGCGCTACGGTGAACGAGAAGGAGTTCCAAGAGTTGCCGATATACTTCGTCGAACCGAACAATTCTTCTTGCATTTTAAGCGCGTAGTACTTACCTGCTTGCTTTTGAAGTTCGTAAGCTTCGCTTTCGTTGATCGCAACTTCTTCCGTCGTCACGTTGCCCGTAAGCGAACCGTCGTCTTCGATCGACGTAACGAGATTTGCCGTACCGTTAAGGGTATAGTTCAAGCTCATGCCGTCGTAGCCTTCGTAGTCTGCAACAAACGAACGGAATGCTTTACTTACGTAGTCGGTATATTGACCGGAGTAGCAGAAAGGAATGCAGCTCATATCTACGATTCTATCGCAAAGCGCGATCATTTCGTCGTACGTTGCGGGAAGACCGTCGTCGTACGTACCGGGCTTGCCGTCGGGACCGTTGGACTTATTCGCATTGTATTCTTCTCTTGCTGCTTCGATTTCTTCTTCCGTCATCGTCTCTTTATCAATAAGTAAGGGAACGAAGTCGCCGTCTTTGTCCATGAAGAAACCTTCGTTTTCGAACAATTCGATATCGTAAACGAAGCCGTAGAAACCATCGTAGAAGGGAAGCATGTAGTACTTGCCGCCCGTTTGCGACGTAAGATAGCCTGCGAAGTTCTTATCGAGCTTTTCCGCAATCGTGCCGCTTTCGCCATAAGCTTCAAGGGAAGAATTTTCACCCGAAACGATATCGGTAAGGTCTGCAACCTTATCCTTGTTTACGAAGGTGTAGTATTCAACGCCTTCCGTGAAGTAAACGTCCATCTTCAAGGTCTTTTGTTGAAGTTGGCCACCTCTATAGGAATCCTTGTTCTTGTCAACGTGCACTTTAACGCCCGTCTTGCCTTCTTCGAAGTGCGTGGAGTTTTCGTACAACTTTTCGAAACGTGCCGCCGCTTCTTCCAACCATTGATAGCCTACGCCGCCGTTGAAGGTTGCAACGAGAAGGTTTGCCTTGTTCGGGTCGAGTTCGATCTTGCTGCCGCCTGCGCCGCCGCAACCAACGAACGTGCTAGCCGACGTTGCGCCGATCAAAAGCGTCGACATCAATGCTAAAAGTCTTTTTCTTTTCATTTTGTTTATCCGTCCTTTTTTATTATTTTCTTTTTATTATCATCGGCAAGGGCTTATCCACCCGCCGAATACTTTCCCAATTTAATCGTCAAAAGCAGCCGCAACCGCCCTTCTTCGAAGCGTTCTCTTCCACGGATCCCCGCGGAATCGTTGGGCACGCTTTGATTTACATTTTTTCAACTTTCAATTTTTCAACGCGCTATGCGCGCATGGGGAAATTTGCCCGTAGGCGGAACGGACCGAAGTCCGCTCCGCTTTTTGGGGCATAGATTGCTTATCAATCTTCTTTCTTCTTGCGAAGGGTTGCTACTACTGCAGCTGCTGCCATCGCTACGCCTGCGGACAAACCGCCTGCTACAAGCGAACCGCAACCGCCCTTCTTCTTGCTGCCGCCTTCATTTTCTTCAGGCTCTTCTGCAGGAGGAAGCATTTCAACGTCTGCTACGTTTGCCTTGAATTGTTCTACTGCTGCTTCAAGTGCTTCGTACGTCGTTGCCGCTTCGAGTTCTTCCATTACCATTTCCATATAGCCCGTGATAACGATTTCTGCTTCGTCGGTGTATCTGCTATGATCAAGCGCGCCATAGTATGCAACGACTTCGTTGATCGCCGCTTCTTTCGCTGCTGCAAAGTTTTCAGCATCAACGATATCCTTCGTCTTCACTTCGTCGATTGCCGCTTTCGTTTCTACTACGATTGCCGCGATTGCATCGCTATCGCCATACGCCTTATCCATCTTCGTTGCCGCGTTTGCGATAATGATTTGGATTTCCGTCCATTCGTTTTCGTAGTAGTTTTCTTCGGACTTGTAGCCTGCAAGTTCTGCCATCGCCGCCGCGATCACTGCATCCGCCGCATTTGCGTCTTCTGCCGTGAAAATCTTATCCATGGATGCCTTCGCCGCCGCTACAGTTTCCGCAATCAAAGCGTCTTGGAAGATATACGAGTCAATTTCCACATTTGCATTTGCAATAATTTCTTGGATCTTTTCCCATTCTGCCGCTCTATAATCCGCTTCGCTCTTATAGCTTGCAAGTTCTGCTTTCGCGTTTGCAACTACCGCTTCCGCCGCATCCCATTGTGCTGCCGTGTACAATGCGTCGATTGCCGTCTTCGCTTTCGCTACGGCTTTCTTGATTGCCGTTACGGACGTACCTGCATCAATTTCCGCGTTTGCAGTTGCGATAATTTCTTGGATTTTCGCCCATTCTGCCGCTCTATAATCCGCTTCGTTCTTATAAGCCGCAAGTTCTGCCTTTGCTTCTGCAGGCAACGTAGCAAGGATTGCATCCGATTCAGCCTTCGTTGCAACGTCGTCCATAGCCGTCTTCGCTGCTTCAAGAGCCGCCGCTACTACGTCTTTCGTCGTTGCCCAGTTAATGTTGTCCTTGCCTTCGCTCAAAATCGATGCAAGTTCTTTCCATTCTGCTTCGTAATAGTCTGCTTCCGCAAAGTTCGTTGCGTATGCATCCAACTCGGCAACTGCTTCCGACTTAATGCCGTCGATTTCGTTGATCCACGTACCGCCGGTGTAAATGAAGGTGCTTTCCGCGATTACGTACGCCGCATTCAACGCAGGGCATACGAACGTACCGCCAATCGTGAGGATATCGCCTTCTTCAGCGTAACGCCATTCGCCGTTATATAAGAAACCTATGTACCATTGTCCACCAGGAGCTTTAATATCCGTAGGATAAAGCACGTCACCGTTTACAGCTTGGTAAACTGCACCAACGCCGCTGCCTTCACGGAATGCGAATGCCTGAAGCCAGTCGTTGATAGGCAATACTGCGCCGTTTGCCGCAAGCAAGGAAATAGATTGAGCTCTCGTATTCGGGTCATCGCGGTTTACGATCATTGCACCAACTTCGGTGTAGTCGTATTCAACGTACGCTTCCCAAGCATTACCGGTATAGTACAATTGACAATTCTTAAACACAATCGTCGCGTCTGCCGCGTAGGAAATGAATTCGCCGTCGATCGTCAAAATGTCACCAGCTTGCGCCGTATATCTCAAATCAATGTAGAGATCATTGCCAGGTTGTTTCATTTCCCAACCGTAGTGTACTTCACCGTTGATCAAGAAACCTGCGCCCGTGCCTTCTATGAAGAGGAATGCATAATCCCAGCTAGATACGTAAAGCGTATCGCCTGCGATCGGGTATGCGTTGATTACGTTTGCCGTCGAATGACTGTGCGCAGCGAGCTTGTTCACTTCGAATGCGAGTGCATCGGGTTCAGGAGGCAATTCCGAACCGTCGTTTGCTTGCCATTCTCTACCGTTCCAAATGAAGGAGCTTTCTTCAACAACGTACTTCACTTTGAGTTCAAGGTTGTAGAACGTACCGCCGATCGTAATAACGTCGCCGTATTTAGCGTTATTCGCCAACTCTACGAACATATATTGAGGATATTTCACGGTAGGCGTGATTGCATTGTTATTCAACTTGATACCTGCGCCAGAACCGATCAAGAACGTGAAAGGCGAGTTCCATACGAGATCGCCAAGAGCGTCGCCCTTCAACGTGATTTCGTCACCGCTTGCAGGAGCAAAGTGCGCCATCTTCAAGCTGTTGGGTTCCATGTGGTGGAATACCAACGCGCCAAGCGTATATTCTTCGCATTCTTCAAGACCAGGAACTACGGGCGTGATTTCGCCATACGTTTCCCAAGCCGAGCCGTTCCACTTCAATTGACCGTTGAGAACGATCTTTGCTTGTGCCGCAGCGCTTGCAAACGTACCGTTAATCGAAAGGATATCCCCTTCATTTACGGTGATGTCGCCCAAAACGATGTACAAATCCGTACCAGGTTGTTTCATTTCAATAGGCGTGAACGCTACGCCGTTCAACGCAAAACCTTCGCCTTCTACAAGCGTAAATCTGTGATCCCAGCTATTTACGCCAAGAATGTCACCAGAAACGCCGCAAGCATTGAACGTAGTTGCGCTACCGGTAAGGAATTGAAGACCGCTCGTCGTATACGTCGTATATTCGATTTCGGGAACGTCGGGTTCATCTGCTACTGCTACCCAACCCGTTTCGGTGAATTGAACCTTGGTTTCCTTGATGATGTATTTCGTAGCTTCGTCGTCGTTCACGTACGTACCGCTAATAGAGATTACGTCGCCAACGTTTACACCTGCAAACTTCAAGTAGATACCGCCGCCATAATTTTGCATGCCGCCCAATTCTGCCGCAACGCCGTTCACTTTGAAACCTTCGCCGCTTACAAGCGTAAAGTACGACCACTTATCGGAAGGATCTTCCGTACCGTGCAACCACAAAGACGTGTTTACGGCAAGTTCGTGATTATCTCTACTATGCATGTGCACGATCAAATTATCAACGTTATATTCCGTATATTCGATTTCGGGAACTTCGGGTTCTTCGCTAGCTACTGCCGTCCAAGCCGAGCCGTTCCATTGCAATTCGCCGTCGAGAACGATTTTTACTTTCAAATCTTCGTTTACGAACGTACCCTTAATCGAAAGGATATCCCCTTCATTTACGGTGATGTCGCCCAAAACGATATACAAATCCGTACCAGGTTGCTTCATTTCAGCGGGCGTGAAAGGCGTGCCGTTCAATGCAAAGCCTTCGCCTTCTACAAGCGTAAATCTGTGATCCCAGCTATTTACGCCAAGAATGTCACCAGAAACGCCGCAAGCATTGAACGTAGTTGCGCTGCCGGTAAGGAATTGAAGACCGCTCGTCGTGTACGTCGTATAGGGCTTTTGCCAAGCCGAGCCATTCCATTGCAATTCGCCGTCGAGAACGATTTTTACTTTCAAATCTTCGTTTACGAACGTACCTTTAATCGAAAGGATATCCCCTTCATTTACGGTGATGTCGCCCAAAACGATATACAAGTCGGTACCAGGTTGCTTCATTTCAGCGGGCGTAAACGCTACGCCGTTCAATGCGAAACCTTCGCCTTCTACAAGCGTAAATCTGTGATCCCAGCTATTTACGCCAAGAGTGTCACCAGAAACGCCGCAAGCATTGAACGTAGTTGCGCTGCCGGTAAGGAATTGAAGACCGCTCGTCGTGTACGTCGTGTACGTAATTTCGGGTTCTTCGCTAGCTACGGCTACCCATGCGCTGCCGTTCCATTGCAATTGACCGTTAATTACGAGCTTCGCTTTCAACGTGTCGTTTACGAACGTACCGTTAATCGAAAGGATATCCCCTTCATTTGCGGGACTTTCCAAACAGATAAGCAAATCTGCGTCAGGTTGCTTCATCTCAAGGGGCGTGATTGCTTCGCCGTTCAACGTGATACCTTCGCCTTCCGCAAGCGTGAAATCTTCGTCCCAATTGTTCAAATCAAGCGTGTCCCCGGAAACACCTCTTAAAAAGAAGTATTCCGAATCGCCATCTACGTACGTAAGACCGTTCAACGTATACGTTGCGTATTCCGTGGACGCTTGCGCTACGATACCCGTCGAATGCGAAGGAGCGGCATAAGCCACACCCGCGCCTACGCATGCACCCGAGCAAGCGAGAGCCAACAAAGCGACTGCTAATTTCGTTCTTTGTTTTTTCATCTTTTTTTCTCCTTATTTTTGGCGTTGTGTTGCAACGCCCTAAATTTTTCCGAATTTTTAATAGGAAAACGTGAAAAATATCACATTTTCTTTGTCAATTACTCATTATTTTTGCTTTTGGGTATTGACAATTTAGCAAATTTTGGTTTATACTATAAGCATACGAACGAGAAAGGAGCGTATTTCTTATGAAACCAGCCTTATTCCCCTTGAAGAACTACCCCACGCCCAACGGCTACTATATCGCCAAGGATAAATTAGACGAGCCGTGGTATGCGATGCATTTCCATGATAGTATTGAAATTGCAATTCTTGCCAAAGGCACTTGCAATCAAATTATCAACGGCACGGAATATTTCATGCCTACGTATACCTATATGATTATGTGGCGTCAGGACTATCATAAATTCTATGATTTTTCGCCTGACAATCTTTTGTACAATTTGATGATTTCGCCGTCGTTGCTGCCCGAAGGCATTTTGCAAAAACTCGAAGCAACGCCGTCCGATAAGATCTGCACCCTGCCCAAAGAAGTGGGAAAAACGGTGATTTCCATTATGGACACGCTTGCGCAATCGCAAAATTTCAACCAAAGCTATATGCCGCAACTTGCCACTTCGCTTTGCCAAAATTTAATCGAAATTTTCTTTTGCCACTATAAAACGCACCCGACGTCGAAAATTGTTTCTAACGAAAGCATCATTCAAAATGCTCTGATTTACATCAACTCTCATTATAGCGAGCCGCTTTCCTTGAACGATATCGCGCAATACGCGAATTGTAACGCCACCCATTTGAGTGAATCCTTTCACAAGAAAATGAACATGACGATCAAGCAATATATCACGATTTTGCGTATCAAGAAAGCGAAGAAATTGTTGGTAACGACGAATACGCCCGTTTCCACCATTTGCTATGAGAGCGGATTTTCTTCCCTTGCGAGCTTTAATCGGAATTTCTTGGAACTGGAAAACCTTTCCCCTTCCGCTTACCGAAAAGCATTCACCAATAAAACGTCTTATAATATATAATAATGTAATGCACAACTTTTTCCACACGGACAGGCGTTAAAGCCCGCCCGTGTGTTTTTTTGTTGTTTTGTTATTTGTTGCTACCGAAAATATCGTCTACAACGTCGTCCTTTTCGTTTTCTTGCGAGAACGTAAGAACGTCGGATTGCGTAAGTACAATCACTTCAAATTTTACTTCTTCGTAAATATTCTTCATATCGCACCTCCGTATTAACCCAACTTAGAAGGCAAAATGATTACGCCTTCGCCCTTTGCCAAACTCACAGTAAGCGTCTTGTCCGAGAAGGTTGCTTTTTCAAGCGTCTCACCACGTTTTATGGTCTTTGCTTCGCCGCCAAAATAGATCACAACTTCGGTGATGTTGCTATCAAACGTAATCGTAATCGTTTGTGCGCTAGTTTCGCTATGGTTATTATAGTTGCAAAGCACGTAGCCTTCGTTACCGTTTGCATCTTCCATAACACTCATAAGATAGTTCCAATTCGTCTGATTCGTGCTTACGGAAGAAAGGTGCTTCGTGTTTGCCGTGGTAAGTTCATACGAACCGATATTGCCCATAACTTGCTTATAAGCCGTGTAATCGTTATCTTCACTGAGTACCCAACTACCGATCGACGATCCGTTATTCTTACCAGCGCCAAGAATTACGCCTTTCCATTCAAACGCGGAATATACCGAGCTGATTGCCGCAAGCTCGTTATTCACGTTTGCAAATCTGGTGTAGTACTCATCGTTATCGGTAGGATTTTGTTGGTTATCCGGCGTACCGCATATAATACAATCGCCATCATTATTGAAGGTATGCGAGAAACATCTAATTTCCCCACAATTTACGCACGTATTATTGCCATCAAAACTGTGACCGCCTTCGCTTGTGCAAGCTTGATCGGGAGAATCCGTATGTCTCATATCGGCATAGGACCACCAAGAAATGGAATCGATACCGAACGCCATTGCCGCATACGCTTGCATGCGAAGCTCCGCTTCCGTCGGCATTCTATTCATCACGGTACTCCCTTCTCCGCTCCAACCAGAGCCTTGCAATACGGCGTGCGACGTTGCGCCTGCGTATTCCGCATAGTATTTCAACATTGCCAAGTCGAAAAGGAAGTTTTCCTTCAAGGTACCATCCGCCTTAATGGGATACGTATCGAGCGAAAGCCACTTTTCACCGCTAATTTCAGAAAGCACTTGATCGCAGTAAGCCTTCAAATAATTCTTGAAAGCGTCTGCATCCAACTTATCAAGACTACTATCAAACCAACCCGTCGAACCCGGATTGAAAATGCTTGCATACGAAGGGAAAAGGTTTACCATGAAGGTGACGTCTTTGCCCGCGTACGTCTTTTCGAAGTTTTGCGCGAATGCTTTCAAGGTTGCAAAGTTCGTCGAAGAAGGTTCGTCCCAAACAAGGAAACCCTTGAAACCGGGGCAATCCGAGAAATCGGGATATGCGTTCGTGCTATAATCGACTAAACCATTCGCGCCGAATGCAATCGTTTCAATGCCGTGCTTCCAGAACAAAGCAATAATTTGACGCGTTTTTAAAATATTGCCTTGCGTAGTAAGATCAAGGTAGTATTCACCGTCAAGATATACCGTGGTGATACCCGCAGCCTTCATCTTAACTGCGATTGCATCGTTCGTCGCGTTATCGTATGCGTTGCTAGGATCAAGTGCGGGATAGTACCAAGCGATACGATCCAAGGAATTATTCGCATAGGACGCATAATCCATGAGCTTGATTTCGCCGCTTGCCGCATAAGCGTCTACGACTGCCTTTCTCGTTTCGTCAAGTTCCGTATAAAGCGTTTCGTCGCCGTCTTGCACCGTATCAGCCTTGTAAGCTTGTGCAACTTGACGGATCGAACGAACGTTATCCTGTTCGTTGTAGTCGGTGTAGAAGATCATCGTTTCGCCGCTTGCGAAGGTAATTTCGATATAACCGCGACCTGCAAACAATCTTTCGTAGTTTTCTTCGTACAACTTTTGCATTGCACCGCGGTAAACGATATAGTCGCCATCCACTTCATACTTCGTGGATACAATCTTCAAGATATCCGTACCCGCAACGAAATCGTTCAAATTCGGCACTTGCTTATACGAAAGATAATCATAAGGAAGGATCAACGTACCATAGGAAACGTTCGTAATGCCGTTCTTACCTACCAAAGCCGTCAAATCCGCTTGGTTAATTCTCGTCGTGAAACGGATGCCCGAGTTGTCTGCGGAGCTCGAAAGACGAATTGCCGCACCGTCAACCATTTGGAAATCAAGCAAAATTGCCTTAATCGTAAGGTTATTGTCCTTTATCAATTCAATTCTATCGCCTGCTTGATAAAGCTTATTGTTAATAGACCAACCAATAAAGACTTTGCTACCCACATAATTAGGAAGGACGTACGTGCCTTCATTTTCGTATACCTGCGTACGCTTACCATCAATATTGTAGGTCAATCTAATGGAATCCGCCAATACGTCCGTAAGCACTGCATTCGTATCAGCGTTAGAGTAAAGACTCACTTGACAGCTATTATAAGCAGGATTCTTCGCAATAACCTTGGAAGCCTTCAAATCGCCGTCCACCTTAATGTACGCCCAAACGCCGCTACCGTCTGCAATATCGATTGCACCAACTTCAACTACGTAAGTCTTAGATACATCCAACGTAACGCTAGCACCTTGATTTACTAATTCAAGCTTGCCTTCCGTGATACGGAAATAATAGCCTTCCCAATTTGCACCACGAAGTCTGATATCCAAAGTACCAGCGCTCGAATTTGCCGTATAGCCAAAGCGGAACGCTACCGAACCCGTCATATTATCCGTGCTAGCTTTGAACCAGTGTTGCACTTCGCTTCTAACGCCCGAGAAGGCAGCTTCCGTACCCAAGCCGATATCATTCAAAGAGATTAAATCATAAGGCGCAAGTTCGGAATCTGCAAAAGAGCTAATCCAATCCGAACCGTTCCAAATGAACGCACTTTCAGAAATGACGTACTTCACCGTAAGAGCCGTATTATAGAACGTACCTTCCACTACTAATACGTCGCCAACGTTTGCCGTCGTCTTTAATCCAACGTACATATTGTTGGGGATCTTAATATCGCTCATGTCAATTTGCGTGCCGTTCAAGGTGATACCAACGCCACTACCTGCTTGGAACGTCAATTTTTCCTTCCAATCGCCGTCCGTCACTTGCCACGTGCCGCCGCCAATCTTATCTAAATAGAGTGCCGTTGCGCTACCGCTAGAATAGGAAACTCTGCCGATTTCATACGTTGCATATTCAACGTACGGTTCCCAGCCCGTGCCGTTCCACGTGAAGCTACTTTCCGTGATTACGTACTTCACTGCTTCCGCGTCGTAAACGAAGCCACCGCTAATCGTGATTACGTCGCCTGCATTCAATGCTTTACCAAAGTTCCAATAGAAACCGTCGTTCGTACTTACAACCTTAACA
>JAZTWL010000160.1:0-9740 GCA_045635845.1 Candidatus Scatosoma sp. | reverse complement strand
TATGAATACGATTGACCCGAACGAAGGCGGTACGCAAACCGTTACGGTGACGTTTGACGGTACGTTTGATAACGTTTACGTCTATGATCAAACGGGTGCAAGAACGTCCGTAACGCTTACGAATAATCAATATCAGGTGACGCTTACGGCAGGGCAAGCAGTTTATTTGTTGCCGTACTAATAAAAAAGCATGGGGCGCCGAGAAATGAGTCCTAATATTTCTCGGCGTGTCGTCATGCAATGTAAGGGAAGGTAGCTTGGCGCAATATTGGCGCGCCGAGCGGCTATTCTCCATAGAACTAGGGACGTAATTTGTAGAAAGTATAATATAAAGGACAAAACAAAACAATGAGAGAATATTTATTGCCTACGAGAGTCGTAGATTGTAATAAAATCGAAAATGCGGATACGCTCCTTCGTTCGAAGGGATTGTATGCTACAATCAATTATAACGCGGACGAGTGGAAAAATTATTTAAAAATGGACGGGATCGGCTCCTTTGTTATCTTGGATTTTGGCAAGGAAATGAACGGCGGCGCGCGCATGATCACCAACGGGATTAAATACGATAGCTGTAAAATTCGTATTCGTTTCGGGGAAAGCTTGGGCGAAGTTAGCTCGGATATTAAGCAAAAGAACGCGAGCAACGTGCATGGCCCGCGCGATTTTGAAACGATGGTTTGCTCGTATGCCGACGTGACGATGGGGCAAACGGGTTTCCGTTTCGTGCGTATTGATCTTTTGGAAGATAGATATATTTATTTCAAGAATATTTTTTGCGAAAACCGTATTTTCTCTAAAAAACCGATCTACACCTATCAAGGGCAAGACGAAAAAGTTGCAAAGATTTTCGAAGTAGCAAAGCGCACCGTGGATTTGTGCGCGTCGGAAGGCTACGTTTGGGACGGCGTAAAGCGTGATAGATTGTTGTGGGCAGGCGATTTAGCACCGGAAATCATGGCGTTAAATTCGATTTATGGTAGATTGCCCGTTGTGGAACGCTCCTTGGATTTGGCGAAGAAATTAGCCCCCGTTCCGAAATTTATGAACGATATCTACACCTATTCCATGTGGTGGATTATCATTCTTGCCGATTATTATAAGGAATTTGGCTGCAAGGCCTATATCAAAAAGCATTTGGGTTATTTGTTAGAGCTGTTGGATTTGTTGGACGGCTTGGTGGACGAAAACGGCGATTTGAATAGGAAAATTAGATATTTAGTGGATTGGCCGACGAAGGGGTCTGTGGACGAACTTGTCGGTGTGCGTGCGATTTTCTTAATGTCGCTTAACGGGGCTACGGAGCTTTTGAATGCGTTTGGTTTGCCGACGGACAAAGTGATGC
This sequence comes from Candidatus Scatosoma sp., assembly GCA_045635845.1. GTDB lineage: Bacteria > Bacillota > Clostridia > Christensenellales > Borkfalkiaceae > Scatosoma. The sequence goes on along the minus strand of JAZTWL010000160.1, from coordinate 8,395 downwards.
AAATCAAGAAAAAAGTCGTAAAGCAACCCATTATTGCGCAAGAGAAAAAGCAAGTGATCGCGTTGAAATATTTCGCGACGGGCGAGCTTACGGACGAAGAATATCATAAGTTGACGGAAGGCGGCGTAAAAGGGTTCTCTACCTTTATGAGCTATTACGTTTTATCCGCGATTGCATCGCGCGACGAAAAGCTTGCAATCGAGCTTATGAAGGAATATTACGGCGCAATGTTGGATAGGGGCGCGACGACGTTTTGGGAAGATTTCCATATTGAATGGTTGGAAGGCTCCGGCCGCATTGACGAAATCGATCCGACGAAGAAGGATCTCCATGGCGATTACGGTGACCATTGCTACGTCGGGTTCCGTCATAGCCTTTGCCACGGTTGGTCGGCGGGCGTAGTGAAATTTATCAAAGAGCACTGCCACGATTAAGCTTTAAGAAAAATGGAGAAAAAGGTATGAATGAGAGCTGCAAATATTTCGGCGTAATGTTGGATATGTCTAGAAATGCCGTGATGAAACCGGAAAAGGTGAAAGAGTTTGCCACGATAATACGTAAAATGGGGTATAACATGCTCCAACTTTATACGGAAGATACGTATGAAGTGGAAAACGAACCCTATTTCGGGTATATGCGCGGTAGATATACGCAAGACGAATTAAAGGATATCGTGGCGTACTGTGAAGGCATAGGCGTGGAAGTGATACCCTGCATTCAAACCTTGGCGCATTTGGCTCAAATTTTCCGTTGGAACCCCTACTGTGAAATCCGCGATTTCGGAGATATTATGTTGGTGGGGGAAGAGCGCACGTATGAATTGACCGAAAATATGTTCAAGACGTTGCGCAAATGCTTTTCCACGCAGTACGTGCATATCGGCATGGACGAGGCGCACATGTTAGGGCTTGGGAAATACCTTGATAAGCACGGGATTGAGAACCGCTTTGAGATTTTGCAAAAGCACCTTGCCCGTGTGGTGGAAATCGCCGAAAAATATGATTTTAAGCCGATGATGTGGTCGGATATGTTCTTCCGCTTGGCAAACAATGGAGAGTATTATCCGAAAGAGCCGCAATTGACGGAAGAAGTCGTTAAAATGCTGCCTAAAAATTTAGGGCTCGTTTATTGGGATTATTATCATACGGAAAAGGAATATATGGCAAAGATGATGCGCGCGCATTTGCAATCGGGGAACGACACTTGGTTTGCAGGCGGCGCGTGGACGTGGACGGGTTTTGCCTGCGGAAACAAGTATACCCTTGAAACAATGCTGCCTGCCATGCAAGCGGCGGCGGAAAGCGGCGTGAAAAACATCTTTATCACCATGTGGGGGGACGACGGTAAGGAGTGCTCCTATTATTCGGTGTTGCCTTCCTTGTTTGCCATTAAAAAGGCGTATGACGGCGTCACGGATGAAGATGCGATTCGGAAAGAGTTCAAGGAAATCGTTGGCGTAGACTACGACGTAATGATGGCGTTGGATACCCCCAACTACGTGGATGGAAATCAAGATTGCAAAAAGAATATTTGCAAGCGTATGCTTTATAACGATCCGTTTACGGGCGTATTAGATTCGCTTGTAAAACAGAGCGTACCCGACGAATATGCGGTGCTTGCAAAGCGTTTGCGCGGCTATGCAACGGGGCAATACGCGTATTTATTTGAAAGTGCGGCGGTGTTATGCGAGCTCTTATCCGTGAAATATGCACTCGGAAAACGGACGAGGGAAGTCTATAAAAGCAAAAATGCAGGCACAATGTCCGCGTTGATTGAAGATTATAAGACGGCGGAAGCGCGTTTAGACGCCTTTTACGAAGCCTTTAGAAATCTTTGGTTTACGGAAAATAAGGCGCAAGGCTTTGAAGTGCAAGATCTTCGCTTGGGCGGGTTAAAACAACGGCTCACGCATTGCCGTAAACGCCTTATGGAATATGCGGAAGGAAAAGTGGAAAGTATTCCGGAATTAGAAGACGACGTGTTGGACTATTTCGGGAATGGCAAGGAATATATTGAAGAGCCTGCGGCTACGTGCCTTTCTTGGTGGCGTTCCGCGCTTGTGCATTTGGTCTAAAAATCGTTGTTTAAGCGTCTATTGAGATTTTGAAAATCAATAGGCGCTTTTCTTTTTTGCTATAGAATTCGCCGAAAAATCAAGGAAAAATAAGGCGAAAAGGTGAGTGAGAAATGTGGTTTTTCCTAGCAAAATCGATAAAAAATATGGCGGGTATTCGTAAAAGAATGCTCGCATTTTTCTTGTTTTTATGGCGAAAAAATAAGTGAAAAAGTCAAATTTTTGATATTATTGTGCGAAAAATACTATTGAATTTTTTTCATAATTTTATTACAATTATAATGCAATATAGTCTTTGTGCAAAAAAACAAAGTCGTACAGTCTATTTTTTCAAAAGGAGAAAAAGTATGCGAAAAGAATATGATAGCATCGAAATCAAAGTGATTTATCTTTGTGCTACGGACATTCTCACCGAAAGTGGGGATAATTTTGAGGACGACCCTTGGGGCAGCGATTTCGATTACTAATTAAGGAGGAAAACGGACGATGAGAACGATTTTGAGAAAAACGTTTTTAGCGCTTGCGAGCGTGGCAATGGGCTTTTGCCTTTTGCTTGGCTGCGTGTTCGCTTTTTCGCAAACGAAGGCGAGTGCGGCTTCCGCGCTTGAAACGGAATTTACGAACAACGGTCAATTCACCGTGGATTACTATTTGGGAAACACAGCGTATGCCTATACCTTTGTGGACGGCGCAAGCGAAGGCTTGCCCGCAGGTTCTACGGGCTCGGTTTTAAAGGTTAATAGTAGCTCGACGGGCGGCGCTGCGTACGTAAACCTTGATTTCACGGCATCGAAGATTCCGGCATCAAAAGTGGTAAGCGTGGTTGCAAGAGTGTATCTCCCCGATTATGAGAAGGCTGATCAATTGAGAATTAACAACGTTGATGGCAGCATGGGCGCTGCAGGCGCATACGATCTTTCTACGTGGCGCGACGTAGAGTTGCCTTTGGCAACGATTACGGGTACGGACGGCAATTTGGGTTCGTTTGCATTCGGTTTGCGTGATAAGGGCACGGTTGTTTCGGATTATTTCTATATCGATAGCATCACCGTGAATATGATGGAAACGACGAAAGTCACCTTCACGGGCGTACATTCTTGGTGGAACAACTACGCGCATAATGATATGTACTGCTCCATTATGGAATTTAGCGGCGGTATTGCGAAGGGCAACTTGCTCGCTGATTATAGCGATATTTATGCAAAGGCAACCTTGAACGGTCAACCTATCGATACGGCAAATCTTTCCTTTATTTGTCGTGCTTGGATTGACGGCGGTACGGATAGCATCGTAATGCGTTGGGTGACGCTTCCCGCAGAAGGTTCGATTTTGCATATTCCTGCAGGTGCAAAGTTTGTAAACGGTAGCGAAGATGCAAACTGGTATGAAATTGCGGAAGATGCTTATTTGGAATATAACGGCACAACGTGGGCAAAGGTAGATAAGCCTGCGGAAGAACCTGCGTTAGAAAAAGCAACCTTCAATTCAATTTGGGGTAACGTAGATATCTACAACTCTTCCGATAGAGTGCTTTTGCAGTACAATAGCACAACGGTATGGAATCATACGGATAAAGGGGACTTGGCAACGAAGGTTAGCTACGTAAACTCGAAGACTGGTGCTAGCACGTCCGTCACGAATGACAATATTACCGGTTGGGAAGGCCAAAGATGGATCGTGTTTACTGGCATGACGGAAGAACACGATAAAATCGTCATTGCGGAAGGCGGTACGTTTGGCGGCGTGGAAATTCCTGCACTCACGATTTATAGGGTGAACGGACGTTGGGTAACCACTGCGCCTAGCACTTCCGTAACGACGAATTATTCGGCAATCGCAGTCGGTTGGAATAATGCCATTTCGGGTGGCGTAGCAAATACGATTGTATCCTTTGACGTGAACCCGCTTGGTAGTGCGGCGGATGCAACCAACCTTGCGGCTACGACGAATCGTACGTCGCTCATGGTAAAATACAACGGTAAGACGTTCCGTGAGCTTAACGCGGATACGACGAATGTAAACGCGAAGCAATATAGCATTTCCTATGCGCACGGCAATAACTATTTCTATTTTGCGATTCCCGAAGCGGATCTCGTGGAAGGTGCAACCTTTGAAATTGAAGAGGGCACGCCTTTTGCAGGGCAATCCCTTGGCGCAGTGAAGCTCGTTTTGACGAATGGCGTTTGGGAAAAGGTAAAGGTAGTGAATCTCACGCCGAGCTTTGTTGGCTTGAATCCTTCCTTCAATAACGTAAACAACTTCATTATTATTCAATTTAACGTAGAGACCTGGGCGCAAGCCGCGGTGCCTACGGATTATTCGGGTATTACTTATAACGGCGAAGATATCGGCTATTTCGCTACGATACAATTCTATTTAGATCACTCCATTTGGTTTAACTATTCTGGCAACACGGACAAACTTGTAGAAGGCTATAACGGCTATTATGCGCCTACGATTCATTTTGAAGAAGGCGCAACGGTGGTTTACGAAGGCAATACGTACACCTTCCAAGAAATGAGCTTCTATTTTGATTTCGCAACGCAAAAGTGGACGACGGAAAAGCCGGAAGAACCCGTAATTGAAGAAGCAGTCTTCAAGGGAATTTGGGGTAATGCGGATACCTATAATGAATCCGGTAGAGTGCTCTTGCAGTACAATAGCACAACGGCTTGGGATCATACGGATAAAGGGGACTTGGCAACGAAAGTTAGCTACGTAAACTCGAAGACTGGTGCTACCATGTCCGTAACGAATGATAATATTGCAGGCTGGGACGGCCAAAAGTGGATCATATTCACGGGTATGACGGATTACGATAAGCTCGTGATTGCGGAAGGCGGTATGTTTGGCGGCGTGGAAATCCCCGCAATCACGATTTATAAAGTGAACGGACGTTGGGTGACGACTGCGCCTAACGAAAACGTGACGACGAATTATTTGGCGATTGCAGTTGGGTGGAACAACGCAACGGCGAACGGCCTTGCACAAACGATTGTGAGCTTTGACGTAAATCCTCTTGGCGCAGCGGCGGACGCAACCAACCTTGCGGCAACGACGAACCGCACGTCCCTTATGGTGAAGTACAACGGCAAGACCTTCCGTGAGCTTAACGCAAGCAATACTGCATATAGCATTTCGTATGCGCACGGCAATAACCATTTCTATTTTGCGATTCCCGAAGCGGACCTTGTGGAAGGTGCAATCTTTGAGATTGAAGAAGGCACGCCCTTTGCAACGCAATCCCTTGGCGCGGTGAAGCTCGTATTGAAGAACGGCGTTTGGGAAGTGGTTTTAGAAAAGAATTATAACCCCGATTTTATCTCGATCGGTCAGGCAAACCACCTTCCAAACGGCAACTATTACGGCGTATCCTTGCGTTATAACGCAAATGGGTTCACGACGGCAGATGAACAAATTATGGCGGCAAGCAATACGGGTATCACGATCAACGGCGAGTCGCAAGCTGCTGCACTTTGGGGCATAGATCAATTGTTGTTCTGGATTAATGGTAGCAAGCTCGAAGCAGGCTACAACGGTTATTCGCACGCAACGTTTGAAATTGCGGAAGGTGCGACGGTTGTGAATAAATACGGCGAAACCTTCACGCTCGGCGCGGCAACGGTTTATCTCGTAAACGGCGTATGGACGACGGAAAAACCCGCGGACTATGAAATCAAGGCGGAGGAAGTGGAGATCCCCGATTTGGGTACGCCCGACTGCGTATTCGACGGCTTTAGTTTTTGGAACAACGAAAACGGCTCCACCTTGTTGCAATTCGTTGATTTCTTGCATAAACCTACCGAAGCGGTAAATTGCACGGCAACGACGGGCTATTATATCACGTTGAACGGTGTGAGATTATCTGAAATTGCGAACGCACAAGTATATACGTGGGAAAATACCTATTGGTTGCGCCTTGATATTCCCAACCCTGCGGAAGGCTCCGTGCTTATCATCGAAGAAGGTACGCCGTTCGTGGGCAACTATCTCCCTAAAATCGTATTGAAGTTTGTGGACGGACTTTGGTATCAAGCATTTACGGTACAAGTTGAAATCGATTCCGAAATCATTACGTTGTACTCGCAAAACGACGTTCCCGTAGTGCTCAACGACGAGTATTTTGAAGCGCTTTTGGCGGAGCATTCCATACCTGGTAAGGTGGTAAGCTTCTCTACGCGCGGTGTCACCTATGCGGCAGGTACGGAATATAAGGCAACGATAGACACCTATTTCACGGTAGAAACGATCGGTTTTGATACGACGGACGGCGCTTCTGTTCGTTTGAATACGCCTACGGGTATTCGCTACGAAACGAAGATCGATAAAGCGGATTACGATAACTTGATTGCGATTTACGGCGAAGAAAACGTAGAAACGGGTACGTATATCGTGCCGAAGTATTTCTTGGAAAATACCGATTTTAGAGCGTATTTTGCGGATAGCACGCACGTGGACGGCACCGATTACGTGCAAGTGATCAACCACGGCTTTGCGAATAAAGATACGGTGGACGCGGACGGGTACTATTTGTACTACGGTTCTCTTGTAAACCTTCAACCGCACAACTATTGCACCGATTTCTTCGGTATCGGCTATATCAAGATTACCGACGGAAATAACGTCTATATGGTCTATGGCGGGTACGACGTGGAAAACTATACGAGAAGTATCTATTACGTTTCCGCGCATGCATATAACGATTACGAAAACGGCTCGTCGCAAAAGGCAATTTTGAAGAGTTATTTGGATAGCGTTGCCTATATTGCGGACGGCGCGGTAATTTCGAGCGTAATCGACGTTGCAGGCTACACGTCTCCGTATTCGATTTCCTATAATTCGCAAACGGGCGTGTACACCGTAACGGGTAATGCAGAAATTAAGTCGGTCATGATCGGCGAAAAGAAGAAATTTAACGCAAGAACGAGCACCTTGACGATGGGCGGTGCGGAATATTATATCACCGACTATGCTCTTACGGCTTCGGCGGAATCTTCGACGCTTACCTTCAAGCTTTCGCCCGTAGTAGATCCCTTGACGTTGGTAGATTTCGCTTTGGAAGTACCTTCGAATAGGGGTGTGAAAATTCTTCAAATCTCCGATACGGAATTGATGGACGCAACGCAAATGCGTAGTGCAAACAGCCTTTCCGCGGCGGAACAAGAAGCATACGCGCGCAAGAATATTTACGCAAACTGCTTCAATTATATCACGCAACTCGTAGAACAAGATCGTCCTGATTTGATTGTCCTTACGGGCGACAGCGTAAACGGTATTTTCGACGATAACGGTACGATTTGGCTTCGTCTTATCGAGTTCATGGATTCCTTGGATATTGCTTGGACGATTGCTTTGGGCTCGCTCGAAGGGGAAAGCGCAATGGGTACGGCTTGGCAACGCGCACAGCTTGCGGGGGCAAAGAATTGTCTTTTCAAGAACGCGGACGGCTATTCGATCGGTATCACCGATAACGGCGTGGTAAGAAGAGTGATTTATCTCTTCAATTCGGGCGTTAGCAGCTCGCAAACGGCTTGGATGAAGGGCGTTGCGGCGAACGTAGCGGCGCAATACGGCAACGTGCCCGCATTCACGTTCTATAGCAAGAATTCGGAAACCAGCTACGCAAGCGACTTCGGGGTAGCGAACGTGGACGGCGTATTTATGGGTAATTCCCATAACGATAATTCCACGACGGTAGTGGACGGTATTTCCTATACCTACGGCACGAAGACGGGCATTTACGGCACGTACGACGCGAATACGCTCGGCGGTACGTATATCACCGTAAGCGCGAATGGCTTGGAATTTGCCGTGGTGGTGGAATATCTTGACGAAACGGAAATGAAGAACAAAGAATTTATTAGTTTGGTAGAAACCTACGACGGCTCGTCCATTGTAAACGACGCATACCTTGCACCCATTTGGGATACGGATAGAATCTACGACGAAACGGGCGTATTCGTTGGCGAAACGGGCTCCGTAACGTTGATGTACACCCCGACCGATCCCAAGGAAGTGGTGATTCGCGATATCACGCTCGGCGTTACGTACACCTATGGTCTCGACTATACGATTTCGGGCAATAAGGTGACGAGAGTAAAGGGTAGTAGCATTCCTTACTTCACGTACGAGGAATATTATCGTGAAACGCCCGTGCGCGTAAACGGTAAGGAACAAAATTGGCGCGTAGACGAGGTTGTAGACGATTATCGTTATAGCGGTACGAGATATATGAACTATGCCGAAGCATATAACGGCGTAGCTCGCTACGTCACGTTTACCTACGATAAGACGCAAGCTTGGACGGGTACGACGATTACG
>JAZTWL010000159.1:0-1509 GCA_045635845.1 Candidatus Scatosoma sp. | reverse complement strand
TATTCCTGCCCCGGCGCAACGGGGGCTTGCCCGATGGGTTCCCTTCAAAACGCGCTCATTGATTCCAAGACGCGTATGCCGACGTACATAGTGGGGATTATCATTCTCTTCGGTTTAATTCTCGGTAGAACGATTTGCGGTTGGCTTTGCCCGATCGGTCTTGGACAAGAACTTTTGTATAAGATCAAAACGCCGAAAGTGAAGAAGAGCAAGACGACGCGTATTTTCTCCTATTTCAAGTACGTAATTTTGATTTTCTTGGTGGTAATTTTGCCCCTTTCCATGGCAGTGCCCGGGTTCTGCGAATTTATTTGCCCCGCAGGTACGTTCCAAGGCGGTTTAGGCTTGCTACCGAATAAAGCGAGAGAAGCTTTGCTTTCGCAACTCGGTCCGATCTTCACGTGGAAATTTATCGTACTCGTGGCAGTGATCGTAATGAGTATTTTTATGTTCCGTTTCTTCTGCCGTTTCCTTTGCCCGCTTGGCGCGCTTTACGGTCTTTTCTGCAAGATTGCGATGCTTGGCTTGAAGGTGGATAAGAATAAGTGTACCGATTGCGGACTTTGCATTAAAGTGTGCAAAATGGATACGAAGAAGGTGGGCGACCACGAATGTATTCAATGCGGCGAATGTATTGCGGTGTGCCCGACGAAGGCAATCGCGTGGAAGGGCTCGAAAGTGGTTGTGCGTGGCAATGATACGGACGTAGATCCGTCGAACGGCTTAAAGCCCTTGACGGCAATGCTCAAAAAAGAAAGCGTGGACGAACAACCGTCCGCAACGATTGAAAACGTGGAAAACGTACCTTCCGAAACGGGGGTGGACAATGAAGAATAAGACGAAAAAAATGGTGGGCGTAGGCCTTGCCGCTTTCGTAATGGCGGGCGCGCTTGTGTACTATAACTTTATCGACAAAGCACCTTCGCAAAGCACCGAGACGTTTACTCTTGAAACGTACACGAATACGGACGGCACGTTTGCCTTGGACGGAAACAAAGTGACGCTTGCCGATCAAGAAGGCAAGGTGTGCGTACTCAACTTTTGGGAAACGTGGTGTCAAGCGTGCGTAGAAGAATTGCCGGAATTCAACGAAGTGCAAGAAGAATACGGCGATCGAGTGCAAATCTATGCGCTTGCGGGCGTTACGTCGTCGAAAGCGGAAATTGAAACCTATCTCAATGGCAAGGGTTGGACTATTTGGGATAACGTGCACGATTGGGCAGACTTTTCCTTGACCTTCGGCTATATGCCCTACGAAGAAACGTTGGATCTTGGCTACGTAGGCGTTTTGCCGAGAACGATGGTGTTCAATACGGAAGGCGAGCTCGTGTACGAACACGATGCAAAAATGAGCTACGAACAGCTCAAAGCGGTAATCGACAGCGCGTTATAATACGAGAAAAATAAACGGGGCGTTTCCGAGTGGAAACGCCCCGTTTTTACGCCCTAAAAACCCCGAATGACGGGGGCAGGTACGCGTTTAAGCAAAGAATAAGCCCCGAAACGGAG
>JAZTWL010000158.1:0-2234 GCA_045635845.1 Candidatus Scatosoma sp. | reverse complement strand
GCCCGGTTTTTCCATGTGGATATGTTTTCCGTGCTCCGCCGCCACCCGCGCGTACTTCGTCAAGTGTATTTCTTCCGTCTCCACCGCCACTGCTTCGATCGTGGGATCGTTCAAAATTTCGTCCAAAGTCAACTCTTGATAGCCGTCGAAAACAGACGATATATGCGCAAACTTCTCTCTTTCATCTTCCACCAACGCATAGCCGACGATTTCAAATTCATCCGATAAGCTTTTGAGCGTATTGAAAATATCCCTGCCGTGGCTATATTCGTTGATACCAATTTGCGCGATTCGAATTTTTCTCATCTTATTCCTTGCTCCAATCAAATTGCACGCCGATCGGGAAATTGCGATCGTTTGCCAAGCGGGTAAATACTTCTTGACATTCATTCGGCGTACGCGTTTCCTTCAGCAAGTTCTTCAAGGGCAATCTACCGCCGCCGCAAAGGCGAAGCACCGCCTTAATATCGTCCACGTGCGTGAAATAGGAAGGATAGGATTCCGCGTTCGGGCGCGCGCTCGTATGTGCACCCACAAGCGTGATTCCGGGGCCGTGTACTTTGTGATAATAGTCCACGGAGAAGTCACTATTTCTCGTACAACCGAGAAGAGCGATTCTGCCGAGCCGAGCCATACAATCGAGCGCTTCGTTCAAGCCCACGCCCAAGCCCGTCACTTCAATCGCCGTCTTTACGCCGCCGCCCGTCACAGCCTTCACTTGTTCGGCAAAATCCCTTTCCAAGGGATCGAAGGCGTAGTCCGCGCCGTTTTTGCGCGCTTCCGCACGTCTTTCCGCTACGGGATCGCACGCAATAACGGGATATGCGCCCGCCGCGCGCGCTTCCATTACGGCAATTTGACCGAGTATGCCACAGCCCATAACGAGCAGGGATTCCCCGATTTCCAAATTGACCTTACGAATCGCCGCAAGGGGGAAAGTGGCAATCAACGCCGTCGCCGCTTCTTCGTAGGAAACGTGATCGTTTTCGATCTTCACCACGTTTTCTTCGGGCAAGACGTTGTAATTGATATGTTTGCTCCAGTACATTGCCACTCGATCGCCCACTTGCACTTTCGTGACAGCCGAGCCAATAGCCACCACTTCGCCCGCACTGCTATACCCTACCGTTCTCGGGAAGGGTACTTCCGCATCCGAAAAGACGGAAACTGCCTTTTCGCCAACGAAATTCGCGCGTTCCGTGCCTGCGCTAATCGTAGAAACCGCCGTTTTCACAACGACGTCCGTGGGCGCAAGCTGTGTGAAATCTATTTCCCCTACGGGGATATATTCCGCCGTAAAGGGTTTTGTGAATACGATTTGTTTTAATTGCTTTTTCATATTATTCTTTTACGATCAATACCACCTTACCAACATTTTCGCCACGGTAAAGCACTTGTTGCGCGTCGTCCGCTTGTTCCAAGGGGAAGGTCTTGTAAATCTTCACTTGCACTTCGCCACTTTCAAATTTGCACCACGTCTTTTCTACGAGCTCGCTCAAAAGTTGACCCTTTTCTTCGGGCGTCTTGCTACGGAGCGTACTGCCGATAATGCGGATATTCTTCACGAAAATGTTTCTAAAATCTACCGCCGACATATCCCCCGCAAGGCTCGCAATTTGAATCCATCTACAACCCCTTGCCACGTACTTCAAGCATCTGCCAAGCGCTTCGCCTGCCAAGCAGTCGATTGCGATATTTACGGGATGCCCGTTCGTTTCTTCTTCCTTTAAGACTTCCGCAATATCTTCCGCCGTCGTATCCACCACTCTATCCGCATTGAGATACGCCACTTCCTTCACCTTGTCTTGCCCCAAAACCGTGGTGATAACGCGAAGGCCGAACGCCTTTGCCATGGGGATTACCGCGCTTGCAAGTCCGCTCGCGCCCGCATTCATCAAAAGCGTTTCCCCTGCCTTTGCGTTGCCGACGTAGAAAAGATTGAGATACGCCGTCATGTACACTTCGGGAATCGCCGCCGCTTCCGCGTAGGAAAGACCGTTAGGAATGGGCATTACCATTTCCGCCGGCACGGTGACGTATTCGGCATAACCGCCGCCGCCAAGAAGGGCGCAAACCTTATCGCCCACCTTCCATTTCGTCACGTCGGGGGCAACTTCCTTGATGATACCTGCCACTTCCAACCCGGGCCATTCGGGGCAACCGGGGGGCGGGGGATAACTCCCTTCTCTTTGCAATAAGTCCGCACGGTTGAGCGCCGCCGCGTACGTTTCGAT
>JAZTWL010000157.1:0-16889 GCA_045635845.1 Candidatus Scatosoma sp. | reverse complement strand
CGGAATACCGCACCCCCCGAAACGCCGTAGTCCGTGAAGATAATATCCCCGTAGAAAACTTGATTACCCGTAGGCAGGTACGCGGTGAGTTTGCCACCCGCCACGCGGATACCCTTCAAGCTCTTGATATGCGCCGTGTCCGTTTTGAGCTGTACGAGCGAAGGATAGAGCTTGGTGATCGTATGCCCGAGCCCTTCCGCGAGCGCGTATGCCGTGCCGTCCGTGCCGAAGTTTTTCGCCGCTTTCCCGCCCGTACAAAGCGCGACCTTTTCCGCAAGATAGGAAAGCGTTTCCCCTTGCGTTTCCACGGTGATTTGGAAGGCGCTACCCTTCTTTTGCACGCGCGTGACCTTTGCACCCAAGCAAAGCTCTACGCCCTGCCCTGCGAGCGAAAAACGAAGCGCGTCCGTCAATGCGGAAGCTTGTTTGCTTGCGGGGTACACTCTGCCGCGATCGTCCGCGCAAAGGGGTACGCCAAGGGACATGAAAAAGTCTTGCAAGGATTGCGGACCGTATTTGGCAAGCGTTTTTTGCACGAAAGCTTGTTTTTTCGAGAAGGTGAAATATTCCGTTTCCAAGGCGTGGACGTTGGTGATATTCCCTTGTCCGTTGCCCGTTGCGGAAAGCTTTTTGCCCACCCGATCCAAGCGTTCAAAAATAAGAATGCGCTTCTTCGCGCCTTGCGTATTCAATTTTTTCGCGAGCGCGTTGGCGAGCATTAAACCCGACGCGCCGCCGCCGATTACGGCATACTCTATTTTTTCCATACTTTCATTGTACTCTATTTCCGCGCCGTTGTCAATTTTTTTTCGAATTTAGCCTTGACTTTTTGATTTTTTTATATTAAAATATAAAAACAAAGGAATTTTTTCCACGAAGGAAACGTAAAATACTTCATAAAGCTAGGAGTGTAAGGATATGGAACTTATCAAAAAGACCGTAGAATTTTGCAAAGACAACCTACTCATGACCGCCATCACTGCCGGCGCGGTACTCTTAACCGTGCTCGCCTTCTTTATCGCAATCATTTTTAGCGCAAAGGCGAAGAAAGCGAAAAAACAGGCTTTGCAAGCAGCGAAAGCCGCACCCCAAATCGTGGAAGAAAAGACGGTGGCAACCCCGACCACGGAAGAAAAACCGATCGTGGAAGAAAAACCGATCGTGGAAGAAAAGCCTATCGTAGAAGAGAAAACGGAAGAAGCGCCCAAAGCGGAAACGGCGGTTAAAGCCCCTATCGCAGAAGAAAAGGTTGTGGAAAAACCGATCGCAAAAGAAAAGGCGAAGCCCGTAAAAAAGGCAAAGACCGTGAAAGAAAAACCGGCAGCCCCGATCGTAGAAGAAAAGGAGGCAACGCCTATCGTGGAAGAAGCGTCTGCCGAAGAAGAAACGAGCGAAAAGGCGCGTTATACGGGGAAATGGGCTGTTTGCCGTATCGTAACGGACGAAGAAACGGAAGAAGAAAATTATTTCTTCGAGCTTCGCGCGTCCAACGGCGAAACGTTGCTCTCTTCCGAAGAATATACGTCGTACGCGGGCGTATTGCGCGGGATTCAAACGCATAAGACGAATATTTTGCGGGATAATTTCAAGATTACAGTATCCAAAAAAGGCGATTATATTTTCAAGCTTTTGAGCGGGAAGAATTTGCTTCTTTGCACTGGCGCGAATTACCCCACGCGTGCGCGTTGCGAAAGCGCGGTGGCGTCGGTGAAGCGGTTTGCGGAGACTGCCGTTTTGGACGAAAACGTACAAGAACATTTCATTAAAACGCAAAAGGACGACGGCAAGGAATTGCCCAAGTTATCCGAAGGCGTAGCGGGCAAGTGGATCATCAATAGCGTTGTGGACGACCGCGGGGAAGCCGTTTACTTCTTCGAGCTCTTCGCAAACAACGGCGAGAAATTGCTCTCGTCCGAAGAATATATGACGTACATCGGCGCAATCAACGGCATTGAAACGCACAAAAAGAACATTGCAAGCGGGAATTTCCGTATCTCGCTCACAAAGCGCGGAGATTATATTTATAAGCTTCTCAACGGCAACGGGCAACTCCTTTGCTTGGGCGAACATTATAAGACGAAGCGGCTTTGTCAAAACGCGGTGGAATCGGTGCAACGCTTTGCCTTAAATTCCCCCACCTTGACGGCGCAAAGCAATTTGAAATAATCTAAAAAACATAGAAAACGGGTTTTCTCTTCTCGAGAAAACCCGTTTCTTTTTTACGTTGTACGCTTATTCGGCGTCTCTATTCTTAAACCACAATGCGCCGTTCGTGATGAACGGAGAAAGAATGAGCCAAAGCGCCGAAAGCGCGATAACCGAATAGACGATCACCGAACCCATCGTGCGCGCACCCGAGAAAATCGACGAAACGAGATTGAAATTGAAAAGCCCGAATAAGCCCCAATTCACCGCGCCGACGATCACCAAAATATAAGCGATAATGTTGATAATGCGCATAGATCTTTCCCTCCTGCAGTTAGTATGCGGAGTTTTGAAAAGCTTATACGCCGTGAAAGAAATTAAAAGAATACTGCTTTTGCTTGTTCTTTGATTTCTTGGGATGCAATGAAAGGAATTCTCGTCGTGTAGCCGCTTCTTGCCGCAACGATCATCTTGGTAGGCCATGCGAAAATATCACGATTCCATGCGTTGATCGTATCGTTATAAAGTTCGCGCGCTGCCGTGATTTCCCTTTGAAGGTACATATTTTGCTTCATTGCGTCTTGAATTTCGGTGTGTGCCTTCAAATCGGGATAGTTTTCAAACGCTACGTTCAAGCTACGCGTTGCCACGTCGAGCTTGCTTGCTACGTCGTTTCTATCTTCGTCGCTTGCGCCGCTTCTATACTTCGCAATCGCTTCAAACGTCGATTTATCCAAATCAATCGCCTTATCTACGAGCTTCGCGCAGTTTTGCAAAACGAGCACTCTTTGCTCTAAATAGTTGTCGATTTGCGACGCGTTGTGTTGAATCTTTTGTTCGAGTTGTTGGAAATGGTTCTTCGCACCGATTTTCTTGAACAAGAAAACCAAGCCGGGGATAATCCCCAAAATCCAAAGCGCGATTTCAAAAATCACCGAGCCTACGCCCACTTTCACGGGGAGCTTCTTCGCGATAACTTTCGTATCCAAGCCTTGGGGACGATCGTATTCCACACTCAATTCATCTAATTGGTTTGCCATATATTTTTCCTCCAAATATTTTTTCTCTTGTTTATATTCTCTATCAAAGCACCCATGCTGCCATGCCGTGATAAAGGAATCTCTTTGCCATGTCTTCCATATTCGTTTCCGATTCTTGCAATCTACGCGCAGACGTCATTTTTACGTTGCTCACGCGCTCCAACGGGATATATTCCGTCCAATGCACGGGTACGCTATGCATACGTCCGTCGCCGCCGAATACGGGGATGAAATCAACGCGGGGCGTCGTATCGAAGGAATACGCCGTCACTTGCACCACGTCGTCGTTGCCGCTTCTTTCCACAAAGCGGGTTTTGAGAATGGTCTCCGTTTGCGTTGCGGTGTGGGCGAAGGTTGCCGCGCCCATTTGATTCGCCATTACTTCGTGTTCGTACGCGCTATAAAGACCTGCATATTCCCTTTCCCCTTCCATCGCGATACTCGGCTTTTCCATGTACGCCGGTACGGCAATACAAGGCGCAAAATCAAAGAAGACGGATTTGAAATAGTCTTGGTTAAACTGCATGAAATTCTTACGAATTTCGTCCACGTCATAGGAATAATAGTAGGACGCGGACGGGCGCATTGCCCAACGCTGTGCGTGCTCACTCATAATCATATTGCAACGGCGGCGTTTCGTGAAATGGAAATCGTCACCGTAGCCCGCCGTGGACGTGAGCAAATCCACCGTGTTGCATTGTGCCAAGGGGGTGTACATCAAACGGAATTGTACTTCGTGATTTCGATCGCTTGCGCCGAAGAGTACGTCGAATTCCGTATTCGCCATGCCTTGGAAATTGCCCTTGCCTTGCAAGGCTTTGGCTTCCTTTTTTTTGAGTTTCTTCGCGCCCTTTTGCACTTTGCGTTCGCGCTCCGCTTCACTCAAGCGTTCCGAATGCTTCGGCTCGCGGCTAAAGGACAAATCCGCCGCCGCTTGACAGCCGTAAAAGAGCTGTTTGCGCGTATAATACTCGGGCTTGGGACGGGTGACGGACGCGTGCAAGGTTTGCGTGCGCGTACGGCGCTGCATTTTACCGTTGCTATCCCGATAGGTTTCCGTCCACGTAATCACGAGCGTACCGTGGTAGGTGTGCGAGCTCATATAATGCACTTTTTGCGCACAGTACACGAAGGGATTTTCGATGAACGAGCCGGAAAGGGTATCGAGTACCGAACAATTCTTTCCTTGATCGACTTCCAAATCGTAGTGCTTGACGAATTGCTCCTGCCGTTCGGCGGAAAAACGATTTTCGAATACGAATTCGGGCATCGTCTTTTCAATCAAGCGCAACGTATCGTCGTCCTTGAACAGCGCGTTTAAGGGCGCGACTTGCTTTTCCGCCTCGTCGAGCAACGCCTTCGCCACCTTTTCTCGCTCCGCAAGCAGTTTTTCTAGCGCCTTAATGGCGGGGTTGAGCACCACTTTTATCAGGACGATACAAAGGACAATAAGCGGTGCGCCGATTCCAAGACAAATGCCGCCCGTACTTGCACTATCCGCCGTGAGTGCGTAAATGCCGTAAATGGCAAGCGCTATACCCACGATCATGAAGAAAATCAAAAAGCCACGCAAGGTCTTTTTGCCGCTACGGCTCTTTTCGAGCTTGGCAATCGCCGCTTTTTCCGCGCGGTATTTCTTGGCGGTGGCACGGTTTTGCGCAAGATCCACGCCCGATTTATCTACGAGCGAATCTACGTATTCCGCAAGATTTTTCTCGTGCTCCGCCGCCCCTACTTTTTCGTAATATTTCAAAGGTTCTAATAAAAGTTCGTTCATTTTCTCTTCCGCGTTTTTCTTTTGCAATATCTTGCAAAGATATTGTAGCATAGAAAATACGTTCCGTCAAGACCTTCTAAAAAATTCCTTTTATATAATATGCACCTTTTACGAAAAAAGGAAGACCGAAGCGGTCTTCCTTTTAGCAACGTGCCGTTGCATCCAAATCAAAGGGTTTTACGCAAACTCGTTCCGTGCGCGAAAAACGCAGAGATACGAGGCAGCGTGACGCTGCACCCGAGTCAAAGGGTTTTACGCAAACTCGTTCCGTGCGCGAAAAACGCAGAGATACGAGCAAGACAAGAAGGATTGAGCAGCTTGCAGGGAGCGGACTAGCCGTAGGTGACCAAGAGCCGCGCAAATCCGACGCCGTATTGCGACGCATATATGCGTTTTTTACTCCGTGCGGAGAGCGACAACAGGATCTTTCTTCGCCGCCGCCTTTGCGGGAATCAAGCCACTAATAAGAGTCAAGGAAATGCTAATCAAAATCATGATGATTGCCGACGAGAAAGGCAATGCGGCAATGTTTGCAATGCCTGCAACGGTCTTGAAGATCGCGTTGATGCCCAAGGAAAGAATGTACGTGACGACGACGCCAAACGTACCCGCCGCAAGACCGATAATGAACGTTTCGGCGTTGAAAAGGTTCTTGATATCCTTCTTTCTCGCGCCGAGAGAGCGGAGCACACCGATTTCCTTGACGCGTTCCACAACGGAAACGTAGGTGATAATCCCGATCATGACGGACGAAACAACGAGCGAGATACTCGTAAACGCAACGAGCACGTAGGTGATTGCGTCAAGCATCATTTCTACCATGTCCATCATCATGCCGATCGTATCGCTATATTTAATTTCGTATTCGTCGGAGAGCTGCAAGCCTTCGTACTCAATCCCCGCTGCGCACATTTCGTTCCATGCGTCCATATAGGCAAGCATATCCTTCTTCGTTTCGAAGTTTGCCGTATAGAGATTGATTCGATCAATTTCGTCGCTTGCGCCCATTGCGCCGAGCGCCGAATTCGCTTGGAAAGTGCCCGATTTCACGAAATCTTGCGTATTCAAGTTACTCGAAGGAACAGCCGTGGGATTTTGGTTGATATAGTTTACAATCGCCGCATTTTTATTTTCTTGGATAAATTCGTTGACGAGATTTTCCGTGATATTCAAGCCCGCGTTCAAGCAACCGTTGTTCAAGCCGTCCTTCAAACGAAGAATACCGGTGATCTTAATCTTGCGGTAGTCCTTCCCTTCGGTTGCGGTGGAAAGGTCTTTTACGCCTTGATAGGAATAGGCATAATCGCCGCCCGGTGCGTTTTCCGTGTAGAGCGCGTCGTTATTGAAAAGCAAGAATTCGGAATTATAAATGCGTTCAAAAGCAAGCTTTTGATCCAAAATCTCTTCCACAAGCGGGAAATTTTCGGGCGCGCCTTCGGGGTCGCCTGCATAGAGCAAGGACAAGAATTCCGGCGCGGTGATCACGCCGAGTTGACCGAGCGCCATATCCGTGACGTCGTTGCTTTCGCCGACAACGAACACCGCTTCGTTTGCGTTTTCGGGAAGTCTATCCGAATCGCCGCCCACGAATTCGTATTGCGACATCACGTAATCGCAATAATCGTCGCTGTCAAAATCGGTAGAGCCGGGCATAGGCGAAACAACGTCGGGCAAAATATCGACGTAGCCGACCAAGTCCGCATAGCTCTTGCCGTCCGCAATCAAAGCTTGACCGTAGTTATTTTGCAATTCGTAGAGCGAATAGTAGACATCCGACGTAGGCACGGGAGCGTTCGGGTTCAATTTCCAAAACTCGGGATCGCTCATGAACATATTATATTGAAGCTGCTCTATACCATAGGTATATTGAATGACTTCGTAATAATCGTCGGGCATTGCTTCCAAATAGGATACGTACTGCGGGGTGATCTTATTATTGATCATCATGCCCGTTGCGATATTCGAAAGGAAGGAATTGATGTAGATTTCGTTATCAAGCTCGGAGAGCTTGGGCATATCCGCGTGCCCGGACATACCTTTCATAATTGCGTCCACGTCCACCGTTTGACGGGCAACGCCCACGGGCGACGACGCAAGCATATCTTCTTCCGTCTTGGCGATAAAGTTGTTGAAGCCGTTGGAAAGCGCAAGCACCAAGCACACGCTAATAATACCGATACTGCCCGCAATCGACGTCACCGTCGTTCTGCCCTTCTTGCTCAAAAGGTTTCTTGAGCTCAAGCCGAGCGACGTTGCAAAGGACATAGACGAGCGTTCTTTCTTCGGTTTCTTTTTCTTGGGCGTTTCGTCTGCGACAACGGGAACGATTTCTTCCGTCTTTTCCGCTACGGGTTCGTTTTCTTCGCCGTCGTAGGGGTTGCTATCGGAAAGCACCAAGCCGTCTTGTAATTTGACGATACGGGTGGAATATTCTTCCGCGAGCTCGGGGTTGTGCGTAACCATAATAACCAAGCGTTCGCCCGCGATTTCGCGGATCAAATCCATGATTTGTACGCTCGTCACCGTATCCAACGCGCCCGTAGGTTCGTCGGCAAGCAAAATTTCGGGGTTATTCACAAGGGCACGCGCAATCGCAACACGTTGCATTTGACCGCCCGAAAGTTGGTTGGGGCGTTTGTGGAGTTCCTTTTCCAAGCCCACTTTTTTGAGCGCTTCCACCGCTCTTGCCTTGCGTTCCGCTTTGGAAACACCCGCAATCGTAAGCGCAATTTCTACGTTCCCAAGTACCGTTTGGTGGGGAATTAAGTTGTACGATTGAAATACGAAGCCGATTCTGTGGTTTCTATAAACGTCCCAATCCTTGTCCTTATACGCCTTGGTGGACTTGCCGTTGATAATCAAATCCCCCGACGTATATTTATCCAAGCCGCCGATGATATTGAGCATGGTCGTCTTACCGCAACCGCTCGCACCCAAGATGGAAACGAACTCGTTTCTGCGGAAGGAAAGGGATACACCCTTGAGTGCTTGTACCTTGTTCGCGCCCGTAGCATAATCCTTTTTAATATCGATTAACTTTAACATTTTTTCTCACCTACTCGATTTATATATATGGTATAAACAAAAAAGTTATTTCTTGCATTGCGCCTTTTCTTCTTCGACGATTGCGATAAACTCGTCGAGCAACGCGCACGCTTGCTCGAATCTTTCTTCGCCGAAACGTTCCACGCACTTGCCCGTGAAAGCATAGAGTTCTTTACGCACTTCTTCGTAGCGTTTTTCCGCTTGCTCCGTCATTACGATATACGCAATCTTTCTATCCACATCGTCTGCAACGCGTTGTACCATGCCGTTCGCTTCCAAACGGTTTACCATTTGGGAAATTGCCGAGCGAGTGACGCCCAAAAGATTGGCAAGGCGGGTGGAAATCAAGCGTTCCCCCCTATGTTGCGCCATGATAATTTCACTAAACAAGCGAATTTCCGTATCGTTGAATTCGGAATCCTTCCCGCAAAGGGTGATCGCGTTGGAGCGCTTCGTCAAATCAAAAAGAGCCTTAAAATACTTTCCGTTTTTCATCATTTTTTTCTCACTTTCTTTCTTGCATGCCATAATAATTTACCTTCTTTCGTTACTCTTATTCCCCCCTATAGGGTGGAATAGTACTATTATATACTCACTTTTCCATTTTGTCAAGTACTAAATAAGAATTTCGTTAAGAAAATTTACTATTATTGTTTTTTGCTTTACATTTGTGACATTAGTCTATCACAAAAATGTGAAAGAAATATGATAAGGCGGGTAAATTTTGGTTAATTTGTAAATTTTTTTGAAAATCCTATTGCAATTTCGAAAAAAAACTGCTACAATAAGTGGCGAAAGAAATTTGAAGGAGTTATCCTTGTCATGAACAATTTGAGAGAATTTTTGAAAAGCTCGTACACCGCTTATCACGCCGTTGAAAACGTGAAAGAGCTTTTGTTGGAAAACGGATTTTTACAGCTTTCGGAGCAAGAAGATTGGGAGCTTTGCGAAGACGGGAAGTATTTCGTCGTAAGAAACGGCGCGTCGATTATCGCTTTCACGATCGGCTCGCTCGATCATTTTGCGTATAAAATTGCGGCGGCGCACGTGGATTCCCCTGCGTTGAAGCTCAAAGAACACCCCGAAAAGAAGGCGGGCGCGTACGTCACCTTGAACGTGGAAGGGTACGGCGCGGGCATTTGGTATTCCTTCTTCGATCGCCCCTTGAAAATTGCGGGCAGAGTGATCAAAAGAGAGAGCGAACAGCTTCGTGCACACGTCGTGGAATCGGATTTTCTCGTTTCCATTCCCTCCCTTGCCATTCACCAAAACCGCAACGTAAACGACGGCTTTGCCGTGCAAAAGCAAGTGGATTTACTTCCCCTTTATTCCCTTGCCGGCGAAGATAGTCGCGTGGTGGAAAAAATTGCGGGAAACGGCATCATTTCCTATGATTTATACGCAGTGAACGCGGACATGCCCTATTCCTTTGGCGTAAACAACGAATTTTTGGCGTCCCCGAGAATCGATAATTTGACGAGCGCGTACGCCGCAATCGAAGGACTCCTTTCCCACGGAAACAGCGACGGCATTTGCGTAGCGGCAATCTTCGATAACGAAGAAATCGGGAGCGGGACGAGTCACGGCGCGGACGGCGATTTCCTTGAAAACGTACTCAAACGGATTGCCTACGCATTCCATTTCGACGACGGGGAATATTACAAGGCGCTTGCGGATTCCTTTATGCTTTCTATGGATAACGCGCACGCGACGCACCCCAACCATCCCGAAAAATCCGATCCGACCAACGAAGTGAAGCTTGGGGGCGGCGTGGTGATTAAATCGCACGCGGGCAAGGCGTATATCACGGACGCCGTGTCGAGCGCGGTGGTGAAAACGATTTTGGAAAACGCGGGCGTGCCCTATCAATCCTATTTCAACCATTCGGACGCAAAGAGCGGCGGTACGCTTGGCGCGTTGGCGATTCGTCACGTAAGCGTGCGCGGCGCGGATATCGGGATTGCGCAGCTTGCTATGCATTCCGCTTGTGAATCTATCGCGGCAATCGATTACGAATATATGCAAAAATGCGTGGCGGCGTATTTCTCGTCTTCGATTACCTTCAACGGGGATAACGTGACCATTCTTTAAGGAAAAATCAAAATAAAAAAGCGTTGCTTTCGAGCAACGCTTTTTCTTATTCAACGCGTACATGGTACGCGCTTTTTCTTATTTCATGAACGCTTTGAATGCAAGGTAGGTTTCGTAAACGTCCGCTTTGGAAACGACTTCGTAAGGCGCGTGCATGGAGATTACCGCAACGCCGACGTCGATCGTATCGATATTCATGTTTGCGATATATTTCGCAACCGTACCGCCGCCGCCAACGTCCACTTTGCCAAGTTCGCCCGTTTGCCATACGACGCCGTTATCCGCAAAGAGTTTGCGAAGATAGCCAACGTATTCCGCATCCGCATCCGACGAACCGCTCTTGCCTCTTGCGCCCGTGAACTTCGTCACGCCAACGCCGTGGGAGATGTAGGTCGCGTTTTGTTTTTCCAAAACTTCGGGGAAGTTGGGATCAAAGCCCGCGTTTACGTCCGCGGAAAGGCACTTGGAGTGCGCGCGTACCGCCGCCGAGCTTACGCCGAAGGATGCCGCAATTTCGTTGATCAAATCGGTGAAGATTGCGCATTGCATACCCGAAACGCCTTCGCTGCCGATTTCTTCCTTGTCCGCCAAGACAACCATAATCGTATGCTCGGGAGTTTCCGTATCGAAAAGCGCCGTATAAGCGGGGTAGGAGCAAACGCGATCGTCGTGGCCGTATGCGCCGATCAAAGCGCGGTCGAAGCCGATATCCTTTGCCTTATATGCGGGTACGAGAGAAAGTTCCGCGGAAAGGAAATCCGCTTCTTCCATGCCGTACTTTTCGTTCAAGATTTTCAAGACGTTTTCTTTTACCGTCTTATCCTTGTCGTTTTCCGCAGCCGTATAGGGAATGTTGCCAAACCAAATATTCAAGCCTTCCCCTTCGATTGCTTCGCCAAGGGGGCGCGCGTTTTGCTTCGCCGCAAGGTGGGGCAAAAGATCGCTGATGTAGAATACGGGATCGCTATCGTCTTCCCCGATCTTCACTTCAAGCTTTTCGCCGTTCTTCAAAATTACCGCGCCGTGCAATGCAAGGGGAATCGTCGCCCATTGATATTTGCGGATACCGCCGTAATAGTGCGTTTTCGCCATTGCGATATTTTCCGCTTCGTACAAAGGTACTTGTTTCAAATCGATTCTAGGACTGTCGATATGGGAAGCAACCACGCGAATACCGTCTTCGGCTACGTTTGCGCTACCGATACGGATCAAATAGATATTTTTGCCGCGGTTGTTATAGTACACCTTATCGCCTGCGTTCAATTTCATGCCGAATTTGAAAGGCTTATAGCCTTTTTCTTCCGCTGCTTTTACGACGTAAGCGCACACTTCGCGTTCGGTTTTGCCTTCGTCCAAGAAGGTCTTGTAGCCTTCCGCGTATGCGAAAATTTCCTTCATTTTCTTTTCGTCCGCTACTTCGTAGAGATTCGTTCTTTTGTAAGCAAGTTCACTCATAATTTATATTTACTCCTTATTGTTTTCTAATGTTAGGTTATTCTGTTCGCCCGAAAAAACGGCGCGGAAATGCGACGCATATCCGTCGTAAAACGGCGCAGATACGAGGCAACGTGACGTTGCATCCAAGTCGTTTTCCGTCCACTCGTCAAAACGGTGCAGATGCAAGCAAGACAAGGCATAGCGAGCACCCCGCCGTGCGCGTACTAGCCGTACGTAAGCAAGGGGCGCGGAGCTATAACGCCGTATTGCGACGCATATCCGCCGTTTTTAGTGAAGGAAGCCTTTGATAATTTGCTCTTCCGCTTCCTTTTCCGTCAAGCCGAGCGTCATAAGCTTGATAAGCTGTTCGCCTGCAATTTTACCGATTGCCGCTTCGTGAATAAGCTCCGCGTCCACGTGATTTGCCGAAAGACAAGGCGCGGCTTTCACGGAAGCATTGTCCATAATAATCGCGTCGCATTCGGTATGACCGTAGCAAGGGGCGTTGCCGTTCATCGTCGAAACGAAATTTTGCTTGGAATTACCACCCGCAACCGAGCGCGACATAATGTCCGCACGGCATCCTTCGCCGTCCATATCCACGATAAAATCGGTGTCGGCAAATTGTTCGCCGTGGGTATATAATTTTTCCTTTACAATGAATTCCGCGCCCGCTTTCATCGTGGCTTTGGTGATGCGCTTGGTGGAATCGATCCCCTTGATTTGGGTGGTTTCCATTTCCATTCTCGCACCTTCTTCCAAATGCACCACCGTCACGGGGTTCATTACGTTTTTGCCGTTGCCGTCACCCGAGCCGTAGTGCTTTTCCACGTACTTGAGTTTGGCGTTTTTGCCAACGTAGAAGGTGTGTTCGCCGTCGTGACGAGCCGTCGTATCTACGCCGCCGCAGTTGTGAATGCCACAACCCGCTACAATTACGACGTCCGCGCCTTCCCCGATATAGAAATCGTTATAAACCACTTCGGAATAGCCCGCCTTGGAAATTACAACGGGGATATGCACGCTCTCGTTCTTCGTGCCCGCTTTGACGATAATGTCAATGCCTTCCTTCCCGTCCGTTTTGGTGACGATATCGATATTCGCCGTCGTGTTTCTACCTGCCTTTTCGCCGTTCGCGCGAATGTTATACGCGCCTTCGGGTGTGGTATGCAAGTCCGCAATCTGCATAAGTAAGTCTTTTTGTATTGAATCCATACCTGCTACCCCCTTATTACAGCTTGTCCGTCAAAACACGGCAAGATTCCGCACCCAAAAGTTGGGGCAAAACCTTGTCCTTTTCGCCAACGCTTTGGATTTTGCCGTCCGCAACGACGACGATTTTATCCGCGATATTCAAGATGCGTTCTTGGTGGGAAATAATGAGAATACTCCCCTGCGTTTTTTCGTACATTTTTTCAAAGACCTTGATCAAGCTAGAGAAGCTCCAAAGGTCGATCCCCGCTTCCGGCTCGTCGAAGATCGAAAGCTTGGTGGAGCGTGCCAAAATCGTAGCGATTTCGATACGCTTGAGTTCGCCGCCCGATAACGAAGCGTTCACTTCGCGGTCGATATAATCTCTCGCGCACATGCCCACTTCGGAAAGATAAGCGCATGCGTCGGAAACTTTCATTTTTTTGCCCGCCGCGATGTTGATTAAATCGCGTACGGTGATACCTTTGAAACGAACGGGTTGTTGGAATGCGTAGGAAATCCCACGATTCGCGCGTTCGGTGATCGAAAGATCGGTGATGTCTTCGCCGTCGAAATAAATTCTACCTTCCGTCGGTTTGTAGATCCCTGCGATAATTTTGGCAAGGGTGGACTTACCGCCGCCGTTCGGGCCGGTGAATGCCACGAAACGATCGTCGAGCGTTAAGTTTACGCCTTGAAGGATCTGTTTTTCGCCTAGCTCGTCGCTTACGCGATAGCCGATATTTTTGAGTTCTAACATAATCTTCTCGCTAAATTTTTTCTTTACTTTTTTATACCGCTCTTTGCGCGTGATTAAACGCGCGGGGCGGATTTTTCCTTGCCGCAAACGGAGTTTTTAGAAAATTTCCATGAGTGCGGCGTATTTTTTTAGCCAAGCCCTTCTTTCCTTGTAGCGGGGCTCGTACTTTTGCACTTCCGCCCAAAAGCGGACGGAGTGATTTTTGTGGCGGACGTGCGCCAACTCGTGAATGACGACGTATTCCACCACTTCCTTGGGCGCAAAGAGCAATCGAAAGCTGAAACGGAGCACGTTTTCGCCCGTGCATAAGCCCCAACTTCTTCTCGCGGAATTGATTTCCACACGCTTGAACGTGACGCCCATTTTTTCCGCGTGTTCTTGCGTTGACTTCGTCAAAATGCGCAAGGCGTTCTCTTTTAACCATACAAGCAAACGCTTTTTGGCGTTCTTTTTCGGCAAATAGAGCAAGCCCTTTTCATAATCGATATGGATCACGTTCTCGTCCACGCAAACGATTCGGTATTTCTTGCCCACGATAAACAGCTCGTAGCCGTCCAAATCGTCGGGCGCTTTTTGTACGCCGACAGCTTGGCGCTCCGATTGTTTGCGCAAAATCCAAGCTTCCTTTTCTTTTAGAAAAGCATCAATTCGGCTTTGCGCGCAATGGATGGGCGCGCGCACGATGAGTCTGCCAAAACCGTCGATTGCAATCGAAAGGGTTTTGCGTTTCGAGCGGATAATCTCGTGCGGGAGAATCAATTTTCGTAGCCCCTAGGGTTGCCGCTTTGCCATTTCCATTGTGAAGCGCACATTTCTTCAATGCCGAACTTCGCTTCCCACTTCAATTCCGCTTTCGCCTTGTCGGGTGCGGCGTAGCAGGTGGCAATGTCGCCGGGGCGGCGGGGACAAATCTTATAGGGCAATTTCTTACCGCAAGCCTTTTCGAAGGCGTGAATCATATCGAGTACGCTATAGCCATGACCCGTGCCAAGGTTATAGATATGAACGCCGCTCGTTTTACATTCTTCAATCGCCGCAATATGGCCGAGAGCCAAATCCACTACGTGGATATAATCGCGCACACCCGTGCCGTCGCGGGTATCGTAATCGTTGCCGAAAACGTTGATGCAAGCAAGCTTGCCGCTTGCCACTTGTGCGACGTAGGGCATTAAGTTGTTGGGAATCCCCTTCGGGTCTTCCCCGATTAGCCCGCTTTCGTGCGCGCCGACGGGGTTGAAATAACGGAGCAAAATGATATTCCATTCCTTATCCGCTTTATACAAGTCTTGCATGATCATTTCCATCATGAGCTTCGTCGAGCCGTAAGGATTCGTCGTGGAAAGGCGGCAATTTTCGTCCAAGGGCAAGCGTTCGGGATCGCCGTACACCGTTGCCGAAGACGAGAAAATGATTTTCTTGACGTTATGCTTTTGCATAATCTTCAAAAGCCCCACCGTGCCGCTGATATTATTTTCGTAATATTTCAAAGGCTGTTGTACGCTTTCGCCCACCGCTTTGAATGCGGCGAAGTGAATCACGGCGTCGATCTTATGCGCGGAGAAAATTTTATCCATGCCGTCTTCGTTGGCAATATTTTCTTCGTAGAAGGTAAATTCCTTGCCCGTGATTTTTTGCACGCGACGAAGACTTTCGTAGCTAGAATTGCTAAAATTATCCACTACGACTACGTCGTAATTTCTATTCAAAAGCTCTAAAACCGTGTGCGAGCCGATATAGCCGCAACCACCCGTCACCAAAATCGTTGCCATATTCCTTTTTACCTCACAATCATTTTGCTGCTATTATAATCGTTTGAAACACTTTTTTCAATAGAAAATGCTTCGGAAAAATATGTGATTCTTTCGTGGGATCTCCCGCGAAAATTTCGCTTAATCTTCGTCTTCTTGCTCCACCACTTCAATGCGGTGGGAACGGGCCTTTAACACCTTTTGACGAGTCGCCTTCACAATCTTGATCGAAATGCACTCGAATTCTAATTCTTCGCCGATCGGGGGAATTCCGCCGTAAAGCTCGGTCACCCAACCGCCGACGGTATTCGATTCACATTCTTCCGCTTTATCGCCGAGCTCGTAGAGCTCAAGGAAGTTTTCCAAATCGCACTTGCCGTCT
This sequence comes from Candidatus Scatosoma sp., assembly GCA_045635845.1. Lineage (GTDB taxonomy): Bacteria > Bacillota > Clostridia > Christensenellales > Borkfalkiaceae > Scatosoma. Next base: position 1,273 of record JAZTWL010000157.1, on the reverse strand, counting down.
ACCCAATATTCGTCCTCGGCAATCTTGCCAAAGAGCACTTCTTCTTCGTCGTGTTCGTCCCAAATTTCGCCCACGAGTTCTTCCAAAATGTCTTCCAAGGTGACAATACCCAAAAGTCCGCCGTATTCGTCCGAAACCGCCGCCATGTGAATTTTCTTCTTTTGGAGCTGCTTCAAGAGCGTGGAAATGCGGGTGAATTCCGTCGTGAATTCAATATCTTGTACGAAATGGGCAATTTCCTTTTCGCCGCGCACGTATGCGCTGAAGAAATCGCGTTCGTGGATAAGACCGATTACGTTATCAATCGTATCCTTATAAACGGGCAAACGGGAATAGCCCGTACGTTCGAAAAGTTCGCGCGCCGTTTCCATAGAAGCGCCTTCTTCCAAGGCGAATACGTTCACTCTCGGCACGAGAATATCCTCCACCTTCAAATCGTTGAATTCGAGCGCGGAGCGCACGAGCTCCGATTCGTCTTCTTCGAGCGTACCGCTTTCTTCCGCTTCTTCTACGAGCGAAAGTATTTCTTCATCCGTCACCGTTTCGTCCTTTTTAAGCTTGAAAATCTTCGTAAGCAAATATCTATACCCGTCGAAGATTTTGCAAATCGGCCAAAGCACGAAATAGAAAAATACTACGAAGGGGAAGAAGAAAAAGCAAGCTTTTTCGGGGTACACGCTCGCCAAGTACTTGGGCGTGATTTCACCGAAAATCAACACGACAACCGTCAACACAGCCGTAGATACGGTGGCTGCAACGTCGGCGTTGGAAATGAGCTTTGCAAACAAAATCGTGCCGAGCGCAGAAGCCGTCAAGTTCACGATATTGTTGCCTACGAGAATCGCCGTCACTAATTTATCAAATTTTTCGTCCGCGAAATTATAGACGGATTTCGCGTGCTTTTTGCCTTGCGACGCAAGCGTTTTCAGCTTGATTTTGTTCACGCAGGAATATGCCGTTTCCGTGCCCGAGAAAAGCCCGGAAAGAAGCACTAACACTATAATCGCAATAGTTAGGGGTAGGTCCATGATCTTTGTTGATTATCCTCCAAAAAATATAAATACCTTTCGGGCTTTTTTGCCCTTATTCGTTATTATAATACTTTTTGCGCAGTTTTGTCAACGAATGTGACTTCATATTTGCATATTTTCACACTTTTTTCCTGCCTTTTTGCAAAAAACATAATATTCTATATTATGCAAGCGCGCAGTTTGATGTGCAACAAGCAGCGCCGCCCGAATTTTTCGGGCGGCGCAAAAGGACGGGTTTTTCA